>JAPLFQ010000005.1 GCA_026390595.1 Ignavibacteriales bacterium
CTTCACCGCTCAGACCGGCAATGTATACATTGTGAAAGGCTTGATCTAGACCGATCAGTCCTGCTTCAAAATCCGCCACCCTAATGATTTTCGCGACCGGCTTTCCACAGCATGACCCTGGCATGAGACACCTCTGTTCTCTGCAATACGATCAACATGAACATTCGAGATAAAGCTGTTGTAACAAGCAACCCCATCGCAATATTTCCCTCACCTTGAATCGATAGATTCAAGTGGGCTGATCTCAAAATGCGGTGTAAAGATAGTACACTCCAGCCAAGACTACGAGCGCGCCCGCACCCCGCTTAAGGTACGTCGCGCCTCTTGACTGTTCTGTCCAATTGAGATACTTCTGGACTGTTCCCGCTGCGCCTCCGGCAATGGCAATGACGGCACAGTGCCCTGCCCCGAACGCCGCGATCAACGAGAAAGCACGCATCGGATCCGTGGATGCAATGCTGAACACAACGCCAAGCACCGGCGCCATATAGGCGAAGGTGCAAGGGCCGAGCCCAATGCCGAAGATCAGGCCCAGAAGCAACGCGCCTTTCCATCCTTGAGCATAGGATGTTTGCGGGACAAACCTGCCCCATGAGAGAGTGATGACGTCCATGAGATAGAGACCAACAACGAAAAACACTCCTGCCACGATGATATTGCCCCACACGCCGACATCTCCCATCATCCGACCTGCTGATGCTGTGACCGCACCGATGAGCCCGATCGTGATGAGAATACCGAGGGCAAAGACGAGGGAGAGCGAGTACGAGCGCCTCACCCCTTGCTGTCCCTGGCTGCTGATATATCCGATGACAAGGGGAATGCTGGAGAGGTGACATGGACTGAGCAGAATGCTTACAACACCCCATCCCAACGCGGCTACGAGCGCAATTCCGAACGGCTCACTCAGGGCTGTTGTCAACCATGTGAAGAGGCTGTCAAGCATTTCTCACCTCCCCGTTTGGATCTTCAGTCCCTGCTTCTGAAGGAGCTTGTCGATCTCGGATTCGGGATAAAATCCCTCGTGACGAAAGAACTCCTTGCCCGCGGCATCCAGGAAGACCTGTGTCGGAATAAGCTTGATACCGTATTGTTCCGCATATTTTCGCTGCTCGGACTTCCAAACGTCATAGAACACTACTTTGATTTGTTCGCCGAATTTTTTCTCGATGGCCTTCATCACGGGCTGCATTTGACGACATGGAATGCAGTTGACCGAGCCAAGCTCCACAAATGTGACAGGACTTTTCTTGTCAACTGCTGCAGAGGGTTTTTTCTGGGATAAGGTAGTCTGTGCTGTAATGACGAGTGCAATTGTTGCTATGACATAATGGATTCTCATATTCACTCTTTCTTCAACCATTGTAGAAGTTGTTCATCCTTGGGTACACTGCCGAAACTTTTGAGGACGCCGTTGATAACCAATCCTGGCGTCATCATAACTCCATATTGCATAATTTCTTTCAGGTCGGTGACCTTTTCGATTTCCAGGTGCAGTTGATTTGCTTCATCCAGCTGACGCACTTTTTGCTCGAGCGCCTTGCACTTGCTGCATCCGGATCCGAGAACCTTGACATTCATATATCCTCCTCGATGATTCGACTGCCGTCCGATCGTCAATAGACGATGTTAAAAAGATAGCCAACGATGATGATGCCGAACGCAACTACGCCGACGAAGATAAAAATCAGTGGTAGCTTGAGGACTTTGCGTAGTATGATGGTTTCCGGAAGCGAAAGGCCGATCACAGACATCATAAAAGCCAGGGCGGTACCGAGCGACGCCCCCTTTGCCAGCAGCGCCTGCACAATCGGGATGATTCCTGCTGCGTTCGAATACAGCGGCACACCGATCAGCACGGCCACGGGAACGGACCACCAGGCGGATTTTCCCATCAATCCTGCCATGAAGTTTTCCGGCACGTAGCCATGGATGCCCGCTCCTACTCCAATACCTACAAGCAGGTAGGGCCATACCTTTCCCACGATATCGCTGACCGCGGAATATCCCGACTGAATCCGGTCACGGAAGTCAGGCGCGGCTTCCTCCATTCCAGGATTGGTTGAGTGGATCTGATAGACCCAGTCCTCCACAAACCTTTCCACTTTGAGTTTTCCAATCACGAACCCGGCTGAGATTGCGATGACGAGACCTGTGCCGACATACAGCAGCGCAGTTTGCCATCCAAACAGTCCCCACAGCAGAACAACCGCTATCTCATTGATCATCGGCGCAGCAATAAGGAATGAAAACGTGACGCCCAGCGGAATGCCTGCCTCAACAAATCCTATAAAGAGTGGAACCGCTGAACAGGAACAGAAGGGCGTAACGATTCCAAGCAAGCTTGCGAGCATGTTCCCTGCGAACAAAGACTTGCCGCCGAGCATGGCACGTGTACTTTCAGGTGAGAAATACGAGCGCACGATACCTACGACGAACACAACCAGCGTCAGCAGGAGCAACACTTTGGGGACTTCGTAAACGAAAAAGCGCACGGCCTCGGTCAGTCGTTCCCCCTGCGGCAGTCCTGTCACGAGCACGAGTGCATCTGCCGCTTGTTGCAGGACGGCATACAGCGCGATCCAGAGTGGAAGAAGTACTACAACTGAGCCAAGAAGATGTTTTTCAACAAGTTTCATTGCGGGCTCTGGTGGGCGAGGAGAATTTCTTTCAGCTTTTCCACAGGCGGCACAAAACCCGCCAGGACTACCTTCTCGTCAATGACCAGACCGGGCGTCTTCAGAATGCCATACGCGGCGATATCCTGATAGGCCTCCACTTTTTCGATTGTCGCTTGAAGATGAAGTTCGCTCAACGCTTCCTCTGTGCGACGGTGGAGTGTCTTGCAGTTCATGCAGCCTGATCCAAGAACCTTGATATTCATTATCTGTTGTTCTCCTATGGACACGTCGTTATGCTTTGAGGGCTTCTGCCTTTTTTTCTGATTCAAGCCTGGCAATGGCAGCGGCAACGTCAAGTATCTTGAAGATGCGGTCGTCAGTTACCTTGAAGTTTACCCGCAATCCGTCTTTCCACGACGTGAGAATGCCTGCATGGACAAGGATTTTTAGATGGCGGGAGAGGTTCGACTGTTCAAGCTCCAGCGCGGGAGCGAGCTCGCAATTGCAGAGAACGTCCTTCCGGAGGAGCTCAACGATGCGAATGCGATTTGGATGTGCGAGTGCGACCAGGATTTCTGCCTTTAAGTCTGCCGATTTCTTCATCGTTTCTCCGTGAGTAGTAGAGTATATGAGTATATGCTCATATAGTATGCCAGACGGAATGCCCACGAATTTGGGCCACGGAACGTCGAAACACTCCGCCAGCTTCCCGCGTGTGAGAATCACTTCCAGCAATTAGGACGAAGCGAACGACGCTGCATGATGGTTCGACATACAACAGAAAAGGAAGGCAGTCAATGTGAGGTGAGGTGAGGTTCATCCATCGTTTTCGACAAGACAACAAGGGAGACCCCGGGAGGTCCCCCTTGATGCCAAAACGACGTGCAGGTATTACTTGAGAAGTGTGAGTTTCTTTGTTGCGGAGAAACGTCCCGCCTGCATGCGACAGAAATACGGTCCGCTGGCCACTCGTCCTCCAGCATTGTCTTTTCCATCCCATTCAACTGCGTATCGGCCCGACTCGTGATGTTCCGACGCAACCACATTGCGCACCAGACGCCCGTGGATATCGTAAATCGCGATATCTACGGTTGCTGCAGCCGGAATTGCGAACTGAATCCGCGTTTGCGGATTGAACGGGTTTGGATAGTTGTTCTCGAGCTCGTAGCCTGCCGGGACGCCTTCAAGCTCCGCAACATGCGTCGTGCCTGTCCTGTGGTCGCCGTGGCACTGCGTGCACTCCATTTTTGCAGTGATGGTGCCGCTGTGGCAGCCTTTGCACTCGGCAATGATCGCCGGCGAAGCAAAGAGCGGAGTGAACTTCGAAGCCAATTTGTCGTTCAGGATCTTTGCGGCGTATGCGGCAACGTCGCCCGTGAGGCGGGCACAGCGTTCTTTGCGCTCTGTTGAGCTCTCAGTGAACTTGGCGCTCTTGCACCATTCTGCGATCGAGGCGTGGCAGAGAATGGAGCCGGAGGTATTCTGGGCGAGAGTCTGTGTGTATTTGTTCTGCGTGTATTTCGATTGAACACCGTACTGGTTGCTGATGTCTGTGGGGAATTTTGTCTGCGTGTACCATCCGAATACCTCGCTCTCCAATGCAGAGCCATCAGCTTTCACGGAGACAAGTGCGATGAACGCCGCTGCACCAGCCACCGCGCCGCACGTCCCACCCCAGCTCGCTCCACCACCGCCACCCCATAACATAAGTCCGGTTGGGAATGATGTGTAGGGTTCTCCCGCGACATCCGCGCTTGCTTTCACAAGCGCTGCGAATGCGCCGAAGCAGCATCCGCCGTATGTGGCGTCGTAGTACAGATCGTGTCCCAGAATCCGGACTTTCTCGACGTCAAGTGCCTGATACGGATATGGCCAGGCAGCATTGGTGCCTGCCATCGCTTTGTTCATGAGGGAATCAGCAGCCACCACGCCAACGACGGCTCCTGCCGCGTATTTTGACCCTGATGATAGAAAATCTTTTCGTGAAATCTTCATGAGAACCTCCTTCAAGTATTAGTTTGTACGTGAGACGATTCTGTGGTACTGCGTGCAGTTTCGGTATGGACAGGAACCTCGTTCGAGGTGATCGTGCGGACACAACCCATAAACTGAGATCGTCGTTCTTCAGGGAGGAGCTGCAGAAGAGCTATAGCAATTTCTTCGGCCCTTGATTGGACGCTTTCGACTAACTTGAGACCGGCGTCAGTAAGCGTCAATCGTTCCGTTCGACGATCCGGATCACCAAGCGCCCTTTCAATGAGGCCCCGCTCCTGGAGTGCGGACAACAGTTTTGAGAGAGTACTCTTGTGAACATCGAGTTTCTCGGCGAGACTGCCGGCCGATTCCGGATGATCGAGGTACAGAAACAGCAAGCACTCCAACTGATAGACCGGGAGAGCCGCTGTCTTTGCCAATGTGTTCTGAACGCGATGATTCCAGAGACCAAGCCTTATGATCTCAACCGCCGCTCTTTTGTATTCTTCCATGATTCTGTCCTAAGATGAATTGTTATATAAATGCAACTTTTGTTCCATACTTACAGTTGGCGTTTTCTCAGCGTAATGGGCGTTTTTTTCAAAATTCGCATGTTTGATGCGTTGAGTATTTCAACGACTGTAGATTTACTCTGCATTTGTGAATCTTCTTCAGTTTTTGCGCATCTCAACTGAGCGAGAGTTCACTCCTATGCACCGGCGGATCGAATGATCTGATATCCTGAATAAGACAACCGACAAAGGGAAACATGGACACAATCGAAATAGACAAGAGATACACACAATTGGCGGAGCAGGAATGCTGTCTTTCCTGCGGCGGGGCATTGGACCTGAGCCAACCGAAGGTTGGGGAAGTTTGTGTTGATCTGGGATGTGGCAAGGGGACCGATCTGATACGATTGCGTGAGGCGGTTGGAGACGGCGGCTCTGTCTATGGTGTCGACATTTCTGACGGAATGCTCGCGAAGGCGAGAAAGAACATCGAGAAATTCGGGTACACGAACGTTTCACTTGTCCGATCGGAGCTCGAGAGTATACAACTGCAGGGGGAGCTCGCAGATCTTATCATCTCCAATTGCACTATTAACCACGCCAAAGATAAGCGTGCGGTGTGGTCAGAAATTCATCGGATCCTGAAAAAGGGGGGGCGATTCGTCGTGAGCGACATCTACTCCAGCGATCCGGTCCCCGCGGAATATGCAAACGATCCGGTTGCTGTCGCCGAATGCTGGGCCGGAGCGATTACAAAGGGAGAATACATGAAGATTCTGACTGAGGCAGGATTCAAAGACATCAGCATAGTTGAAGAGAGCAAGCCATACGCGAAGGGAAAAGTCACCGTGGTAAGCTTCACGGTACAAGCGAAGAAGTCATCGTGCAATTGCGGATCCTGATCGGGTCCGTGCATTCAGAAAGGAGGTCTCTATGAAATCTCTGATCACAACAAACACGACCACTGCAACGAGCACAGCGCAGTGCTGTGCAAAAACGTCAAAAAACGCGGCAGGTTGTCACGACTAATTCACGAGCGACAATTCTCATCAGTATGGCTTAGCTTTCTCTCCTCCCATGAAATTCTCACAACACAACATCTTCTCAAAGATTGCGGATTCCGATGAATACTTCATCGTGAACCTGCTTTCCGGCAACGCAGACATCCTCTCAGCGGACAAAGCGCTGGAGATTCTCGATCAGCGGTACACAGATGTCGACGAGTATGTCGCCAAGGGATACTTGAGCGACGAGGCAGAGGAAACCACGTTGTTTCGGAAGAGATACGCGGACTTTCTTGATGAGCGTGACAACGATGAAGTACAGCTCTTTTTCGTCCCCTGGTATTCATGCAATTTCGCTTGCGGGTACTGTTACCAGGAAGGGTATGAAAACGAGCACGGCGAGCCTGGCGCTGAGATCGTCGATTCTTTCTTCCAGTATGTGCAGAAGGAGTTCGCCGGCAGAAAGAAGTACATCACGGTGTTCGGCGGGGAGCCGCTGCTTTCAGGCACAAAATACAGGAACACAATCAGGCGCTTGCTCGACAGAGCACAAGAGGCCGGCCTGGAGACCGCCTTTGTGACCAACGGCTATAACCTTCAGGAATATGTCGACACTCTGAAGGAATACCGTATTCGTGAAATTCAGGTGACGCTCGATGGGCCGGAACAGCTCCACAACATCCGTCGTCCGTTGAAAGGGGGCGGCTCGACGTTCGAACACATCGCCGCCGGTATCGACAAAGCCCTTGAACACAATCTCACGATCAACCTGCGCGTCGTTGTCGACCGGCAGAACATCACAGCTCTTCCTGCTCTTGCACAATTTGCGATCGATAAGGGGTGGACACAACACCCGCAATTTAAGACGCAGCTCGGGCGGAACTATGAGCTTCATTACTGCCAGACCGATCGGTCCAAATTGCTGACCCGCGTGGAAATGTTCCAGGAGCTCTACACGCTCATCCAAGCACACCCGGAGGTTCTTCAATTTCACAAACCAGCATTTTCAATTGCCAAATTTCTCTTCGAGAATGGAGAACTCCCCAGCCCGCTGTACGACTCGTGTCCCGGCACGAAGACGGAATGGGCATTTGACTACACCGGTACTATCTACTCGTGTACAGCAACCGTAGGGAAGAAAGAAGAGGCCCTTGGCACGTTCTATCCCACGGTGTCGAAACGGGAAGAACTGATTGAGCGATGGCAAGAACGTGACGTTACGTCAATCAAGAAATGTGAATCTTGCAACGTGCGTCTCGCTTGCGGCGGGGGCTGTGCGTCGGTCGCTTTCAACGGAACGGGGAACATCCTTTCACCCGATTGCCGTCCCATCAAGGAACTGCTGGAAATGGGGATGTCCACATACTTTAAAAGGGAGTTCGTTCAGCCATGAGTGATCTGATTCGATACATCAAGACAGAAGACTTCGAGAACACTGTGCTCAACGGGGGTGACGTGGTGCTCGATTTCTATTCATCCGAATGCCCGCCGTGTGAGGCGCTGGCAGCAAAGTTTGAACCGCTCAGCGAGATCTACGGCCGCGACATCACGTTTCTCAAGATCTTCCGTCAGGAAAACAGAGAATTGGCAACAAAACTCGGAGTCTCCTCTTCGCCGACACTCCTGTTTTTCCGAAACGGTGAGCGCATTGGTGAACAACTGACCGGAGGTATCAAGAGATCCGATATTGTCAGAAATCTGGGGTTGTTCCTGACACAGGAACGGTCGGAGGAGCTTCGTCGGAGCATTCGGCCGGTGAAGACGGAGTGCGATGTGATTATTCTGGGGGCGGGTCCGGCTGGACTGGCGACAGCCATTTACACCGCACAGGCAAAGTTAAAGACGATCGTAGTGGACCGGGAACTGCCTGGCGGACAGGTGAAGGTGACACACCTCGTGAGCAACTATCCCGGATTTTCGGAGCCAATTTCCGGTTACGAATTGATGCACCATATGTCTGAGCAAGCCAAAGGCGCGGGGGCGGATTTTCGCACTGCAGTTGAAATTACATCAATCGACCTTGTCCACAAGAACATTGTCGTGGATGGCTTTGAGACGATCAAAGCGAAGAAGATTATTATTGCGACCGGCTCTTCCCCGCGGATTCTTGGTGTGAAGGGGGAGAGAGAATACCGCGGGCAGGGAATTTCCTATTGCGCCACCTGCGACGCAAAGTACTATGAGGGGAAGGATGTCGTTGTCATCGGTGGGGGCAATTCTGCAATTGAAGAGTCGCTGTTCATTGCAAAATTCGCGCGGAGCGTGACCATCGTACACCAGTTTGATACGCTGCAGGCGAACAAAACCGCTCAGGAAAAAGCGTTTGCCAACCCGAAAATCAAGTTTGTCTTCGAGCACGAACCGAGAGAGTTCATTAAAGAGGGAACAAGTGTCCGGAAGGTTGTGATCGAAGATTTGAAAACGAAACATCTGAAGACGATTGAGTGTGATGGAGTATTTATATTCGCGGGAATGAAACCCAACCTCGATGAATTCAGCCGTTACTTTGAGTTGGACCAGTGGGGATATATCAAGACCGATTCGAACACGCGAACCAACATCCCGGACGTGTACGCGGTTGGTGATGTCGCGAGCAAATCATTCCGGCAGATAACTACTGCAGTATCGGATGGAACGGTCGCAGCAATAGCTGTTTCGAAAGAGCTGGAAGCCGCCTGATGGCGGGATTATAAACCATCAACCGGAGTGCGGCATGGAGTACGACTTTCAAGAGAGGATGTGTGGATGCAAAGCAGATCCGTGGTCAGATATGTGCTTAACGGCGTTGGTGTAATCCTGGCGCTGATGTTTCTCGTTGGAGTAAGGGGAAGCGGATGGTTCCTGACGTTCGGCCTCTTGGCCCTGTTCATGGGAGTGACAGACTTTGGTCGACAGTGTCCCTTGATTCTTTCTGTGCGCCATCTGGCTTATCGAATAAGCTCCAAAGCGAAGCCCTCCATTCTGTCAGTGCAGACCGTCAAAGAGACCAGCGAAGGCGATCGCAAGAACATACCCTCTTGAGTGCGCAGAACATCGTTGATCTGGTGTGAGGAGCACGGCCGCTTTTCCATCGATTCAGCCCCTCCTGTAGGGGCTTCTTTGTTTGCTTGAGACGAATGCGTACTTTGCAGCGATTCCGTCGCGTGGGAAATCGAGGGATGGCCTTGATTGAATTTGATGAACTGCGCCTGAATTGCCCGCCTGATCTCATTGGCGAGTCGTTCTGTGCTTGGCAATTTTCGATTGATCGTGAACAATTCAAAGGAAGAAATCATGGGTGACATGGCCGGGTTTGTCATTCTGGGTTTACTTGCTGGCGTTCTGAGCGGACTCGTGGGTCTGGGTGGTGGATTCGTGATCGTGCCTGCGCTCGTCTTCATTTTCGGGTTTTCACAACATCAGGCGCAAGGAACGACACTAGCTTTGCTGGTACCACCAATAGGGCTCCTTGCAGCATGGACATACTATAGACAAGGGTTTGTTGATATCAGGGTCGCCGCGTTGATTGCAGTTGGGTTTGTAGTCGGGAGTCTTCTTGGTGCCCGGTATGCGATGACCGTATCGAACGAAACGCTTGAGAAAGTTTTTGGGGTTGCACTCGTGCTCATCGGTCTTAAGATGATTATTGGGAAATGAAGAATGAACAGGCAAAGTGCATGAATATTCTCGTTGTCGATGATGAAGCTTCCCAACGCAGCATTTTGTCGGGCTATCTGAAGAAGAAGCGTCACGTTGTCTACGAAGCCGACAGTGTCGCCCGTGCGATCGAGCGTTTCGCAGCAAGCTCTGTCGACGCGATTCTGACGGATTTTCAAATGCCGCACGGGACAGGTGTTGATCTGCTCAAGGCTGCGAAAAATGTTCACTCGCAAGCTGCCGTGATCATCATGACGGCATTCGGAACCATCGAAGGTGCGGTGACTGCGATGCGGGAAGGGGCATTCGACTATCTTACGAAGCCCATCAACCTCGATGAACTCGATGTGTTGTTGCGTCGGATTGAAGAACTTCACCAGCTGAAGTCGGAAAACCAGCTATTGCGGGAGCAGCTGGCTGAGAGACATTCCTTTGCCGGGATCATTTCGCAGTCAGCGGCCATGGAGGGGATTCTCAGTTCGGCAGCTCGGGTTGCCCAGAGTTCCGCCGCAGTGTTAATCCGTGGTGAGAGCGGTGTGGGGAAAGAACTCATCGCAAAAGCAGTTCATTTCGCCAGCGACCGCAAG
Organism: Ignavibacteriales bacterium; assembly: GCA_026390595.1. Classification (NCBI taxonomy): domain Bacteria; kingdom Pseudomonadati; phylum Ignavibacteriota; class Ignavibacteria; order Ignavibacteriales; species Ignavibacteriales bacterium. Next base: position 10,335 of record JAPLFQ010000005.1, read on the forward strand.
GATAAACCATTCGTTGCGGTGAACTGCGCAGCGCTGAACGAAAACCTGTTGGAAAGCGAGCTATTCGGGCATGAAAAGGGGGCGTTCACCGGTGCAGACAGACAGCGTCGCGGCAGGTTCGAGATGGCAAATGGGGGGACGCTGTTCCTCGATGAGATTGGAGATATTCCACCCGCGACTCAGGTGAGACTCCTGCGCGTGCTGCAGGAACATCAATTTGAACGCGTGGGCGGATCGGACACCATTCAAGTCGATGTTCGAGTCATCGCTGCAACGAACAAGGATCTTGAAGATGCGATCGGACACGGGACGTTTCGTGAAGACCTGTTCTACCGTCTGAACGTGATTGCGATCGAGATCCCACCACTGCGAAAACGACGTCAAGATATTGCGCCTCTCCTGGAGCTATACCTGATTCGATTTGGCAAGGAGAACAAAAGAAAAAGACTCAGCTTCACGAAAGAAGCATGGGACATGCTCTTGCGCTATGATTATCCGGGCAATGTGCGCGAGCTCGAGAACATTGTTCAGCGGGCCGTCATCATGTCACGCGGTGAGCATGTCTCGACCGACGATTTGCCGCAGGTGGTTCGTTCACTCAAGACAGAATCCATGATTCCTGAGACGAACTCTCCCCTCTCATTTGCAGATCAAGTAGAAAAGCTCGAAAAAGATCTCATCTTCGATGCTCTTCGCACGAATGGCGGCAATCAATCGAAGGCCGCGAAGAAACTCGGACTTTCCGAACGTAACCTACGTTATCGTCTCGGGAAGTGGGGTGTGAAGTAGCACCCGATTTCGATCCTGCCAAACCTACTGCTTACTTCGACAATTTCGTCGAGCAAACCCGACAAATTCGTCGAACTTCTGCCTCATCGTTCACAGGCCTCCATCAGAGTGCGTTTTAGTGTAGAATTCAGGCCTTCATCAAAGCCGTTTCCTGGCACGCTGATTGCGATGATCAGGTCAGAGCTTTGACACGCACAGGTCAAAGACATTAATCACAAATCATAATGGAGGTCGCAATGAAACGCATCATCAATGCAGCTCTGGCTCTTGCACTTATGGGCGCGCTGGGTGTGATGTTCACCCACGACGCAGTTGCGCAGCAGAAGGGAACGGGCACTCGCAAACGCGGCGCACTCTTCATCGATCAAAACGGCGATGGCGTGTGCGACAACTTCGGCACAAAGGCCGGACAGAAGATGGGCAACGGCCAACAGGGGAAGGGCTATGGCCCGGGAAATGGCACCGGCAACATGGGTCAAGGACCAAAAGACGGGACTGGCTATGGAGCGAAGACGGGAACCTGCACCGGCACGGGTGTATGTGACGGAACAGGACCGAAAGCCGGACAGATGCGACGTGGTAATAAGTAAGCTGACTCTGAGAGCTGAGGTCCTTCGATCTCAGCTCTCTTCTTTCAATTATTGTACGCCGGCGGACTCGAAACGATCAACAGCCGGGCTTTCTGAACGCACTTGATGTTTCGGATTCGACTATGAAGACAATGATAACACTTCTCGGGTTGATTCTGCTGCCAGCCATTTCGTTGAGCCAGACGGTGGGAGACAGCACGAGGACTCGCGATCGTCAACGGTCACGTCAGGCGATGGACGAGAATGGTGACGGCATCAACGACAGGACCGTCAGGCGGCAGCAGCGGCTGGGCCCAGGCATGGACCGCTTCATCGATATAAATGGAGACGGGATCAGTGACAGTCGCGAATGTGGCTTGGGATTTCGCCGTGGAAGAATGCAGCAGACAGAACTTGGAAAACAAGCAATGGGGAAGGGGCAAAGGGGAAAATGATGAAACTCAGAAAAGCATTCGGAGCGGCCTGGTTTATCGTCACGACTGTGGTGACAAGCAACGCCTACGGTCAGGTGGGGTTTGAATCACACATCTCGACCATGTATGACGACAACATTCTCAATAATTATCAGCAGATTTCAGACAAAGTCTCAACGCTTACGCTCAATACGGGATACGGCTTCGGTGGAATCCATTGGGACGCAAGAGTATTCTACGATGGCACACTCAACTATTATCAAAGCGTCACAGACAGGACAAATCAATTTCACTCTTTGCAGACGTCGTTCGCACTCTACTCGGGAGAAGACCAGGAGAATGTCCTCAATGTTGGAGTCTCCTACGGCCAGGGCTTCTATCGGGGGAGTTCCGCATTCTACAATCACGATCAGGTGACGGCAATTGTTCAATACAAACAATTCCTCAGCGACCTCATCATCAACAATCTTGGATATGCATTCCGCTCGATACGCTTTTCTGATATGAGTGATTTCAGCTATTCCGAGCACGCACTTTCGGGCGGCTTCAGCTTTGCGCTGCCAACGCAGACCACGCTGATCGTCCAGGCAGATCTGGGGGCGAAGTTTTACTCGACACCAAGCTCAACAGGTGAGGCCGAAGGAATGCGCAAGGGGGGGATGTCCTTTGCTCCGGGTGTGATTCAATTCGGCCCGCTTATTCGAATCGGCCAAAGCATCTTCGAGGGGACAGGGCTGAGCCTTACGACGAAATACCAATGGAATATCCAGAAGCAGGCGCGTTATATCAGTACAAGTTACGGCTCAGTTTCCGACGACGAGCTGTTCGACGACCACTATGGTCATGAGGGATTGCACACAAGTTTGATGCTCACACAGCTTCTGCCAGAGTCGATGGTCATGAAAGTCACTGGTGGTGTACAGAACAGGCTCTACTCGTCCCTCGCAGCATATGATCTCGATGGGAATGTGCTCTCAAGCCAACGCACCGACCTGCGCACCTCGTTGAGCGTCTTGCTTCAGAAAGATTTTCAAATGGGATTCACGCTCAAGGCCGCCGTTGACTTCATACGGAACTATTCAAACGATCCATACTACAATTATCGGAATAGTGCCCTAGCGCTTGAACTAAGCCTTCCTTTCTAAGCCAAATCGGAGAGTGTATCGCGCGCTTGCCTGATGGCCGGACCCTCCTTCCTGCATCTTTCGCAAGGATCCGGCATCTTATACATGATGATGAGAAGTGACCTCCTTTGAGATTCCTTACCAATATTCAGCCCCGATATATCATAGCAAGCACGCTCGCTGTTGCTCTGCTGATGTTCGGCTCGGCATATCTTGAGTTGAGCCAAAGTCGCAGCGAACTGCTTCACGTTCTCCAGGAACACTCACTCTCTCTCGCGGAAACCATCGAGCGAGGCAGCGCCAATGTCGTTTTGTCGACAGAACAAATCGAACATCAGCTGGGCGCTCGCTTGCTCAACAACGCGTACTATATTGCGCGCCTGGACAGCCTCAATCTTCTCACCCGCCGGGATCTCCAGACGTTTGCCGCGGCGAACGATATCTATCGTATCAACATTTTCAACGGGCGCGGGGAGAGGCTTCTCGGTAGTCACGATTCGATACCGCATGTGACAGCGCCGGGAGAGAAGTTTTCACCGAGAGAAATATTGAAGCCAATTCTCGGAGGAAGGCAAAAAACTCTCATCATCGGCTTGAGACAGGCACGGTTTGAAGAAGGGCAGCGCTACGCGGTGGCAATCCGGCGGACAAAGCCTGGTGGCGGCGCGATTGTGCTCAACCTCGACGCTGCCGAGCTCGTTGAATTCCGGAAGCGCATCGGCATTGGAAAACTGGTAAAGGACCTTGGCGACAATAATGGAATTGACTACGTCGTGTTGCAGGATCGCGAAGGAATCCTCGCTGCAACAAGCCAGGTTCAAGAGATGTCGAGTGTTGACCGCGATAGTGTGTTGACACTGGCTGCTGAACGCGATACGGTATTCACGCGACAAGTTGACTTCCAGGGACATCAGACTTTTGAAGTGGTGAAACGACTCACCATCGAAGGGTCGACTGCAGGCGTGCTGAGGATTGGACTTTCAATGGACGAGCTCCGATCATCAGAGGATCGAATGAAGCGCCGTCTGTTGATCATCTCCATCGTGCTTATAGCGATCGGGGCGCTCGTATTCACTGCGATTGTTGTAAGTCAGAACTACAAGCTCGTGTCCCATCAATATGCGCTCATTCAATCGTTTACGGGTAATATCCTGGAGAACATGAGGGATGCAGTGGTGACAGTTGACGGTGAGAACCGGATCACCATTTTCAACCGGGAGGCAGAGGAGCTATTTGCCGTTGATGCAAAGAGCGTGACGGGGAAGCGATTAGAGGGATTGGCGGAAATTGGAGCCCGGTGCCTACAACCCATTTTTGAAGCAGCAGATCAAGAACTCGTCCTGGAATGTTCACCCGGTCAAACCCGCGTTGTCTATCTGACTCACTCACACACGCGGAAACCCGATGGATCTTTGGAAAGTCATACTGTGGTAATCAAAGACCTCACCGAGGCGCGGCGGTTGGAGCGGGAGATACAGCGAAAAGACAAACTGACCGCGATGGGAGGACTTGCTTCCGGGGTAGCGCACGAAGTTCGAAACCCATTGAATGCCATTTCGATGATCGCGCAGAGATTCGAACGCGAATTTGTGCCGCGCAGCGATGTGAAGGAATATAGGGCGTTGACAAACGTTCTGAAGAAAGAATCTGCCAGGGTAAACGGTATCGTTCAACAGTTTCTTCAGTTTGCTCGCCCTCCGAAGGTGGAATTGAAGGAGACTCCTGCAGGGGAATTCATTGCTCATGTCTCCACACTTTTTGGAGCTCAAGCCAAGGAAAAGGGTGTCCGGTTCAGCTCGCATGCGCACCTCGATGGGGTCATACGCGTGGACGCGGCTCAAATGACGCAGGCTATGCTCAATCTTCTGCAGAACGCTCTCGATGCGACCCCGAAGGGTGGAGCGATATCTCTTGAAGTGAACCGAAACGGGGGATACATTGTTTTTGAGGTCACAGATGATGGCGTCGGTATCCCGGCGGACAGAATCGAACGGGTTTTCGATCTCTATTTCACGACAAAACCCAATGGTACAGGAATGGGCCTGGCGATCACACAACAGATTGTTACGCAGCATCACGGGACGATGGATGTGGAGAGCGGACCGACGCAGGGAACGACGTTCTCTATCAGCATTCCAATCTGAACACACTTTGTAGCCGAGGAACACAGATGACGATGATGAACGAAGAACTTCTGAATGAGGGTCGTTTTCTCCAGCTCAATCAGAGCCAGCAATTGGAGTTGATCGCGAGACATTGTGCCGGAATCGAGAAGCGCATTCGGGATGCACAATCAAGGGAAGTAGCTGAGACTATTGCTGAAGAATCTTGCGGCAAATTTGAAACTGATTGTCCGAGCGACATGATCCGAAGAGGGCTCGTCCTACGTGTTCGGGACATGGTGGAACAACGTTGGGGAACAAAATAATTTACTGTGCTCATCCGGATGAGCCTGCGGTGATGCTTCTATCGATGTACTGTTCAGTCAAGCAAGTAACGCAAAGGGGAAATATGCACGAACGGAGATATCAAGCGGAGATCGATCGCCTGCGATCACCCGAGAGAATTGAACGCCTCGAGGTTCAGCGCGTCATCGGTCTATCGCTGGAGGGGGGACTGGTGCGATCGGTTCTCGATGTGGGGACAGGAAGCGGGATATTCGCGGAAGCGTTCGCAAAGAAAATTGCGACCGTTGTTGGTATCGATGCTAATCCGGAGATGATAGAAGTGTCGAAGGGACTTGTCCCCGGAGCGAGTTTCCAGAAGGCGACGGCTGAGTCGATCCCTTATGCGGACAAGACGTTCGACCTTGTCTTCCTGGGACTCGTGTTACACGAAGCCGATGATGCTCAGAAGGCCCTGTCAGAGTCCAGGAGATGCGCAAAGCGAAGCGTGGCCGTGCTCGAATGGCCCTACAAAGAGGAAGAGATGGGCCCGCCGTTGGAACATCGACTGAAATCTGAGGACATCGCTGCCATGGCAAAGGAAGTTGGATTCAAGGCGCTTACGATTACCCCGCTCAAGGTTCTGGTGCTACACCAATTCCTCGTGTGAGTCAAGAGAAACGTCGAAACGATCTAAAAGAGCATTTTGATCTGACTCTCGAATGTCTCCTTCGATCTACAGCCTTCGTACCTGGCTACAATCTTGCCTGCCCTGTCGATAATGAAGCTTGTGGCGGCATTGAGCTGTAAGAAACAGTTGGTCAAATGCAGGTGACTCCGCTTAATCGGGATTTGCCATGCCTGACCTAACCGCGCATCCGACCCCGGTGCCTGCTCGACAATCTCGTCGAGCCGTTTCGACAAGATTGTCGAGCGCTTTCACACCCTCAAGCTGATCCTATCATTCTGAGCCCAAAAGACAAGGTCCATCCTGGCACGACTTTCGCAAGTGCAGAGGGGAACGTAATCCCGATTCTCATACATTCACTATTTATGAAAGATACAATTATGTCAAGCATGAATATTCTTCGTGGACTCTTGCCCGTGCTTCTGTGCGGCTCATTGTTCATCGGCTGCAGCGAATCGAATCCAACAACTCCTTCATTCGGTGATAACAGCGATCAAATGATGACGGGAGCCGGAGTAATCACTGATGGGCTTGCTGCAATCCAGCTGGCAGAAATCAGTCCCGAGGAGCGGGCAAGTCTCGTTTTAATGCGTGAAGAAGAAAAACTTGCAAGAGATGTGTATGCCACCATGTATCAACGATGGGGACACAGGACGTTCAACAACATTTCCCGCAGCGAAGATGTACACATGCGTGCTCTCCTGATCTTGCTCGATCGTTATAGCATTCCTGACCCGGTTGGTAAAAACGGCGTGGGCGCGTTCACCGATCCGGCTCTGCAAGATTTGTACAGTCAACTCATCGCCCGGGGCAATAGTTCACTTGTGGAAGCTCTGAGGGTCGGTGTTCTGATAGAAGAGACCGACATTCGTGACTTGAAAGCAGGACTTCTCGCGAATGATAACCAGGACGTCACCCTAGTCTACAATAATCTCCTCAAGGGATCCCAGAACCATTTGCGGGCCTTCACCCAGAGCGTCGGGATGAACTGAAATAGCGACCCGATCAGGTTGATATCAAACGAGGGGGCGACGAGGAGATAACGTCGCCCCTTGCGTTTCCGAACCGTTCCATAGTATCGAGCATCGTATTTGAGAATCCGCTTCACCATCCATAAAGGGTCGATAAATGAAAATTCAGTATCCATGCTTCACATTCATCGGCCGAGCTCGCGCAGCGTGGTTGATTGTTCTGATGGCAACCACTCTGGCCGCACAAGAAAAAGCCGGTATTATCTCCGGCGAAGTCCGCGATGCAGTGACAAAACAGGCTCTCCCAGGCGCAAACGTGGTTGTGGTTGGCATCCAACGTGGCGCGGCTACAGACGAAAAGGGCTACTTCGTCATCAAGAGTCTTCCCCCGGGGACCTATCAACTGAAGGTGTCATACATTGGCTATCAGGCTACGGCACAAGAAGATATCTCCGTGGTCCGTGCTCGCAACACTACAGTGCATCTTGAACTCGCACCGGTTCAGATTGAACTAGAAGGAGCAACAGTGACGGGTGGCTATTTCCGGAAACCGACCGAACACACGGTCAGTTACCGTACGCTTTCACCTCAGGAAATTCGACGTTCGCCGGGCTCGGCGGAAGACATTTTCCGAGTGATGCAATCACTCCCCGGCGTCGCGACCGCAGGCGGCAAGAGCGCACAGCTCATTGTGCGAGGTGGAAGTCCGGACGAGAATCTCACGCTCCTTGATAATATCGAAATCTATAACCCTATCCATTTCGCCCGAACGGGTGAATCGATGGGGATTATCAGCATCATCAATCCGTCCTTGTTGAGGGAAGTCAACTTCCTGACCGGTGGCTTCCCGGCGAAGTACGGGGATAAGATGTCGTCGGTGTTCGATATGACGATGGTTGATGGCAACAAGGAATTGCACAACACAGACATCAATGCGAATGTAGCAGGTTTGGGGGCGATGGTAGATGGTCCGGTTTTGGATAACGGCACAATGGTGTTTTCCGCCCGGCGTGGTTTTTTCGACTTGCTTACATCTCTGCTGAGTCGACCCGCTGCTCCAAGTTATTATGATGCAGTTGGAAAACTCACGTATGATCTGGATCCCAAGAACCGATTGAGCTTTGTCGGGTTCTACTATCTTGACCAGATAAAGCGTGAGGGGGGTGTCAGTATGAAGAGTTCCACCGATATCGGCAGGTATAATTACTTGATGCGTGACGATTATGGAACCGCGTTTGGCGTCAACTGGCGCTATCTCATATCTCCGAACGCGTACAGTCTGACTACTCTTTCATATTCCGACAATGGCTGGAACACACTACGGGGGACGGAAGCAGAAAGAGATTTGATCGGAGAAGACATTCTTGAGAAGAGCTATACTTTGAAAAGCGAACTAACGTATCAAGTCAGCCCCTCTGCTGAAATAAGGGGGGGTGCCCAGATGCGTTACATAGAGTCGAAGCAGGAAAGCTGGAAACCCGCTGACACAACGCGGAGCGGGCAAATTGTTCCAGCATCCTCAATTGCCTATCTGCCCAAGGTGGTCAACAAACCATCGGCATTCCTGCAAAGCACATGGAAACCGTGGGTTCAGATGTCGGTCACCGCTGGTGTGCGATACGACTACTTTTCATTTACAAGAGAGGCTACCATAAGTCCACGTCTGTCTGCTTCGTATCAAGTGACAAGCCGGACGGCATTCAACGCGGCATATGGCAGGTTCTATCAGACGCCGGCTTCGTATCAAATCGCGCTCGACCCGCTTAACCAGCAGCTTCGCAGCAGCAGCGCAACACATTACATCTTCGGCGTTGAGCACCTGCTACGCGATGATCTCCGCGGAACACTCGAAGTATATTACAAAGATCTGTCGAATGTCATTGTCGCCAGTGATACAAACAGCATTCTGTACAATACCGGAAGCGGGTTTGCACGAGGGATCGAATTTTCGCTCCAGAAGAAATTTACTGATGGTTTTGTAGGCACGGCTTCCTACACATATTCGGAATCGAGGCGACGCGATGCACAGGGGAGTGCTGAGTATTATTTCGAGTTCGACAGGCCGCATATTTTGAACCTGATTGCGGGTCTGGAACTCGGTGACAACTGGCAGTTGGGGGCGAAGTTCCAGTACGCATCCGGAAACCCGTTTACCCCGGTGGTCGCTGTCGTGCAGAAGAATAACACGTATTACGCTGTTGACGGTGGATACAATTCAGCCCGGTTTCCCGCCTACCACAAACTCGATGTCCGAATCGACAAAAAGGTAGTGTTTGGTTCGTGGACCTTAACTGCATACCTTGATCTTTGGAATGTGTATAATCGGCAGAACGTCCTCGATTATTCTTACAAGGTAGATGCCCGCGGTATCATCACGGAAACACCAAGATACGATTTTGGAATACTGCCAATCGTCGGCTTGTCGGTACAATTTTGAGAGTGAGTTACACCTAACGGGAAACGTCTGCATTCACTGAAATCGGGGAGATGATGAGCTTAATTGAATTAGAGAATGTCACGAAAGTGTATCAGACCGGCGAAGTGGAGGTGAAAGCGCTGAAAGGAATTTCTCTTCAGCTCGACAAGAAGTCTTTTATCTCCTTCATCGGTCCATCGGGAAGCGGAAAATCGACACTCCTGAACCTCATCGGTGCACTCGACAAACCGACGCAAGGGACAATTATCGTCAATGGTACTGACGTGAAGACCTTAGACAGAGCCGGCGCCGCCGCATTTCGTGGAAAGACGATCGGCTTCGTGTTCCAGAATTTCAATCTTATTCCCGTCTTAACGGTATATGAGAACGTCGAGTACCCCCTTCTTATGCTCGAACGGCTCCCGTCAAAAGAGCGTCGTGACCGTGTGCTGCGATTGTTGGACAAGGTCGGCATGACGGACCAAAAGGAGAAATTCCCGAACCATATTTCCGGTGGGCAGAAGCAACGCGTCGCCGTTGCCCGCGCCCTGGTGACCAATCCGCAGATTGTTCTCGCAGATGAGCCAACTGCCAATCTCGACCATGCCACTGCGTTCAAAGTCATCAACATTATGCACGAGATGACAACCGAATTTGGGACAACGTTCATTTTCTCGACGCACGATCCCAAGATTGTTGGAGAAGCAGAAGTAATATACACGCTGGAAGACGGTACCATCGTCGGAACGGAACAGAGAAAGGTCAACAGGCAATGAGAAACGTGATCGTGATTGCACTTCGCAATCTATTTAGGAACAAGCGGCGAACGCTTCTTACTTCATCACTCATCGCTTTTGGCGTAGTCCTCGTTGTGGTCTTTGGGGGATTGGCAATTTCGTTTAAATCACAAATGGTGGGAGTTCTGACGAACACAGCGATGGGCGATCTGCAAATCCACAGAAAGGGATACGTCGAATCTATCGATAATCTGCCGCTGAACCTCACTCTTTCGGGGGCGGAGCTGGCAAAGGTCGAGAAGATGCTGAAAGACATGCCTGAAATTGCCGCGTACAGTCCGAGGATCAAGTTTGGGGCGATGATCAGCAACTACGCGCAAACTTCGAACATCCGGTTGAGCGCTGTGGACCCGGAAATGGAGAATCGCACGGTGACGGGATTTGTCAAACGGATCAAAGGGCATGTTCCTGACCCGGATAAATTTCTCGCCCCTGGAGAAATCCTGGTTCCGGAGAACCTCATGAAGGGACTTTCGTTGAAAACCGGTGATGAGATAGTCCTGGTCGCAACGAACAAAGAAGGATCGGTCAATGCTGTAACATTGCGTATTGCCGCGGTGACGGAGAATGTGTTTGGTCCGTCCGGCAAGGATGGCTATATCCACATACGGGATGCGCAGGCACTCCTGCGTATGGATCAGCCGGAGATTGTGGAGATCGCGATTCACCTGAAACGATTCGATGAGCTCAGCAAAGCGTCTATCCAATTGAAGAACGCTACCGCCGGGTCGGGGGCATCCCTTGAAGTCCACACGTGGGAACAGCTTTCACCGTTCGCGAGCATCACGAGGATCGTGGATTTGCTCATCATTGTCGTAAAAGTCATCTTGATCTCCATCGTGCTGGTCAGCATCCTCAATATCATGACGATGTCTGTGTACGAGCGGATCAGTGAAATCGGAACGATCGCGGCAATCGGAACGCCGCCCCGGCGAATTCTCTCCCTCTTTCTGGTCGAGGGTTTCGCGATGGGTTTGCTGAGCACGGTTGCGGGCATGGTCGTCGGACTCGGCACCCTGTGGATCATGAACATGACGAAGATCGAGTTCACCTTCGGTCAGATGAACGTATCGCTCGCGCCGAGTATCCCGGCCGGAGAGGTCGTTTGGGTGACAGTTATCGTCATGCTTGTGTCGCTGTTTGCAGGATTCCAGCCAGCGTACAAGGCATCGAAAATGGAGCCGGTGGATGCGCTGGGGCATGTCTAAAGCAATCGATGCACAAACGGTTGTACATACAGACGAAGGTACGCGAATGAAAACCCTCTCTGCGTTTCTGATCTTTGTTCTCTTTGCTTCTTCCACGGTTGCACAGGATGCTAACAAGCTTCTGAAGCAAGTTGACGAGAATCTTCTGCCCGAATCATACGAGGCGAACCGCAAACTCATCAATGAAGAACCCAATGGCTCCAAGAAGGAGTTCACATTCTACACCGTGAAGAAAGGCAAAGACAAGATTGCAATGCTGTACCTTCTCCCGGCCAGCGAAAAAGGCCGCTCTACGCTGCGCCTCGGGGAGAATATGTGGCTGTATATCCCGAGCGCGAACAAACCGATACGCATCACGAGCCTGCAATCCGTCGTCGGGGGCGTTTTCAATAACGCGGACATCATGCAGTTGGAGTATGCGGTGGAGTACGACGCCACGTATGCTGAAGGGACAGACAAAGAGTATCTCCTCGAATTGAAAGCCAAGAACAAAACAGTCGCGTACGACAAGCTGAAGATGTGGATCACGAAAGACAGGAGGATACTCCGAAAGGTTGAGGCGTACTCGTCATCGAACATGCTGATCAAGACGCTCGAGTTCAAAGACGACAAGGACTTTGGCGGCGGCCTCAGTCGTCCTTCGGTCATTGAAACGTACAGTCCGCTATACAAGGGTTACCGTTCGCTGATGATATATCAAACAATCAAGAAGCGGCAATTCCCTGACGAAGTGTTTACGCTGAACTACATGAGCCGATTGGGAGATTTGAGATAATGGGGCGCCCCCGATGGTTGATACTCATTCTGTTAGTCGCATCATCTGGTGTCCTGGTTGGACAGGAAGAAGGCCCCGATGTTCTTTCGGGGAAAGAAAGAAAGCTCGAATGGAGTGGCAATTTCGACGCAAAGTATGCGTTGTTTCACATGGATGCGTTCTCCCCTTTCTACACGCTTCAGTTTCTTGCAGAGCGACCCTCAAGTTCGTTCCTGACGCAGTACCGGCTTGAACCTTATCTTAATGCAGAGTACCGCACCAGCGACCTCAGCTTCGTCCTGAAAACTCACGCCACGTACTACAACGATGCTGATGCCCGGGTTGATCTTTTCGAGGCGTATGGGTCATTCAGCCCTTCGTTCAACACCACGCTGCAGGCGGGCAAGAGAGTCTACAACTGGGGAAAGGGGTACGCATTCAATCCCGTTGGTTTTGTGAATTCCATCAAGGATCCCGAAAATCCCGAACTTGCTCAGGCAGGCCTTCTCTCTGCAAACATTGAATACATCAAGAGCCTTCAATCCAGGGCGCTGCAGAGTGTTGCTCTGACGGCGGTTCTCCTTCCCTCGCCGACAGCTCTCAACAGCCGGTATGGAGAGGTGGCATCCATGGACCTGGCGCTGAAGACGTACTTTCTAATTTGGGATATGGATATCGATCTGATGACGTATCAGAGCAAAGACAAGCCGAGGAGTTACGGGGTGGACTTTGCTCGCAACCTTCGGGAGAACGTTGAGATTCACGGAGAATTCAGCTACGCGCAGAATGTTCAACGGCACATCATCCGCGACGGCCTGCTCGCCAATGAACAAACAGAAGCCCTCTCGTATCTCCTCGGTTTGCGATTCCTGAGCGCATCAAACACCACCATTATTGCCGAGTACTTCCACAATGGCGTCGGCCTGGGCAGGAGGGAATACGAGCAGTATTATGGCTTCGTGATGAATGGTTCAAAGAGTTCGAATCCAGCGGTCATGCAGCAAACGCTTGGGACGATGCAGACGTATTTCAGGGGGAGTAACACGATGAAGGACTATCTCTATGTGAAACTCATACATCCAGAGCCCTTCGACTGGTTGTATTTTACTCCTTCCATGTACTCAATCTGTAACCTTACCGATAAGAGTTTCTTGCTCTCGGTGTCACTTAGCTATAAGCCCATTACGAACATGGAGTTCATAGTCTGGCCGACGATTCTTGTGGGTGGTACAACAACGGAGTACGGGGGAAAGCAGATACAGGAACGAGTGGAACTCTGGATGAGAGTGTATTACTGAACATCAGTCCGAGCGGCGACTCCATGTAAGTACGATCATTGAGCTCATGGATCTGCTCTCAGTCGATTGCCCGTGAAGGCTCTGCGAAACGTCGAAACACCCTACAGAAGTTGTTTGATTTGACTCTCGAATGTTTCCTTCGATCTAAAACCTTCGTACTTCGCTGCAATCCTGCCGGCCTTGTCGATTATGAAAGTTGTGGGGATAGATTCGACCCCGCCGTAGCGGGAGGAGACCTCGTCAGTTCCCAGTAGAACCGGGTAGTTCATCCCATTGTCTTGCACAAAAGCTCTTACCTTTTCCGGTTGATCGAGTGCGATGCCCACGATCTGAACACCTTTTGAACCGTACTCCGATTGCAGTTTGATGAAGTCCGGAATTTCTCGCCTGCAGGGAGGGCACCACGTCGCCCAGAAATCAAGAATAACAACTTTACCTCTGAAGTCAGAAAGTGAAACCTGGCGTCCGTTCATGTCGGCCAACGAGAATCCCGGTGCTACACCGGATACTTCAGCTGGTGGCAACGCGTAACGTGTTGCCGTCGGTGTCGCTTGGGTCTCATTCTTCCCGAATATGAAGTATGTGGCCGCGAGCAAGACGATTCCAGCAGCAGCCCACAAATACACACTTGATAGCTTCTTTGCTTGCGCTCTTTTCTTCATTGGTTTCCCTCAACGATTTGTGTCCATCCGAAGGCTCTTTGAACTGATCGCGAGATCACGAACGGTGAACGTATTCATCGACAGGATGGGATGTTGTCATTCCAGAACTTTCTACTATGATGCTGCAACTTGCAGGAAGGTTCAGGAAAACAGGACGTGCTGGTCTCTCCTATCCGGAATCCTTCTCTGTCCCGGTGCATCTCACTTCATGAGATCCGAAACCCAACCAAAGGAGAATTCTATGCTACAAACGAATTTGAAGCACATACTCACTGAACAGGAATTTCAGGACACCCTCAAGACCGACGAAAACGTTATGATTTGCTGCGGTCGGATGGGACCGATGTGCATTCCAGTTTATGACGCCATGGATGAACTGCAGGGAGAACATAAACATGTCGCATTTCGCGATATGGAGTTTGATGGACCGATCGGTCACTTGATCCGCAACCTTCCCGAATGCAGCAGTTTTCGAGGGTTACCGTTCACGGTGTATTTCAACAAAGGAAAGGTCGTTCGCGCGACGACGAGCATCCAGTCGAAAAGCCAAATCACCGAAATCCTTGATGCCGAATTTGCGACAAAGGCGGCGAAGTGACAATGGAAGACAATGCATATTCATTCGACGTGATTGTTCTTGGTGCAGGTCCGGCCGGCTTGACCGCGGGAATGTATCTTGCGCGGGCTAAAAAACGAACGCTGATCCTCAACGAGGGAACGGTCGGAGGACAGATGGTTCTGACCCATGAGATTGCGAACTATCCTGGCGTGGAGAGTATCAGCGGTTATCAACTTGCAGCGGCGATGAAGAGGCAGGCGGCCAAATTCGGATGCACAATCCGTTCCAACGTAGCGGTCACGAGCGTGGAATTTGGTGGAACGATTAAAAACGTCGAAATCAACGGTAAGGAAACGTTCTCTGCTCCTGCGGTCATTCTGGCAATGGGGGGGAGATCGCGAATGCTCGGTGTTGCGGGGGAAGAGAAGTTCAAGGGAAAAGGGATTTCCTATTGTGCCACGTGCGACGGCGACTTCTTTCAGGACAAAGATATCATCGTTGTTGGTGGTGGGAATTCAGCGCTCGAAGAAGCGGTGTCTTTGACAAAGTATGCACGGTCCGTCACAATCATTCATCAGTTCGACCACTTTCAAGCATTTCCTCACGCCATCGAAGAGGCCAGGCAGAATCCGAAAATAAGTTTCATCATGGAGTCGACCGTTGCTGAATTTATGGGCAATGAATCACTCCAGAGAGCAAGGATCCAGAACCTCGTCACAGGCGAAATCACCGAAAGGGAGATTGATGGTGCGTTCATCTTCATCGGGTATGTGCCGAACACCGAAGGATTTGGAGGCAAGATCCGGTTGAATTCGGCGGGCGAGGTGGTCGTCAACTCGTCGCTGGAGACAAATGTTCCAGGAGTGTTTGCGGCCGGCGATTCGATACAGAAGAAGTATCGCCAGGTTACAACAGCGGTTGCTGATGGAACTGTCGCTGCGCTCACCGCGATCGAGTATCTGCACAAATTAGGTCTCCAGGATCAATCTGTTCATGGGGAGTCAGTACAAAGCGCCGGCTAATACCCCGCGTTCGTTGAAGCTGAATGAGGTTGCTCAGATAATCGACCATGAAAGCCACTGACTTCATTTCGGAGGCTTCCTGCCGAACTCTGCCAATTCCCAAATCCAGCATTCTGCCAACTGTGACGAATGCTCGGGTCCGATTTCCCAAGAGCGAGATATCGAATCTGATCTTCCGTCGAAAGTCCCTAAAATGTGGGATTTATGGATGGCACTATACTTGTATTTATAAATATAGGTATGAATGACACTGACAACAAAGAAACGCCCCTGTATTCGATAGGCACGGTTGCGCGGATGCTTGAGATTTCAGTACAGACGCTCAGGCTTTACGAGCGCCGGGGCCTCATCCTGGCGCATAAAAGCAGCGGGAATCAACGCATTTACTCACAATCGGACATTGAGAGGTTGAAGTGTATTCGCACTTCAATTAGTAAGCACAAGATCTCCATCGAGGGTATTCGCCGGATACAATCCATGGTCCCCTGTTGGGAGAACGTGCAGTGTCCCATGGAACAGAGATCAATGTGTCCCGCATTCACCGCGTCCGATTCGGGCTGCTGGACATACAAGCACAAAACAAATGTTTGCGCGGGTCGCGATTGCCTGCACTGCAAAGTGTATTTGCTCGCTGGGGACTGCGAACGAATAAAGTCATTGGTCCATCATCAGCCCAGCCGCCTGACTGACACGACAGATGTTCTGCAAGAAGGAAAATGAAGAATGAAACGTCTATTCTTTGGGCTCTTGGTCTTTGGTCTCGTTCTCGGTATGATCATCCTGGCCCTCAATGGAAAAGGGACAGAGAGCACACCGCTTGCCAAGCTGAACGAACAGTATGCCAAGAAGACCAAGGCATCGGTTGACCACTCGATGTTTTCGCAACTGAAGAAGCGATTCGCGAAGCCGCAGGATGTGACTGATGCGTGCATCTCATGCCACAATAGCCGACATACCGAAGTGATGCAATCGACTCATTGGAATTGGGAACGAACCGAATACATCGCCGGGAAGGGCATCCGCACCCTCGGGAAACGAAATATCCTGAACAACTTCTGCATCGGCATCTCCGGTAACGAGCAGAGCTGCAACAGGTGCCATGTTGGTTATGGTTATTCTGACCCCAAGTTCAATTTCCAGGATCCGTTGAACGTCGATTGTCTTGCGTGTCACGACAACAGCTCAACATATCTAAAGAAGACGGATGGCGCCGGGATGCCGGATCCATCCGTCGATCTCAACTATGTTGCACAGCATGTCGGTAAGCCTGACCGCACGAATTGCGGCACTTGTCACTTCTTTGGCGGCGGTGGCAATAATGTGAAGCACGGCGATTTAGAGCAATCTCTCTTTGATCCGACGCGGGACATCGATGTTCACATGGCCACTGGTGGACCTGATATGCAGTGTGTCGATTGCCACACCGCGCAAAAACATCAGATGCTGGGGAAGGCATATTCAGTCTCCTCGATGAACCGCAACCGGGTTGAATGCGAACGCTGCCATTCGGCAATGCCTCACGCAGATGATGTTCTCAATGAGCATACATACAAGGTCGCCTGCCAAACCTGCCACATCCCGATCTATGCCAAAGTGAACCCAACAAAACTGTATTGGGACTGGTCCACTGCAGGCAAATTGAAGGATGGACAACCGTATGAAGAAAAAGACTCGGCTGGGACGGATGTCTACATGTCGATCAAGGGATCGTTCAGATGGGGGAAGCAGTTGAAGCCGGATTACGTTTGGTTCAACGGGACCGCGTCACATTATCTGATCGGCGATACACTCGACCCATCGAAACCCTTAAAAATCAATGAGTTGTTTGGAAGTTACGAGGATCTGGACGCGAAAATCTACCCCGTGAAAATTCATCGCGCACGACAAATTTATGACACGGAAAACCATTACCTGATTCAACCGAAGACCGTGTCGAACACGCAGGGGGATGGCGGCTTCTGGAAAGAATTCAGTTGGCAGCGCGCTGCTGAAGAGGGGATGAAGCAAATCAACCTTCCCTATAGCGGTAAATACGGTTTTGTCGAGACGGAGATGTACTGGCCCATCAATCACATGGTCTCACCCAAGGAGCATACTGTGAAGTGCACCGAGTGCCATTCACGCGAGAACGGGCGGCTGGCCGGACTTGGGGGGTTCTACCTGCCTGGCAGAGACCATAATCCGTGGGTGGAGTATCTTGGTGGGGGGATGCTGGCGCTTACACTTGCAGGCGTTGTTCTCCACGGAGGTGCGCGATTGGTAATGAGCCGGAGACGAAAGGAAATGAAATAACATGAAAAGAGAATATGTCTACAGGGGATTCGAGAGATTCTGGCACTGGATGCAGGCGGCTCTCATTGTCTTTCTTGGTGTAACGGGTTTTGAGATACACGGCTCGATCCGATTTTTTGGATACGACCAGGCGGTCAAGTACCATAACCTTGCCGCCGTTAGTTTCCTGGTGCTCATCGCTTTCTCGATTTTCTGGCATTTCACGACGGGCGAATGGAGACAGTATCTGCCAACGTGGAAGAACCTGCGAGCTCAAGCCGAGTATTATATCTTCGGCATATTCCGCAATGCACCACATCCTACGAAGAAGACAGTCCTGAGCAAACTGAATCCGCTTCAAAAGCTCGTGTATGCGGGGCTCAAAGCCTTTGTAATCCCCGTAATGGTCGTCTCCGGGCTGCTCTATATGTTCTATCGCTACCCACATAGGTACGAGGTGCTCGGGTTGAACGTCGCAGGCCTGGAGATAATCGCCGTCGCTCACACGATCGGGGCGTTTTTCCTGATCTCGTTCTTTGTCGCCCACCTGTATCTTATCACGACCGGCCATACCGTTACCTCAAATCTGAAAGCGATGATTACCGGATACGAGGAACTGCCCAAAGAGCCGGATGAAAAGAAAGCAAGCGTTGAAGTCAATGAACCTGTTCTCTCAAAGTGAGCAATGATCATGAATACAAAATACATGAATCCTTACCTCGCCGGCTTTCTCCTCGGCCTTGTACTGTTAGCGACAATCTTTATCACCGGAAGAGGGTTGGGGGCAAGCGGCGCAATTAAAAGCATCGTCGTCGCGACAGTCGACGCTGTCGCATCGAAACACACTGAAGGATCGCACTTCTATGGTACGTATGTCGGGCCTGGTAAAGACAACCCCATGAAATCATGGCTGGTCTTTGAAGTCTTCGGAGTTCTTATTGGTGGGTTTGTTTCCGGGTTGGCTTCCGACCGGGTGAAGTTTGTAACTGAATCGGGACCGAGAATTCGACCAAAGCTCCGCTGGTTGTTTGCCGCCATTGGTGGAGCACTCTTCGGGATTGGTGCACAATTTGCGCGTGGGTGCACCAGTGGCGCTGCGTTGAGCGGTATGGCAGTGCTCTCGACCGCTGGATTCATTACAATGCTCGCCATTTTTGGTTCGGGGTATGCGGTTGCATATTTTGCCCGAAAGTTGTGGATATAAGAGAAAGCAAGAAGGTGATTTCATGGGACCATTCGTACCTGAACTAATATCAGATCAACTGAATCTGGTCGTTGCGCTTCTGCTGGGGATTGCCTTCGGCGCCGTCCTCGAACAGGCGGGGTTTTCCTCGTCCCGGCGACTCGCCGGCGTTTTTTATGGCTATGACTTCACGGTTCTCCGGGTGTTCTTCACAGCGACGGTGACAGCGATGAGTGGCGTTCTACTGTTGGGTTATTGGGGACTGCTGGACACTGAAGCAATTTTTGTCAACCCGACATGGCTCGTTCCGGCGATCGTTGGCGGAATTGTCATGGGCATAGGCTTCGTTCTTGGCGGCTATTGTCCGGGGACAAGCATCTGTGCCGCTGCCATCGGCAAAATCGATGCGATGTTCTTTGTCGGCGGGGGCCTTGTCGGAGTGTTTGCATTTGGAGAGCTCTTCTCACTGTATGGCAGCTTCTACGACTCGACATCTCTCGGCTCCATCAAGGTGTTCGATTCACTTGGATTATCTCAGGGGTTGTTCGCCTTCCTGCTCATTGCCATCGCTGTAGGAGCGTTTGCAGTAACGACGCTCATCGAAAAACGGGTCAACAGGACTTCTGCGCCTTCCTTCGAATTCAAATCGTGGAAGCATGTCGCCGCAGGATCCGGCATTTTCGCCCTGGGCTTACTCTTTATTGTGCTACCGGATAGAAAGACCCATCTCGTCAACAAAGTCTCCGATCCCAAGTATGCCGCCTCACATCCTGTAACAGTGATGGATGTCGACGAGCTTGCGTTCCGGATCGTCGATCGTGAGCCGAACATTCGGATCATCGACCTCCGCTCCCCCGGCGCATTTGCGAGCCATTCATTGCCAGGTGCGGACAACATTGCGCTCCGCGACCTGTTCGGCAAGGATTTGATTCCGACTCTGTCTCGGCGGCACATCAAGAAGGTCCTGATTGGCGATGACGAGGGACAAGAGCGCACTGCCTATCTGCTACTGCGGGAACTTGGCTACGAGAATCTCGCCGTGCTACAGGGAGGGTTTGGTGCATTTGACAGGACCATCCTCTCACCCGGATCTTTCATTATGACTGGAAGCAGATGGGATGGAGATGTCAAGGCTTTCCGTGAAAAGGCGCGAGAAGATATTCTCAAGCTGATCGCGGAGAACAAGAAGAAAGGGGCGAAGGAACCGAAGAAAGCGAAGAAGGCCCAGGGAGGATGCTGATGCTCAGAGGGATCTCAAAGTGTCAGTCGCATCAGGGACTTCACTATGACTGAAAACAAAGATCATTGGTACGACGGGTGTTTCTACGACCTTGTCATCGCCCCACACCAGGACGATTTGTTCGCAAGGGTGAGAGATATCGTTCGACCTCAGTCGACGGTATTAGATGTTGGGTGCGGGACGGGGCGCATGGCATTCCAGCTTGCGGACAAATGCAAGCGAATCGATGGCGTCGATCTTTCGAAGAGGAATATTGACAGAGCAAACAGCAAAATCGCAGGACACCCGGCGGAAAACGTATCGTTTCATCACTGCGATATCTTCCGGTTCCTTGAGCAGAAGACAAACCGCTTTGATTACGCGGTGCTCACGTATGTAGTACACGAAATGGACAAGAGCCTGCGGCAGGCCATCCTGGTAGAGCTTGCGAAAGCAGTTCATGAGATCATCATTGTTGACTATCTGGCCCCGCAGCCGAGGACTGTTGCCGGCTTTGTGAATGAATTGATCGAGTATGTCGCCGGGCCCGAACATTACAGGAATTTCACATCGTTCCTCCGTGCACAAGGCTTGACAGGATTAGCCTATTCGTCGGGGCTCAGCATCATCAAAGAGGAAAAGAACAATCCTCCTGCAACCCACGCGGTCGTTCTGGCCGGGACGCTGATCAGCCCTGCCGATGTGTGTTGGTAAACGGGGATCGATGCGGTGTTCCACAAGCAGTGTGTTGTCTTGAGTTGACACCAAGGGAGAAATCGCTTACATTGGTTATGAGCATATACCCATAATCACCTCTTCTCAGAATATTCTCGTGATCATAAGATGGCCCGGCCCCCGAAATTCCGGCGTGTGACACATACTCCAGGGTTCACATACTTCAAACCTCAGGGCATACCAATGTCCTTGCTCGATGAAGTTGTCCTCACGATTGATGAGTTTGAAGCGCTCCGCCTGGCCGATCTGAAGGCGCATTCGCATGAAGAAGCCGCGGCGAAAATGAAAATCTCGCGCGCGACATTTGGAAGAATTATTGAAAAGGCGCGCCAAACGTTGGTGGGGGCAATTGTGAACGGCAAAGCGATCCGCATTGAGGGGGGCAACTTCCGGACGGATCAGCTGTCCGAATTCCAATGCAGAAACTGTAACCGGAGCTGGCAGTTCTCAAGATCTTCGGTTGAACAGAAAGACTGCCCCAAATGCAAACGGAGGGGGTGGTCGCAGTGAGTGATCTGGTTGTGAGGGTGGCGCTCGAATCTGTGCAGGTTTCGGTCCTTGTGCTCGTCATGATGGTGGGGGTGGATCTTGTCAATCTCTGGACCAGGGGACGGGTTGGGCCGTTCTTGATGAGGGGAAAGCACTGGAGGCAGTATGTCCTTGCTTCGGCGGTCGGAGCAATCCCTGGCTGTGCCGGGGCGTTCACAAACGTCTCGCTGTACATGCATGGCATGATCAGTTTCGGCGCCCTTGCCGGGGCAATGGCGGCAGTCTCGGGCGATGAGGCCTTTGTCATGCTTGCAATGTTCCCGAGGACTGCAGTGATTCTCATTGGAATTCTGCTGGTGCTGGGGATCTTGATTGGATGGATGACGGATCAGCTTGTCCGGCGGTGGCATATCCGCACATGCCATGACTGCGGAACGGAATTGATCCATAGAAACGCCGAGGGGGCTGCCCACTATCTCAAAGAGCACGTCTGGCGGCATATTATCAAACGACATCTCTGGAAAACAGTTCTCTGGACGTTTTTCGCTCTGATGGCAATCGAGTTCGGGATGCAGTACTGGGATCTCCAGGTGTTCGTCTCCGAGCACACGCTCACAATGTTGTTTCTCGTAGCGCTCGTGGGCCTGATACCGGAATCCGGTCCTCACCTCATCGTCGTGACCATGTATGCAAGCGGGCTCATCCCCTTTTCGATTCTGTTGACGAGTTCAATTGTGCAGGATGGTCATGGCATGCTGCCCATGCTGGCGTATTCTGTCAAAGACTCGCTGAAAATAAAAGGCTTCAACCTGGGGTTCGGATTGATGATCGGACTTGTGGTTAATCTGTTGGGATGGTGAAAATGAAAGACCTCGCACACAGTACCGCCTCGACAACAAAGCGCGGCTCGCAAGACTTCCACGCCGAATGTTTTGCATGTGCTCCGGCTCATGAACAGGGTTTGAGACTCCATTTCGATTCGAACGGGATCAATACGACCTGCCGGGCTGAGATCGGGAGTGTGCATCAAAGCTACGATGGGATCGTGCATGGGGGTATCATTGCGACGCTTCTTGACGCGACGATGATCCGATGCCTGCACAGCGCGTTCGGAGGCAATCCGCTGACGTGCAGAATGGATATTCGGTACCGCGAAGTGGTTCCCATCTATACTGGGATAACCATCAGCGCATGTGTTACCTCCCGGCGTGGAACTCATTGTTGGGTGCATGCGACGATCACGCAAAATGACCGCCTCTGCGTCACCGCACGTGGTACCTTCAAGCTGGTCGGGTCAATGCCGGCGCGGGCAACACGGCTGAACGAACCATGAGCAAGCGCGAGTCGTACCCACATCCCCGCCAGAATTAGCAAGCGAAGCTGAGCGATTCGAGGGAGAGGGCACCCGCTGGGGGATCCAGGAGTCTCTAAATCCAGGGCAACTGTGTAACGCCACCATTTGCCTAATATACATCCGATGGCGCATATCATTGAGGAGGATAAATTCATGGAAACGAACACCGAAGGAAAGCCAGCAACGATGCCTCGCATAGGGGAAAAAGCCCCTGCATTCAAAGCTGTCACTACCCAGGGGGAAATCAATTTTCCGGAACAGTATTCAGGGAGTTGGGTCATTCTGTTCAGTCACCCTGCCGACTTCACGCCTGTTTGCACCTCTGAGTTCATGACATTCGCGTCGATGGAGGCTCAGTTTGCGAAAGCGAACTGTAAGTTGGTGGGGCTTTCAGTCGACGGCCTGTACAGCCACATCGCCTGGCTGCGCACGATCAAGGAAAAGATTGAGTATAAGGGCATGAAGAACGTGGAGGTCAATTTCCCGCTGATCGAAGATATCACGATGGAGGTCGCGAAGAAGTATGGTATGATCCAGCCGGGTGAGAGTTCCACCAAGGCGGTTCGCGCAGTGTTTGTCGTCGACCCGAAGGGAATGATCCGCGCCGTCATATACTACCCCTTGAGTCTGGGAAGAAACTTTGATGAACTATATCGCGTGATTATCGCCCTACAGACAGCCGACGCGTTTGGCGTTGCGACGCCTGCCGACTGGCGTCCCGGCGACGATGTCATCGTCCCGACCGCTGGATCGTGCGGGGTGGCGAAAGAGCGAATGGAAAACAAGCAGGACATGACGTGTTACGATTGGTTCTTCTGTACGAAAAAGATAGACAAAGAGAAGGTGTTGGCGACCGTGTTGAAGAAGTAAGGCCCAGGGCAGTTCTCTCAGGCGACAATTGAGCTGATAGAATTCTGGACATTGCGAGAAAAGGGCTTCAATGATTCCTGGTGGGACGGCTGTGCCCGCTTTCTTTTCAAGAAAACAAACAATGAAGGATAATCAGAAGGGGTAAGTGCGATGGACACGAAAAATATGAAAGTTGCATTCGTTACTGACGACGGGACCACCATAAGTCAGCATTTCGGGCGGGCCCGCTACTACGAAGTTCTCACGGTTGCCAATGGGGCCGTGACGAATCGCGAACGCCGGGAGAAGGCGGGGCATCACACGTTTGCCGGGGGAGATCAACAGCACGAGCATCATGGACCCGGGCATGGCCTTGACGAACATTCACAAGGGAAACACCGCACGATGACGGCGAATGTGGTGGACTGCCAGATTTTGGTCGCCCGCGGGATGGGATTCGGCGCGTACCAGCATATCACAGACGAAAAGATCAAGCCGATCATTACCCACACCCAGAATATTGATGATGCGGTCCGCGAAATCATCAGTGGCACGATCGTCAATCACGAAGAGCGGTTGCACTGACGTCCCACGGTAAGATCGATGCCGGGTTTTGGCTGAACAGGTCGTCAAGGCATGTTTATCCTGACAGATACAAATCTTCGTGTGTCACATGCATTCCGAGATGGTAAGCAAGTCACAATCAAAGGAAAACACCATGGTCGGCAAGACGAAAATAGGGATCATCATTTGTCATCGCTATCATACGTGCGCCGGCGGGAAGTGCTTCCGCGCCCTGTCCCACAGGGAAGGGGCATTCAGTGTGTACGAAAACAAAGAAGTCGAGCTCGTTGGATTCACCACGTGCGATGGCTGCCCTGGTGGCAACATAGAATCTGCTCCTGAAGAGATGAAGAAAAATGGAGCGCAGGTCATCCACTTTGCAACGGGTATGATCGTAGGCTATCCCCCCTGCCCCCACGTTGCTCACTTTCGTGACTTCATTCCTGCGAAGTACGGCCTGAAGGTGGTGGTTGGCACGCATCCCATCCCCGAAAAATACTACAAGGTTCATACGGTGTTAGGAACCTGGGATACACCCGAATGGCGAGAGTTGATTCAGCCGACGTTGACGGATGAAAAGACACGGCTGGCGTACGATTGACAAAGGAAATACCATGATGAAAACAATAGGCCTGATCGGTGGCATGAGCTGGGAGTCGTCGCTCGAATACTACAGAATCATCAATGAGACGACGAAACAAAAACTCGGGGGGTTCCATTCTTCACAAAGCATCCTCTACTCTGTGGACTTCGAGGAGGTTGAACGACTTCAACATCAGGCCAAGTGGGATGAATTGACAGAGCTCATGGTGAGCGCCGCACAAAGCCTCGAGAAAGCCGGAGCAGAGTTGCTTGTTATCTGCACAAACACGATGCACAAAATGGCCGATGATGTACAGGCGAGCATCAGCATTCCGCTCCTCCATATCGTGGACGCAACGGCAAAGCAAATCCAACTGCAAAACCTGCACACCGTTGGTCTGTTGGGCACGAAATTCACCATGGAGCAGGATTTTTACAGAGGGCGATTGTCAGAGAAGTTCGGACTGAAGGTCTTGACTCCAGGGGACGATGAAAGGGAAATTGTCCACAGCGTCATTTACAATGAACTGTGCCAGGGAGAAGTCAAGGAACCGTCAAGGGCCGCATACGTCCGCATCATTAGTAACCTCGTGAAGCGAGGGGCGCAAGGAATTGTATTGGGATGCACTGAAATCCCGCTGCTGGTGAAACAAAAAGATGTCGCCGTGCCGATGTTTGACACGACGAGTATTCATGCGAAGCATGCTGTGGAAGTGGCATTGGCAGGATAGGGATTTCTTCCGCAAGAAGGTCCCCTTACTAGAGAGAGTGCAATCTTCATGGCTGTCGGTACTTGCGTACATGCCATCCGAACAACCCGGATGACGTTTTGCATGCCACAGCCTGAAGCGAAATTTCATTGTCGAAATACCTCCCTTCTGCTTGCATCCCACCCACAGTATTTTCAACATCGTCGAAATGAATTTCGGGCTACTCTGCTTGCATCTCTCACCTAAGAAAATGTAAATTCGAGACAGTATAAACGTCCCGAGGCAATCTCTCATGACCACCTTCAAGTACCTGACAAACACAGCCATTCTGTGCCTCATGTTCAGTCTTCAAGCCGTCGGCCAGGCACAACCGCGGGTCTTCTACGTTGCCCCCACCGGAGATGACTCCTGGTCCGGATTATTGGCCACCTCAAACAGAAATCTCACGGACGGGCCATTTGCAACATTCACCCGCGTACGCGACGCGATCAGAGAACTCAAACAACGCGAAGGCTTGCCGGCGGGCGGCGTCACCGTACGGGTGCGGGGAGGTCTGTATCGCCTCTCACGCTCACTTTCCCTTTCCACTGAAGATTCAGGAACAAAGAACGCTCCCCTCGTGTGGGAAGCTTATACCGGCGAAGAGGTTGTCTTGACCGGAGGAAAAGACATCGGCGGCTTTCATCCCGTCACCGACCCATCCGTTCTCAATCGAATCGATCCAAACTACCGAAAGAAGATTGTTGTCACCGACCTGAAAGCGCAGGGAATCGATCAGTACGGTGAGATCTCCCAACGCGGCAGCGCGGGCATGGAGCTGTTTTTCAAGGGGGCCCGCATGGCCCTCGCGCGATGGCCGAACAAGGAATGGCTTCTCATTGCGGATGTTCCGCAGACGGGGACAAAGCGATTCAACGAAGGGCTTGAACGGGAAAAGAGATTCAACAACGTTCCGGTCGGCAGACACTACGGCAGGATCACCTACGACGGCGACCGGCCCAAGCGATGGTCATCGGAGAATGAGATTTATCTTCATGGGTACTGGACGTGGGACTGGAGCGACGCGTTCCAGAAAGTGAAATCCATCGATACCATCTCCAGCGAAATCACCCTGCAGGAACCCCACCATCACTACGGGTACACCAAGAATCAGCGGTACTATTTTCTGAATATACTCGAGGAACTCGATTCGCCGGGTGAATGGTACATCGACCGGAAGCACGGACTTTTGTACTTCTGGCCTCCCGACGCGATGACGGAAGGATCTTCGTCTGTCTCCATGCTCGAAGAGCCGATCGTGTCGTTGGACAGCACCTCCTTCATTACGCTTGCCCGATTCACTTTCGAACAGGGAAGATCAAGCGGTGTCGTTGTTAAGGGGGGCAGCCACAATCTTATTGCGGGTTGCACACTTCGTTTCCTTGGCAACGAGGCCGTGACCATCGATGGCGGGACGGAGAACGGAGTGCAGAGCTGTGATCTTTACAATCTCTCACTCGCAGCTATCCGCCTCAAAGGGGGCGATCGCAGGACGCTCGTCCCCGGAAACAATTTTGCGGTAAATAATCACATTCACCATTACAGCTCGTGGGTTCGAACAGGACAGTACGCTGTCTTTGTGGACGGCGTGGGAGCGAAAGTCCAGCACAACGTCATTCACGACGCTCCGTTTGAAGCCATCTATCTGAGAGGCAACGATCACCTGATTGAATTCAATGAAGTGTATCGTGTGTGTCAGGAATCTGGAGATGCGGGCGCGCTGCACACCGGGCGGGACTGGACCTGGCGCGGCAACGTTATCCGGTACAACTATTTTCATCACCTGCTGGGGCCGGGACTGCACGGTGTGATGGCTGTGTACCTTGATGATTGGGCAAGCGGGTTCACCGTCTACGGCAATGTATTTTACAAATCCGGTCGATCGGCGATGATCGGCGGCGGGCGCGACAACACCGTGGAGAACAACATCTTTATCGAGTGTGCGCCGTCCGTACACCTCGATGCCCGCGGGCTCAGCTGGGCAGGCTACTTTTTCAACGGAACGCAGCCACTCCTGTTCGAAGAGTTGAGGAGTATGAAGTATCAGGAGCCTCCCTACAGCACACGCTATCCTGAGCTCTTGACGCTCGACAAGGGAAACCCCGCTTTTCCCCTGAACAACAAAGTAATCCGCAACATTTCGTATGGCGGGCGCTGGATCGACTTTTATGATTCCAACGCGTTTGATTTTTCTGTCGTGACCATGCGAGACAACCTCATCGCAGATACCGCCATTTGCCGCCGTCAGCAAAAGGATCAAAAGGGATGGGACACATACTATCTGGACATTGACAGAAAAGATGGCTATGTACTCTATACCAGTGCAGATCAAGGCATTAAAGAGGAGTTCAGGCAGAACACCTTCATCACCGGGGATCCCGGCTTCGAAAACCTGGCAAGGAACGATTTCCGCCTGAAGAGCAGCTCCAGAGCCTTTGCCCTTGGATTCAAGCCTCTTCCCATCGACAAAATCGGATTGTATAAGGATTCGTTCCGGCGGATCGTGCCGGATCGGCCGTAGGAAAATTTGAAAACAACGACATATCATTAACGAACAAGAAGAAAGGCCCCGTGTATGGGAGCTCAACAACCGGACAAGCTGCTCGCAGTCGCACGTGAGATCATGAAAGAAGCCGACTACTGCTTCTTCATGAGCCATGGGGAATCGGGTGAAATCAACGCGCGCTTGATGCATCCGTTCCCGCCCGATGCGGATTTCAATCTGTGGCTCGGTGCAAGCCCGTATTCGCGCAAAGTCCGCGAGATCCTGAAGCAAGACAAAGTGACGCTCACGTTTCTCAACCCGCGCAGCACTGCCTATGTCTCGATCGTCGGCAAGGCCGTACTCGACAGCGATACCGAGTTGAAGCGAAAGTACTGGAGGTCGTACTGGAGCGATATGTATCCCGGCGGACCGGAAAACGCGGAGTACATTCTCATCAAGATCATCCCGTACCGCATCGAGTTCATGGATTTCTCGAACGCGGCGCTCCCCCAGCCGTACGGCTTGAAACCCAACGGACTGGAGAAGAAAGACGGGGCGTGGGTGGAGGTCGCCGCACGAGATCAACTATGAGGCGTCACGTGAGGAGACATAATTGTCAATGGCGAACGGTCAATTGACAATTGTCAATGCGTCGAGCAAAAGACCACGGAACAATCCTCATGAGTAATGGCTGGCATATGAGACAAACATGTATTGTCTGCACTTTTGTCATTGTTGCGATCCTGGCAGTTGCGGGGTGCAGCACGACACAGAAGGAACAACCGAAAAAACGGATCGCCGGGATTGTTTTTCAGGAAGACCAGTTTTTCCGTCTCGTGTTGTTCGGGATGCGCGACGCTGCGAAGAAGAGCGGCGTTGAGCTTCTTGAGGCGAACAGCGCCGGCAAACCAGACAAGGAAGTTGAGCTCATCAACACCTACATCGCGAATGCGGTGGATGCCATTGTCATCTCGCCCCTCAGCGCAAGAGCCTCGGTTGCAGCGCTGACACGCGCTCATGAAAAAGGCATCACCATCATCACCTACAACACGCCCGTCGAGGGAGACCTTGCTGCGTCATTTGTCGAGAGCGACCAGGTTGATCTGGGGGCATCGACAGGGCGCGCCGCTCGCGCCTACATTGAACATACTCTCAAGGGGAAGGCAAAAATCGCGATCATCTCGGGCAAATCGCAGGTTCCGGAGCAGGCGATCATGAGGATCAATGGCTTCAGGGACGAAGTCCTCAAGCTTCCCGGCGTTTCGATCGTCTCCGAACAGGATGCCTGGCTTGCCGAGCAGGCAACGAAAAAGGTCGGGGACATCCTGACCGCAAATCCGGATATTGACATCGTGTGGTCCGCGAACGAAGGGGGAACGGTTGGAGCCGTGATGGCTGTGCGGAATGCCGGCAAAGCGGGAAAGGTCTGTGTGTTCGGCACCGATATCAGTGATCAACTTTCGAATTTCCTGCTCGACGACGATGGTGTGCTCCGGGCGATCACCGGCCAGCAGCCGTTCGAAATCGGTTCCATGGCCGCAGACGCGGCCGTGAAGGCTCTGAAAGGACAACCTGTCGAAAAGAAGACATCGCTTCCCGGGATCCTTCTCACCAGAGAGAAACCGGATGATATCAGGAAATTCAAGCAGCGCCTCAAAGAGTTGACCCAATAGCAGAGAGATCAATACAGAAAGCGCCTCTCCCATGCACCGAAATGTCATTCTCCCTGTACTCCTCCTTGCCGCCGGCCTGGTGCTCTTCAGTTGCAGCAGGCAGCCATCCCAAAAACGAATTGCGGGAATCGTTTTTCAGGAAGATCAATTCTTTCGCCTTGTTGTCTTCGGCATGCGTGATGCGGCAAAGAAGAACGGGGTCGAGTTGCTCGAAGCAAACAGCGACAACAAACCGGACAAGGAAGTCCAGCTGATCAACACCTACATCGCCAACAAAGTCGATGCGATCGCAATCGCCCCCCTGAGCTCAAAATCGTCTGTGAGCGCTCTCGAACGGGCTCGCGACAAGGGGATCGCGGTGATTGCACATAATATGATACTCGAGAGTGATGTCGCCGTCGCTTCCATCCAAAGTGATCACTTCGATATCGGGGTATCAACAGGAAGGGCCGCTCGGGCGTACATCGAAAGTAAATTTGGGGGCAAGGCGAAGGTCGCTATCCTGGCATTTCAGTCGCAACTCCCCGAACAGAGCTCATTGCGTTCGAACGGGTTCAAGAGCGAGATCACAAAGCTCCCCGGCGTCACGATTGTGTCCGAACAAGACGCGTGGCTTCCTGAGCAAGCGGTCAAGAAGGTGGGAGATATCCTCACCGCCAATCCTGATGTTCACGTCATCTGGGCTGCGAACGAGGGGGGCACCGTGGGGGCAGTGATGGCCGTGAAAAACGCCGGAAAGGCTGGAAAAGTAGCCGTATTCGGCACAGATACGAGCGAACAGCTCGCGGAATTTCTGCTCGATGACGTCAACATTCTCCAGGCAACCACCGGCCAGCGTCCGTTTGAAATCGGATCGATGACAATCGAGTTCGCTGTAAAAGTCCTCAAGGGAGAGAAGGTCGAAAAAAAGGTATCTCTTCCCGGTTTCTTGCTGACGCGCGAAAAACCTGATGAGGTGAAACAATTTAAAGAACGTCTGAAGGAGCTGAGCAAATAGCGGCGCATCCTCCGGCATGAGTACTCAGATCCACACTCTCCAGACGCTTTCCCTTCGCAAGGAATACCCGGGAACTGTCGCTCTGAACGACGTAACTGTTTCGTTTGCCGGCGGGCAGATTCATGCCCTCATCGGAAAGAACGGCGCGGGAAAAAGCACGCTCGTCAAGCTCATTGCCGGCGCAACGCGACCTACCCGGGGCTCCATTCTTGTTGACGGCAAGGAAGTGTCGCTTCAATCACCCCGGGACGCCCTGCAGCGCGGCATCGTCGCCGTGCACCAGGAGCTCAGTCTTGTCCCGGAGCTCAGTGTCGGGGAAAATATCCTCCTCGGTCGCCTCCCGAAGAAATCAGGTTTTGGCGCTTCAATGGTCGATTGGAAGCGCGTACAATCGCGCGCGGAAGAAATTCTTGTCGGTCTTGGAGTCGCTCTCGACGTCAACGCGCACGCAGGCACGCTCGGCGTTGCACAGCAGCAATCCGTTGAGATCGCGAAAGCGATGTCGTACGAACCGTCGATTCTGATACTCGACGAACCCACCTCCGCCCTTGCCCAGCAAGAAACCGAGCGCCTCTTTGAACTGCTGCGATCACTGAAGAAACGCGGCGTTGTCTTGCTCTATATTACACACCGGCTGCAGGAACTCCGGGAAATCGCAGATACCATCACGGCCCTTCGTAACGGCTCACTCGTCGGTACCATTGGCATCGCGGAAGCAACGCCTTCAACGATTGTCCATATGATGTTCGGAGAGGTTGTTCAGCGAGTCAAGCCCGCGGATCTCGTTCCCCGTACCGAGCCGTTTGTCCAAGTGCGTTCGCTTTCACGGCGAGGCGCCTTCGAGAATATCAATTTCACCCTCCACAAGGGGGAAATACTTGGTATTGCCGGGCTTCTCGGCTCGGGAAGAACAGAGCTCCTCAGGGCGCTCTTTGGAGCGGATCCGGCTGATGCGGGCGATCTGCTCATCGACGGACGCAGCATCCGCCCTTCGAACCCCCGCCAGATGAAAGACCTTGGTGTCGTTCTGACTCCAGAAAACAGAAAAGACCAGGGCCTCGTGCAGATACTGAATACCCGGATCAACGCATGTCTTGCGAGCCTGAACCGAATTTCTTCACACGGCTTCCTGACGCGCGCACGCGAACAGGTCTCTGTCGAGCGCAATATCCGCGAGCTCGACATTGCCGTTGCAGACCCTGAAGCCCCTATCGCGTTCCTCAGCGGCGGGAACCAGCAGAAGGTGGTCATCGGAAAATGGCTCAACACACAGCCTCGTCTTGTTCTTCTCGATGAGCCGACGCGCGGCATCGATGTCCAAGCGAAGCAGCAGATGTTTCAGATCATCTGGGACATGAGCAAACGGGGAATCAGCTGTATCGTCGTGTCCAGCGAGCTCGAGGAGCTGCTCGATATCTGTCACCGTATTCTGATCATGCGGCAAGGGGAGATCGTCTCCAGCGTTCGGCCCGATGAAATATCCCTTGAGAATTTGTTTGCCGCCTGTATGAAAGAGGAAGCATGATCATCTCTCCACGACTCCGGTTATTCATCAGTTCAAGCATTCTCGAGGTCATTCTCGTCCTGCTCTGCATCATACTTGCCTTCACGGCTTCCGGGTTCCTGACAGCAGACAACCTTCTTAACATTCTGCGGAATATATCGATGCAGGGGGTCATTGCGTTCGGCATGACCATGGTGATCATTTCCGGAGAAATCGACCTGAGTGTCGGCTCTGCGGTGGCATTCGCTGCCTGCCTTACAGCATTTCTCACGCAGAAGCTGGGGGGTGAATGGGCATCACTTCCGATCTCTTTTGCGATCACCGTTTCAATTGTTGTGACCCTCGGTATTGGTTTTCTCTTCGGGGCGTTTACCGGGTTCATGCGCAACCGCTATCAGGTGCCTAGTTTTATCACCACCCTCGCTCTCATGACGGGGCTTTCCGGTGCGGCAGAGCTGATCACAAACGGTTTTCCGCTGACACCGTTTCCCGCCTGGTACAATTTCATCGGCGGGGGCTACGTGCTCGGCATTCCTTTCCCCGCGATTCTCTTTCTTCTCACGTTTGCAGTCCTGCAATTCCTGATGAACTACACCTCGTTTGGCCGTTCCGTTTATGCGGTCGGGGGAAACGCTGAGGCAGCACGGCTCAGCGGCATCAACGTACGGCGTGTGAAGACAATGGTGTTCGGGATTACGGCTTTTCTTGCGGCTCTCAGCGGCGTCATGGTCTCGTCGGAAATTATGTCGGGGACCGCCACGACCGCCAAGGGTTGGGAATTGGATGTGATTGCCGCTGTTATCATCGGGGGCACGAGCTTTCTGGGCGGGGTTGGAAGAATCTGGGGGACGCTGATCGGCGTCGTGTTCCTCGGCGTCATGATGAACGGCATGACCCTTCTGAATGTCAGTGAATACTGGCAGCACGTTGCGCGAGGAACAATCATCCTTGTCGCCGTTCTCCTGAACCTCCTTCAAAAAGAAAAGGGTGCACGATGAACGGATACCAGCGGATGATGGCGGCGCTTCAGGGGAAGCAAGCGGACACGACCCCGGTGATGCTTCATAGTTTCATGATGGCGGCACGCGAGGCGGGCCTGACGATGGAGCAGTTCCGGAGCGATCCGAACACAATGGCCCGCGCATTTATCGAGTCGGTCGAGAAATATGAATACGACGGCATCATTGTCGATGTCGATACCGTGACGCTTGCCGGGGCTGCGGGTGTACCGATAGACTTTCCGGTTGATCAGCCCTCGCAGGCAGCCGGTGTCCGCATCCACACGCTCGAAGAGGTCAACGATCTCCCGCCTGTCGATATTCGAAACTACCGCAGCGTGCAGGTCTGGCTTGAAGCGGTGACTATTCTCCGCAACTATTTCGGCGACGAGATTTTTGTGCGGGGCAATTGCGACCAGTCTCCCTTCACGCTCGCCAGCCTGATCCGGGGACTCGAGCCGTGGATGCTCGATCTGGCAAACGAGAGTTGCCATGAACTTATCCATAAGCTCCTCGAGTACTCCACCGCCATCACGCTTCAATTCGTTCAGTTGATGTCTGAAACCGGCGCTCATATGACGTCGAACGGAGACAGTGTCGCGGGTCCTGAGTTGATTTCACCCGCGATGTTCAGGACGTTCGCGCTCCCGTATGAAAAAACTATTGTCGACAAGTCCCACTCGGTCGGGCTTCCCTATTTCCTTCATATCTGCGGCAACACGAGCCGGATCATCGATGCGATGCTCGAGACAGGCTCAGACGGCCTGGAACTCGACTACAAGACGGACGCACTTCTGGCACATGCGAAGATGAAGGATCGGACAGTGTTTATCGGGAACATCGATCCCAGCGGCGTTCTGGCACTTGGGACTCCTCAGCTTGTGGAAGAAAAAACGCGGGAGCTGTTGACCATCTTTGCTGATACCCCCCGTTTCATTCTCAACGCCGGCTGTGCAATTCCACCCATCACACCACCCGAGAATTTGAAGGCGATGATCGGCGCGGCGAGGAGTTTCTAGTTTCCGGTGGTGGGTCACGCTCCGTCGTGACTAAACTCACCAGGACGTAACGGAGCCCGTCCTACCAAAAATCGACACACATGACCTCAAAAGAACGCGTACATGCAGCCTTGGAGCGCAAACCCGTCGATCGCGTTCCCATCTTTATGTGGTTTCACCCCGAGACAACGAGGCATCTCTCCATGCTCCTTGAGATCCCTTCTTCCTATGTCGGTGAGGCGATGGGAAACGATGTCCGCCAGACATGGGTGAACAACAATTACGCTATGGAGGGGGTCGTCCATGAGCGCGAGGGGGAGGGGCACACAGACGTTTGGGGAATCCGGTGGAAGAAGAGCGGGTATTTCAATCAGATCGCCGAATTTCCGCTCGAAAACGCATCACGCGAGAAGATCCTCTCCTATCAATTTCCATCGCGCCATCAGGAAGAACTACTAAGCCAGATGTTTCCTCTGCTCGAGAATTCTTCGAACTGGTTCATTGGCTGTGACGTCTCCCCATGCGTATTCGAGATGTACTTCAGGTTACGCGGGATGAGGAATGCACTGATGGACATGGTCATCGACAAAGAGCTTGCATGCGAGATGTTCAAACGCAGCGTGGATTTCTCAGTCGCACTAGCCGAGCAAGCCTGCAAGCGTTTTCCGCTCGATTGGCTCTGGTCGGGGGATGATGTCGCTGCTCAAAATGCATTGATGATGAGCCCGGAGATGTGGCGCGAGCAGATCAGGCCCGAGCTGCAACGTGTCTTCGATGTTGGGAAAGCAGCGAATCTGTGGGTTGCCCACCATTGCTGCGGTTCTCTGCGCCCCATTATTCCCGATCTTATCGAGATGGGAGTCGACGTTCTGAACCCGATTCAATGCAATTGTCCCGGAATGGACCCGCTCGGATTAAAGAAGGAATTCGGACGCGAGCTGGCTTTCATGGGAGGGGTGGATACCGTGGACCTTCTCCCCATGGGGACCGTCGAACAAGTCCGGCGCTCAACTGCACGGCTTCTGGAGGGAATGACCGCCGACGGAGGCGGATATATTCTCGCGGCTTCACACACCATTCCGCCGGAAACTCCGGATGAAAATATTTTTGCGCTCTATGCTGAGGCGGGAGTGAGCAAAGAAGAAATCTTCGACCGGGCAGCGAAGATTCGCCAGACTATGTAGAAGGCAACCTTCTTCCACGCGCGAGCATTGTGAAGGTTGCCTTCCACTGTGGATCCTATTTTGTGTTCTTCACTACAGACATTGCGGTAGCGATCAGAGACGAAATGTCGCCAAAGTTCGCCGGTAGTATCAATGTCGTGCTCTGCTTCGCCAGATTACCGAATTGTTCCACCAGTTTTTCTGCAACGCGCAATTGCACTGCCACCATTCCGCCGTTGGACTGAACAGCAGCCGCTACCGCTTTGACGCCATCTGCCGTCGCATTTGCCACCGCACGGATTGCTTCAGCCTGACCACCTGCTTCATTGATTTGTTTCTGACGAACTGCTTCGGATTCAAGAACGACCTTCTGTTTCTGCCCTTCGGCAACGTTGATGGCCGACTGTTTTTCTCCTTCTGACTGCAAGATGATCGCCCGTTTCTCGCGTTCCGCCTGCATTTGTTTTTCCATTGCTATAAGTACGGTTTTCGGAGGGACGATATTCTTGATTTCATACCGAAGGATCTTCACGCCCCATGTACGGGAGGCCTCATTGATCGCACTGACGATTGCCGAATTGATCAAGGTCCGTTCTTCAAATGTCTTATCAAGATCGATCTTACCGACTTCGCTTCGCATCGTCGTCTGTGACAACTGCACGATCGAAAACATGTAATTGCTGATACCGTACGATGCCATCTGCGGGTCAAACACCTGCACGAAAATCACACCGTCGACCCCCACCTGCACGTTGTCTCTGGTGATGCAGACCTGCTCAGGTATATCAATTGTCTGTTCTTTCAGCGTATGCTTATAGGCAACTTTGTCCATGAATGGAATGATGTAGCTGATTCCCGCCTGCAGAGCGACGTGAAATTTGCCGAGACGCTCAATGACGTATGCGCTCTGCTGTGGAACGACACGGACGCCTGTGATGACCATGAGGACCACGAGCGCAGCAAGGACAAGAAAGAATATATCCATAAGAACTCCTTTCTGTTAGATAGCCTGTTCGATGTATTTGACTTTCGCCCGGATACCGTCTAGTGAAACAATTTCGACCATGCTCCCTTCGCCAATCGTTTCGGCAGAGTCGCTGAAGGCGATCCATTCGGATCCCCTGTATGAAATGGCCCCTTCGTGACCGACGGGGATTGCTTTAACAACCTTGACCTTTTCCCCTTTGTAGTCCGGTGGCACGTCGTGACTGCCGAAGAACCGTTTCTTCGCAGTTTTTCTGAACACGAACGTCAAGAGCAGGGAAGAAACGGCGAAGACCGCAAGCTGGCTATTGATTCCAGGTGTGATGCCGGCCCACGTGGTGAGCGAGACGATCAAGGCACCCACTCCGAAGAACGCGAAGACGAATGTGAGGCTCATCAGTTCGACGATGAAGAGGATGATTCCGATTATCGCCCAGACAAACACTGGAGACACAAATGTTTCATACATGGCGTTGGTTCCTTTCCCTGATATGAATGCCTCTGAACAATCTTACCTAAACCAGTATTTTCATTTCGACCAACGGGAGAGTTTCTTTTCGAGGGGTTCTTCTATTTCGATTTTCTTGATTTTTGCCATTGCATCCTTTCGAACACAAATACCGTCACCACAGCATTCATCTTGGAGTCAAATTCGGATAGTATTCATGGTTTCTCAGGTAGGCTCACCGCTAATCTACACGAATAACGAGCAGCATTCAACCGAAATGCCTCGCATGGAGACTTGAGTGAGTATCCGGTGTGGGATTCCAAAGAACTGACGGCCTGAATCCTGCTGTTTGTTGCCAGAACCCTCGTCAAAATGCCCTCAGAATGATTCTTGATGACAGTCAACTCGGTAATTCTTAAGGGCTTGATGTCTCCACATGTTTATCATGCTTTCGCCATCGTTGTTGACAGGCTGCCAACGCGGAAGCGACTGATCTTCACGGTTACCTCGGAAATTCTGATAAATCAATTATTCTTGAAACTCAACGTGGTCGAAATGACATTCCCGCCTGACCACATCGAACAGATTGGGCGGGCAGGTCGACCTACATTTTGGACAGCCTCATTTTCAAAGACGTCGACTTCAATCCCAGACTACTTGACAAACTCATAAATGATTCCTATAGTTTAGTAACATGAAACACGAACAGGCATATCAATTGTCAGCAGGTTATTGGTGGTGGCGCCGGCACTAGCCCGCGCTTTACTGCTTGTCGTGCATTCATAAGAATTTGAATTCAACACAACGGTGGAAACGCGGAATGGAGCGTTCCCACCATTTTCGTTTATGGCTACCCTGAACACTGCGAGAACCTCCACCCACGCTTTTCCTTTTTCCACCCTTTCATTCATTGCACACCACATGGAGGTTTCATGCAACGCTCATTCACACTTGAAGAACGGGAAATTCCAACTCATTACTACAACATCCTCCCGGACCTTCCGACACCTCTGGCCCCCCCCCTGCATCCAGCCACGAATCAGCCGATAGGACCCCAGGATCTCGCGCCAATCTTTCCGATGACACTTATCGCACAGGAGATGAGCGCAGAGCGGTTCGTCGAGATTCCCGATGAAGTCCGCTCGGCATACGCTGCTTTCCGGCCGACACCCTTGTATCGCGCCCTTGCGCTGGAAAAAGCCCTGGACACGCCCGCCCAAATCTACTACAAGTACGAGGGGGTGAGTCCTGCGGGGAGTCACAAACTGAATACCGCTCTCGCACAAGCGTATTACAACAAGATGGCAGGGATTAAACGACTGGCAACAGAGACAGGGGCGGGCCAGTGGGGAAGCGCGTTGAGTCTCGCATGCAACATGTTTGGTCTTAAACTCAAAGTGTATATGGTCCGCATAAGCTACGAGCAAAAGCCCTATCGCCGGTCGATGATCCAGACATGGGGAAGCGAAGTGGTGCCAAGCCCCAGCCGCGATACGAATGCGGGTCGCGCAATCCTGGAAAGAGATCCTTCGTCACGCGGAAGCCTCGGCATAGCAATCAGTGAAGCGGTCGAAGACGCTGCAACGCATGACGACACTAATTATTCCCTCGGCAGCGTGCTCAACCATGTTCTGCTTCACCAGACGGTGATCGGTCTTGAATCCATAAAACAAATGGAGCTGGCCGGTGCTTTTCCGGATGTGGTGATCGCATGCGTGGGCGGGGGATCAAACTTCGGCGGACTTGCGCTGCCGTTTGTCAAAGAGAAGATCGGTGGCAAGCAGATTCGCGTCATTGCCGTCGAACCGGCATCCTGTCCGTCGTTGACAAAAGGCGAATTTCGGTATGATTTTGGAGATACAGCGGGCTTGACGCCGCTCCTTCAAATGTATACTCTCGGACACGAATTCATGCCGCCGTCGCTTCACGCGGGCGGTCTCCGCTATCACGGTATGTCGCCGATTGTCAGCTGGCTCTACAAAGACAAACTCATCGAAGCCCAGGCCTATGAACAAAACGACGTGTTTTCCGCTGCGGTGACATTTGCGCGCACCGAAGGGATCATACCTGCCCCGGAGTCTTCACATGCAATCAAGTCTTCGATTGTCGAAGCTCTGAGGGCAAAGGAAGAAGGATCCAAAAAGACGATTCTCTTCAATCTCAGCGGGCATGGTCATTTTGACATGGCCGCCTATGACGCGTACTTTTCCGGGCACCTGGACTCAAATGGGAAGGGGTGAGGGAAAAAGCAGGGATGTATCGGAGTAGTGGAGATATGGAGTAATGGACTGGTGAGCGGCATACTGGTGATTAGTTAATTGGTGATTGGTTAACCGGGTTATTTCCAAACCAATTAACTTCTCATTTACCGTTTCTCTTTCCTCTTCCCCCGATTCACCAGCCGGAGAACAAAAGGAATCAGGATGGGCACGTACCTGGCCGCCCAGGGATTTATGAAAGCGACGGGGATCGTCAACGCGAAAACACTGGAGATGACGACCGCGCGTGTTTTGGCGGCTCGTGTGATTTCAGGCGTGAGGGAATCATCGCTGACTCTGTTTGCGGGATTCCCCACGTACCGCCAGAGTAAAAAGAGCGTGAATCCCGAATAGCAGAAATTCAGAACGTAGACTGCAAGAGGAGTGATGTAGTGAATTGTTTTGGGTGTGGAATACTCGCCGAAAATGCCTGTGCTGAATGGCATCAGCACTATGGAGAGCAGGAAAAGAAGGTTGAGCCAGAGTAGTTTGGATGTGTAGTCGATCACATACCCAAACAGCACGTGATGCCTCGTCCAGTACATGCCGACCAGCAAAAAGCTGATAAGGAAACCGAGAAACTTCGGGGCCAGACGTGCGACGGCCCAGAGAAGATCGGTTTCGTTCGTTATGCCATCGTGCATGGACGGCACTTTGATTTCAATGATCAGCAGTGTGATTGCGATAGCAAAAACCGCGTCGCTGAAAAGGATTACGCGCTCGAGCTGGAGCGCCCTGCGTGAATCGTGGTGGGCTGATTTCATTTAACGTTCGTTCTCCTTTCGCGATTCGTTCTGCCTCCGTGCCAATATATGCACTGGAACGGTTGACCGATGAACATCGAGCCGGTAAAATAGCACAATCGCCTTCGATACACAATGAACTTCCCACGATCGCCGACACTCCGCATGACCATCACTACCGGTTGAATTCTGTAGCGCTTTTCCCTACTTTTCGCTGGAGTCTTGTGGCCAACAAAGCGCCGTCATCTTTTCCCCACAGTTCTCATCGCCCCCTCAGGGCAGACCTCGTCCCAGAGTACGAATGAACCTCATCCTTCAGTCGAGAGATGTTGCTGCACAGAAACGAAGAAACAAAACCCAGACGCTTCTCGTCATGGGCGGATTCTCCCTTTCCTTTGCTTTGCTTGGCTGCCTCTTCGACTACATGATGACGACCTTCAACAATTATCAATTGTTGACGGTTCCGATCGCCGCAGTGATTATCATCTCCCTGATTTTCAATTGGCTTGACGGTCTCAACGAGCGTTTCTCGGATCATGATGATCCTAAAGACGCCGTGGAGTACTATTCGAACAAAGTCACCATTTGGATGGCTTCAACATCATGTATCATAATGTTCTGGATGGTCCTCCTGGAATTGGCCTACATCGATCCTCGTAATTTCGCAAAACCAACGGCACTGTTGGTCATCGGAGAGACTTCACCGTACGGCCTTATCGTCGGAGCATGTCTCGGTGTCGGTGCCGCATTTTCGGCTCTTCAGTGGGGGGCTTATTCCATTCTCAGATCTGTCGGGGCTTCTCCAGCCGATCGCTCATTTGAAGGCGATCGCCGTGTAATTGACATTGTCGAAGATGTCAGCAAAGCAGCAGGAATTTCAGCACCGGGGGTTTTTGTCGTGCAAGACGATGCCCCAAATCTGTTTTCCATTGGCCGGAGCCCGAAACATGCCTCACTTGTCGTATCCCAGGGACTAATCGAGAACCTGAGCCCCGAGGAAATCAAAGGTGCGATCGCACACGAAATAAGCCACATAAGATCCTATGACATTCGCCTCCGGACTGCAGCCACGGCACTTTTTGGATCTGTCGTGTTGTTGACCCGTTGGTCCAGGCCGACCACAATCAAAGGTGGCACATCCAGCATCGTGCTTTCGAGAATCAGAGCCGTGCGGAAGTTCCTTGTGTTTGTTTTTTGGCTTCTCTCCATGTTGGTGGTTCCGGTCGTGACATATGTTCTGGTTGTCCTCACCTTTCGACATCGCGAGTTTCTGGCAGACGCATCAGCCGCAGAACTGACGCATGATCCAGGCGCTCTGGCCCGCGCGCTCAACACAATCGAACACGCCGCCGGCGATGCGACGGTATTGAGGGGCAACATCGCGCATCTTTGTATTATCGATCCGCTCAACCGGGACCTCACTTCAAAAGAGGGGTGGCTTGCGGACCTGCTGGCAACACATCCTCCTACGGCAAAGCGCCTTCTTGTTCTCCGCTCGATGGGCGCTCGTTTCACATCCTCGCCGTCCGTCAGCTAAGTCCATCTATCGTGCGTTGAATTCCACTCTGCTTTTCTTTACTTTGACACGACGGATCCATTCTTTTATCTACTTGTGGAGTTATGTCTATGCGATTTATTCGTTTCTCCCTGTTCGTGTCGG
Organism: Ignavibacteriales bacterium; assembly: GCA_026390595.1. NCBI lineage: Bacteria > Pseudomonadati > Ignavibacteriota > Ignavibacteria > Ignavibacteriales > Ignavibacteriales bacterium. The sequence continues at coordinate 51,916 of JAPLFQ010000005.1, forward strand.
TCATGTTACTCGTCGCGCTCGCGAGTTCCTCTGCACAACAACGCGGCACACCCGTAAACCCAACACGCGGCTGGCTCACCGTTGAGACAATCATGCGGGACCCTGAGTGGATGGGGACTTCCCCCGGCCGTCCTTTCTGGTCGGAAGACGGAGAATTCCTTTACTTCGACTGGCGGCAGAAGGGGGATGCGGGAGATTCGCTCTACGTCGTCAGCGCAAAGGGCGGGACGCCAACGCGCGTCTCTCTGGAGAAACGCAAAGCACTCCCCGGCCGGTCCGGGTCATACAACAAGGAGCGGACAAAAAAGGCCTACAGCAAGAGCGGCGACATATTCGTTCTTGAGATCCCTTCGGGTAAAGAATTTCAGCTGACAAGCACCTCGACGCCCGAGACGGGACCACGCTTCACATTCGACGAACAGAAGATCGTCTTTGAGCGCACCGGGAACCTGTTTACGCATGATTTAAAAACCGGCGCGGAAATTCAGCTTACGAATTTTCAATCCGGCGGAAGTTCGCGTGAAGAGCAGACGATAACGTCTCAGTTCGGGGGCAGATCACGCGAAGGACAATCCACGGGGATGCAGTCCGGAGCCGGCGCACGAGACGGACAACGATCTACTGCACAGAAAACTCTCGAACGCGACCAGCTCGCACTGTTCGATGTTCTGCGGGAACGCAAGGAGGAACGCGAGGCCGGCAAACGACTCCAGGACGCACTTGAACTGAAACGGCCAAAGCCATATTCTCTCGGACAGAAAACCGCGGGATCCTTCGTTCTCTCACCTGACCAACGAACGATCACCTTCACGCTCACTCAGATGCCGACGGACGCCAAACGCACGATCGTCCCAAACTACGTTACCGAAAGTGGCTACACGGAAGACATCCCCGGCCGGACAAAGGTCGGCGAACCCCTTTCGACAAGCGAGTTCTACGTCTACAATATTGCACTCGATTCGGTTGTGCAGGTTAAGATAGACGAGGTTCCCGGCGTCATGAGTAAGAAAGCGCCGGGTGACACAAGCCGGGTGAGACCAAGACCGCGTCCGGTCTCCTTCAGCACCCCCTTCTGGTCCGAGGATGGTAAGCTCGCGTTTGTCCAGTTGTTCTCGCAAGACAACAAAGACCGGTGGATTGTCATGCTCGATGTCGAGAGAGCGAAATTCACAACGGTCGTGGAGCGCCAGCACGATGATGCGTGGCTCGGCGGCCCCGGTATCCGCGGCTTTGGCTTTTCCCAGACCGTCGGGTGGCTTCCCGATTCCCGGCGCATCTATTTCCAATCCGAAGAAGATGGCTGGTCTCACCTCTATACAGTCACATTCGACGGAAAGATCAAGACACAGCTGACAAAAGGAAAGTTCGAAATCTATTCGCCGCGGATCTCGAAGGACAAAAAGCGCTGGTATTTCACTTCCAACGAAGTACATTTCGGCGAGCACCATTTCTATTCCATGCCGTTGGAGGGGGGACCACCAACGCGCATCACCTCCATGGAGGGGGGTAACGAAGTCACACTTTCACCCGCCGAAGACCGCATCGCGCTGCTCTTTTCATTCAGCAACACCATGCCCGAGTTGTTTCTGATGGATAACAAGCCAAGCGTTAAGGCCGTCCAGGTTACGGCTTCTCCTTCTGAACAATTTCGATCGTATGCGTGGCGGGCTCCGCAAGTGCTCACCTTCACGGCGCGTGACAGCGCAGAGGTGCCGGCGCGTCTCTATAAACCGGATCATCCGAACGGTGCCGCTGTCATCTTTGTCCACGGAGCCGGTTACCTGCAGAACGCACACAAGTGGTGGAGCGATTACTTCCATGAGTACATGTTCAACAATTTGTTGACAGACAAGGGATATACTGTGCTCGACATGGATTACCGCGCCAGCGCGGGTCTCGGGCGGGATTGGCGAACAGCAATTTACCGTTTCATGGGAGGGAAGGATCTTGACGACGAGGTCGATGGAGCCAAGTGGCTCGTGCAAAACCACGGGGTGGATGCCAGACGCATTGGTCTTTACGGCGGTTCGTACGGCGGCTTCATGACGCTCATGGCCATGTTCACAACGCCTGATGTTTTCGCCGCAGGAGCCGCCCTTCGTCCCGTCACAGACTGGGCACACTACAACCACGGCTACACGTCGGGAATCCTCAATGTTCCCCAGGACGACACGCTTGCGTATCGCCGCAGTTCGCCGATCTACGTTGCCTCCGGCCTCAAGGGGGCTCTCCTCATCTGTCATGGCATGGTGGATGAAAATGTACATTTCCAGGACGCCGTGAGGCTCGTGCAGCGTTTGATAGAACTGAAAAAGGAAAACTGGGAGCTCGCTGTGTTCCCCGTGGAAGATCACGGCTTCAAGGAACCGACAAGCTGGACTGATGAATACCGGCGAATTCTGAAACTCTTTGATACAAACCTTGCAAAACACTAGCCGTTGTTGAAAGCCTGGTTTGTAAGACTACGATGAACCGCCAAGGGGTTGAATTATTTGACGAAAGAGAACATCTGGGCCACCTTCGACAGTTGAACTGTCGAAAAACTGCTGGCTGTTTGTTCTTCAACATCCCGCTACGATAGGAAGGCACTTCTATGAAAAAGAAACAACCGATGAAAGCACCTCTTTCGCTCGCGACTCGAGCAATCCATGGAAACAAACTGTATGCGTACAAAGGCCCCGTGTCCACACCCATTTATCAGACCTCGACATATCGGTTTGAGACGTCGGAAGATGCGATCCGCTTTGCGAAGGGGGATCCATCGGTATATGTGTACACGCGCTATCACAACCCAACTGTGCATGACGTCGAAGAGAAACTCGCGTTGATGGAGGGGGGCGAGTCTGCCGCCCTTTTCTCTTCAGGAATGGCTGCAATCACAACAGCTATTCTCGCAGTGACAAAGCCGGGAGACGAAATCATCAGCACACCCGCACTGTATGGGGGAACCTACCGGTGGTTTCGCGACGAGCTCCCCAAAAACGGCATTACAGTCAAGTATGTGCACCCCGACCGCCTGGATCAGATCGGGAAGCTGGCGTCACCGAAGACGACGATCGTCTATTTTGAGACGCCGACCAATCCAACTTTGGATCTTGTCGACATCGCAGAAGTCGTGAGGCAAACGCGAAGTGCTGAACGAAAAACCGGCCGCAAGATTCTGATCATGATCGACAATACATTTGCTTCGATTCTGAATCAGGACCCTTTCAAGTACGGCGTTGACGTGATTCTCGAGAGCGCGACGAAATACCTTGGAGGTCACAGCGATATCATTGCGGGAGCTGTCATAGGAACGTCGGACTTCCTGAAACAGGTCCGTGGACTGGCAAAGTATCATGGGGGGTGTGCTGACCCCTTTGCGGCGTACTTGCTGTCCCGGAGCTTGAAGACATATGAGCTCCGCGTCCGGAAACAGAATGAGAACGCACTCGCGTTGGCGGCAGCCCTGGAACAACACAGGAAGGTGAAACGCGTCTTGTATCCCGGGCTTCCTTCATTCCCGAAGCATCAGCTTGCCAGGAAGCAAATGTCCGGCTTCGGCGGTATGGTGACAATTGAAGTAAAGCCCTCCAAGGGACGCTCGCCCGTCGAAGCGGCTGCCCGCGTATGCGACAATCTCAAGATAGCCGTCAATGCAATGTCTCTCGGCGGGGTTGAAACGCTTGTGAGTATTCCGGTCTATTCATCGCATGTCTTCATGTCTGATGACGAACTCAAGCAGCATGGTGTAACGTCAGGAATGATCCGGATTTCAGTCGGTGTGGAGGGAATCGAGGATCTGATCGGTGATTTCGAGCAAGCGCTGGCACTGGCGTAGCGGACCGGGGATTTTTTGAGGGGGCTATAGAACACAAAAGGGAGAGCATCGCTCTCCCTTTTTCATTCCATGTAAATCACATCGATGTCTTCTGTTTCGCGCGGCGATGTTTGCTTACTTCGCAGATACGCGCAACTGCATTGCCCCTGTTGGCTGCGGACTTCCGCCTTTAGGCTCCAATGTCACAGAGAAGCCTTCGATTTCCTTTGTATCACTGACCGGAAGGGACATGGTGTGTAACGTGCTTGACTTCTCGGAGGTTACGTCGAAGAGACCGACACTGTAAAATTTCTTGTCTTTCAGGATCCAGAACTGGTACTGTTTTCCCTCCGGCTGCATGGGCAGGTTTGACGTCTGGAGCACCGCGTTGCGTTTCGCAGGATCCCAGAGGACTTTCCCGTACATCGCGGCTCCGGGAACAATGCCGGCTAGCTCCAGGATTTCGACATGTTCGGCCTGCAAGATGCCGATCGCACTCTGCAATTCCGAGATTCTCTTCTCTTGTGCACCGGCAGTGCCGATAAGCTGGTACAGGAAAACGAACAAGGCTGCGATAAGGAGAACGCCGGTTACGATGGACGCGTACAGGTACCATGGCCGCTCCGGACGAAGCGAGGGAGTCGCAGGTTTTTCTCGTTGTTGCTGGGGTCGTTCACCGCGTTGCTGCTGGGAGCGTTCGCCGCGCTGTTGCTGGGGTCGTTCACCGCGTTGTTGCTGGGAGCGTTCGCCGCGCTGTTGCTGAGGTCGTTCGCCGCGTTGTTGCTGGGAGCGCTCGCCACGTTGCGGCTGAGGGCGTTCGCTGCGTTGCTGCTGGGGAACGTCGACCGCTTGCTGATCGGGTTTAATCGAGGCGATTCGATCGAGGAGAGTCTGGCGTACCCCCGAGGAGGGGGCTTCCTGCTTCAGGGTGAGCGGCAACAAGGCTGTCGCTTCGTACAAACCAGAGAGCTCCACCCGGCATTGTTCGCAGCCGGCGGCGAGGTGAGCTTCGAACTGTTTTCGATTTCCCGGGTTCAGTCGTCCGAACACGTACGGGGTGCACAACTCGAGTTGCGCGTGCCGTTCTTCTGCCTTCGTGGTCATTTCGCCTCCGGCGCGGCAACCTGGCGCAACTTCTGAATTCCACGGCGCATCTTTGCCTTGATGGTGCCGACCGGAATTCTCAGCATGCGAGCGAGATCCGATTGGCTTTGTCCTTCGAAGTAACTGAGTTCGAGCAAGCGCAGTTCAAGTTTGGAGAGCGATCGCAGAGAGTTTCGCGTTTCTTCAGTAATTCCTTTGAGGGTCACGATCGATTCCTCTTCGGGCGTATGTTGTTCTCCCTCGGACGAACCGCGCGGAGGCGTATTCTCGTTCTCATTCCCTTTTCGTTTTTGGGCCGCTGGCCGGATCTTTTCCATCGCTTTGGCCCTGGATAGAGCCATCAGCCATGCATAAACCGATCCATGATACTGGGCATAGCTGCCTGCCTTCTCCCAGACCTGAACGAACACGTCCTGGAGGAGGACTTCGGCGAGTTCGTGCGAACCGGTCATCCGCACACCAAAAGGATACAACACCGGGGCATAACGATCATACAGCGATGCGAGAGCACGTTGATCGGCCCGCTGGATTTTCTTCAGAAGATCTGCGTCCTCGCGGTCATGCTGCTGTCGTTGGTTGATTACGCTTTGCTCCACAACAATCCCCTTCTTCAATAAATACGGAGAGGCCTGTCCGGCCTCGTACACTTGATGAATCTAAGGAGAACCGTCAGGAAAAGCAACCGCAGCGTGCATTGACGCGGGTTTCCTTCCTCACCTCATTGTACAGACTTCGGGACTTCTTCTTTTCGGGTAATGGAATGTTGATGCAGCACATTTTCCACAGCCCCTGTCAGTTCCAATTTCACCGAAAGAGCCGTGAAGTGCAGCACCGGTATCTTGGTGCGTTTGTGCAACACCAGCATTGATGATGTGGCAGATTCCTTTTCCCAGCCAAAGCTCTGGATACACTTCCACGGACAGAACCCTGTTCCAAAGGAAACTCCATGCTCTGTCAGTCCGCGTTTGCTGAGCCCCTGGATCAGGACTGCATAGGCAATCGATAAGCCAAGAACCTGCAGGGAAAGGTCCCGAAATGCCCACTGTGGTTTCTGAACAATTTCCACAATGTCCATCGCAGCGATCCACGCGAGCCCCGCTCCAGCGAAAAGGTTGATGATCATGTCCTGCAAAGGAACTCTTCCCAGGTCGAGAAGGAGCGCACCGCCACGACTGCGCGCTTGAACGAGTCGAACAGTGCGCTCGAGGACGATCAGGATGCCGACGACGCCCAACAATTCCCTCGGAAAATTGCTCCACCAGTTGAAAAGATCATCCAGCGTGATCGCAATCGTCAAGAGCAGGACAAAGGCTCCCACAACAGTTGACAACTGCTTTGACGATGATCGGAGTTTGGTGTGCTTCGAGAGTCCACCCCATAGAAGGCCTGCAGCGAGCACATAACCGATTATCCAGGTCAATGCCATGAAATATGCTCCTTGTATGAATGAGTTCGTCGCTCGACGCTCATCACAGCGTCTTCGCGTGTATGTGCCTTGCCCGCTCAGGGCCCCGCATCACCGTACAGAGTCCTGCTCAGCCTCACTGGGCAATTTCGGATTGACGAAGAACAATTTCTCACGTTCGATCGTCACGGTACCTGCTGGCGCACCGCGCGGTTTGCGGACGTATTTCCGCTCTGTCATGGCGACGGGAACGTTTCTCGCGTTCTTCATTTTACTATAGAAGGCAGCGATGCTTGCGGTTTCTTCCAACGCTCGTCTGCCTGGCTCACCCTTCCCGGTACCGGTGCGCAGAACAACATGTGATCCGCTCGATCCACGCGCATGGAACCAGAGGTCGTTGGGGCGCGCGAACTTAAGCGTCAACAGATCGTTGTTCTCGCTGTTTTTTCCAACCCAGACCTGGAATCCTCCGGTGACTGTGAAGATTCGGAATGGAGCTTCTTCTCGTTTTTCGGCTGCCGCGCCGGGAAGTCCCTTGTAGCCAAGCTGCTTCAACTCTTTGCTGGAATTCGTCATGAATTCCGCGAATTGATCGTAGGTCTGCAGGTCGGACACGCGGTCATGGAATTCCCGGAGCATTTCCCATCGCACACGCACCCCGTCATGGTGCTCAAGCTTTTCTTCCGCACCTGCCCGCGCTTTTTTTGCCTTGTCGAAATAGTATTCCGCATTCCGGGCAGGCGTCAATTTCTGATCGAGCTTGATGACGACCGTCGGACGTTCGGGGCTGTAGATATCTTCCACCTCCACGTCCTTCATACCCTTTTGGAGCAAAGGAAGCTGGGCCATCAGCAGTTTCCCGAGGTGCTCGTACCGCATTGCGCGCTGCAGCGCCTCGGTTTCCTGTTCCATTTTCTGAAGTGTTCGTTCCGCTTTTTCGATTCCCTGCAGCAGAAAGTGCACCAATGATTCCTTCTCCTGGAGCAGCGATTTCTGCTTTCTGTTCTTCCCCACGAACACCCTGATTGCGTCATGAACGGAATCGAAGTATTCCGCTTCTACACCGGCTAGATGTTCGAGTGGAATAATGGAAAATACCGCGGGGAGATTGTTCTGGCTATAAATGCGCGCCCGGGGAGAAGTCTGGATTTCTTTCTGGATCGCTCCACACGAAACGAAGAGCCGCCCGAGATCGATGTCGTTGAGCTCTGCCACAACCTTGCCCTCGCTGATGTGTGACCGGTAGCAGGCTTCGCGCGTCAGCGGTGTGGTGAAGAAGGGAAGGAGTTGTTTGATGGCCGCCGGAAGGAGAATTGTACCGATCGACCGCAGCCGGGTCTGAAAATCTTCCAGGGTCAGTTCTGATTGCTGTTCGGGTTCGCTTCGTTTCGGGAGGACTGATCCCCGAAGTTCTTTTGCGTGGAGAAAGGAATCCACAACCGTCCGCTCTTTGTTGAGGAGCAGGACATTCGCTTTCGAGCCGAACATGCGGACCGACACCAACAGATCGCCGCTGCAGTGAAGTACGAGTTCGCGGTCGGCCGGCTGCATGCTCACGTCGCTGATGAGCCTCCCGGAGAGAATCTGAAACACATCAACCGAATTTTTCTTCGCCCGATTGAACTGGCTACGAAGAAAGAGATAGTTCATCGATGGTTCGCATGAAACCGTGAGGCATCGCTCTCCGGATTCCGTCTTCAGTGAGATCAGAAGTTCGTTTTTCGACTGGCAGAAGATTTCTTTGACTTCACTGCCGCGCAGCGACGCATCGAGATCGGCAGCAAGATATCGCAATGTGTAGTAGTTACTGATCATAGGTTGTCAACACTTCAAGAAAAGGTTGAGAAATTTCGTTCCAAAATCAATTTTGAGCCAACGGGGTGTGGATAACTCTGTGGATAGCATGTTCTGAACTTTGTCTTGCCCGCCCTTCAAAATTTCCGTAAATTTGATTGAATTGGACTGAACCTTTAGAGGAAAACGCAGGCAAAGGCAGCGTGCCCCTGCGCATTGGACTTTTCTTTATACTCGGGATGGACCATTGATTGCCAGCATGACAGGATTTGGCCGAGCAGAAGTTGCCCGGCAGGGAATTACTGCAACAGTTGAAGTACGCGCTGTCAACAGCCGCTACCTGGACGTGACAACCCGCCTTCCCCGCCTGCTATCTCAACGGGAGAAGGACGTCAAGGAAATCGTCCGCTCATGCGTCAATCGCGGAAGCCTGGTGATTTCCGTTTCGGTTGAGCAGGATTCAGGCGGTACTGCGCCGATCTCCGTAAACAAAGTGGCTGCGAAGGCGTATATCAAGCTTCTTAACGACCTTCGCAAAGCTGCGAAGATCAAGGAAAAAGTCCGGTTGGAGCATTTGTTGAAATTCTCCGAGGTTTTTGAGGCTCCTAAGGATGAGCAAACGGACGAACAGGAATGGAAGCTGGTGGAAGAAGCTCTTCGAAGCGCCCTCGATGGGTTCAACACGATGCGCCGCAACGAAGGGGGCGAGCTGGCCAAGGATCTTCAACGCCGGACTCATTGGTTAAGCGACACAGTCGAAAAAGTCGAGCAGTTGTCACGCCTGAGGATACCGGAAGAGCGCAAGCGCCTCCATGAGCGCATCGCTCAATTGGTCGATGACAAATCCATTGTTGACCAGAATCGCCTCGAACTCGAGATCACCCTCCTGGCAGACAAGCTTGATGTTACAGAAGAATGCGTTCGCTTCCGGAGTCATACGAAATTCTTCCTCGACACGATCGCAAACAGCGACTCCGCCGGTCGAAAGCTGAATTTCCTCGTACAGGAAATCAACCGCGAGACGAACACCATCGGCTCAAAGACAAACGACTCCGAGATCGCGCATCTGGTCGTCCAGATGAAGGAAGAGTTGGAAAAGATCCGTGAGCAGCTGCAGAATATTGAGTGAAGACGCGAACAAGAAACTCTGGCTCATTGGCTCCATGGTTCGCAAACCACTTGCCGGTTAACCAATCACCAATTAACCAATCACCGTTCTTGATGTCCAGAGGTAAACTTATCGTTGTCTCTGCTCCAAGCGGCGCAGGGAAAACGACCATCGTAAGAGCCCTTCTGGCGAAGTATCCTTCGATGTTGTTCTCCGTTTCCGCCACCACGCGGCCAAAGCGGGAGATCGAAGTCGACGGACGGGATTATTTTTTCTTGCCGCGCCAGGATTTTGAGCGACGCATCGCGGCGGGCGAGCTTGTGGAGTTCGAAGAAATCTACGGAAACTTGTACGGAACGCTGAAGGCCGAGGTCGATAAGGCTCTGACCAGCGGCAGGACGATGCTGTTCGACATCGATGTAAAAGGCGGGTTGTCGATCAAGCGGATGTACCCTCACGATGCGGTCATTATTTTCATTCGCCCCCCCAGCATTGAGGTACTGCGGGACCGCTTGCTTAACCGAAAGACCGAAGACGAGGCGACATTCAAACGGCGTATGGACCGGGTCGCCATGGAACTCGGTATGGCTTCACAATTTGATTTTCAGGTTGTGAACGATAACCTGGAGCGAGCCATCGCCGACGTCGATTCGCTCGTCGTCGAACATACCACGGAAGCGCAACGAGTATAACAATCATGTTCCATCAACACCTATAAGGAGTACCGCACTGTGCCTGTTAAACCAGTAGAGATAGAAGATTTTTCCCTGGCTGCAACGGACGTGTACGAAGCGATTGTCATCGCATCGAAGCGTGCGCGCCAGATTCACCAGGACATCAAGATCGAGCTCAATCAGCGGATTGAAACCCTGAATCAGCTCACGAATACACCTGAGACTGAGGAAGAGACCGATATTACGGCGAATCCGGATCAGTTGAGGATCAGCCTGGAGTTTGAAAAACGCGCGAAGCCAACCGACACGGCAACGCAGGAAGTCATCGCCAGGAAGGTCAAGTATCGTTACAAGGTAACGGAAGTACCCGAAGTGAAACCGGAAGAACCAGAACCTGAGGCCTGAGGTACTGCGTGCTTCGCGGTAAACACATATTGGTCGGCGTCACGGGAGGTATTGCGGCATACAAGATCTGCTACCTCGTGCGCGATCTCCGCAAGGCCGGGGCCGATGTGCAGGTGGTCATGACCGAGGCCGCGGCCAAATTCGTGACCCCCCTGACCTTTTCTGCCCTGTCTGGGCACGATGTCGTCAGTGATCTCTGGACTCATCACCAGTCGACGGGTTCGGACATCGGAACACAGCATATCGCCCTTGCCAACTGGGCGGACGCGTTTGTGATTGCCCCCGCGTCGGCAAACACCATTGCCAAGCTAACCTACGGTCTTTCGGACAATCTCCTGACAATTGTTGCACTCGCCAGCCGCTGCCCTATTGTTCTTGCACCGACGATGGATGCCGACATGTACCTCAACCCCGTAACTCAGCAGAATGTCTCCAAGCTGCAGGAGAGAGGGTACATTGTTGTACCACCCGATGAAGGAGAGCTTGCCAGCGGACTGAAAGGCCCCGGCCGGCTCCCCGAAATCCAGATCATCATTGAAACGATCGAGCGTATGGTGGGCTCGTCGACCCAGGATCTCAAAGGAAAGAACATCCTCGTTACTGCCGGCCCCACGTATGAAGCCATTGACCCGGTTCGTTTCATCGGCAACCGGTCGTCCGGCAAGATGGGATTCGCCCTTGCGAACGCTGCCGCGATGCGCGGAGCACATGTCACACTTGTCTCGGGACCCGTAAAGCTCGAGACGCCCCGCAACGTGACACGCGTCGATGTCGAATCCGCCGCGCAGATGCACGAAGCCGTCACCACGCACGCCCAGGACGTTGACGCGGTGATCATGGCCGCGGCAGTTGCGGACTTCACACCCCAGGCGGCCTCCAAGAACAAGATCAAGAAGGGCGCGGCGAAGAAAGAATTTTCCATGGATCTCACCGGCACTCCCGACATTCTCCTCTCCCTCGGTCAGAAAAAGAAGAAGGGGACTCTCCTCGTAGGGTTTGCGCTTGAAACGCAGGACGAACTCCGCAACGCACAGGAGAAACTACGAAGGAAGAATCTCGACTTCATCGTCCTGAATTCCTTGAAGGACAAAGGAGCGGGGTTTTCGGGCGACACCAACGTTGTGACGATTGTGGATAGGAAGGGTAGGGTAGAGAAGCTGCCGCTGATGTCGAAGTTCGATGTCGCAAACCAGATTTTGAACCGCGTACGAACATTACTGTAGTCCGCAACGGGATGTCGACCCACACCGCTCGTTGTCCGGAAGCGGAAGAAGGCCTCATCCATTTTTTTTGCCTTACCTTCAGACCGTCCGCCCTATGTCACACGCCAACACCGAACTGACCAAACTGTTGAGCGATATTCAGAAAGCGCTTGTCCAGGAACAGGAATTGTTCGGCAACACCCTGTACACGAATCCGGAACCCCCACCCCTAACACAGGCAGGAGATGGTATGCCATCACGCAAGAAGGTTGTCCACGTCGCAAATGGTTTCGACCTGTTTGGCGGTGCACCTGCTCCGCAAGCCATGGAGGAGAAGCTCCCGGATTTTCCGGCTGAACCGTGGATCGCCGCGCAAGACGTGAGCAGCCTCAACGCCCAGATATGCACGTGCATGAAATGCGCCTTGGGGAGCACACGGATCAAGTTCGTGTTCGGCGTGGGAAATCCAAATGCAGATATCGTGTTCGTTGGCGAGGCGCCAGGTGCTGATGAAGACGCGCAGGGAGAGCCGTTCGTCGGCCGTGCGGGACAACTTCTTAACAAGATTCTGGAGGCTATCCATTTCAAACGGGAAGACGTGTACATCTGCAACATTTTGAAGTGCCGGCCTCCCAACAACCGCGACCCGTTGCCTGAGGAAGTCGATTCCTGTGAACCATATCTTTGGAAGCAGCTTGAGCTCCTCAAACCGAAAATTATTGTCTGCTTGGGCCGGATTGCAGGGCAAACGCTCCTCCGCACAAACGAAACCCTCGGTAATCTCCGCGGGAAGGTCCACAACTACCGCGGTATCAAGCTGGTTGTGACGTATCACCCTGCGGCTCTTCTTCGCAATCCTAACTGGAAGAAACCGACGTGGGAGGATATCCAGTGGATTAAGAAAATGCATGACGAAATGAAGGCGGAACAACCTTAGAACCAACTTTCCTGTTGGTCCCCTGCATCACTATCAAACAGAATGCCGGCACGACGGCGACGCCGTGAGCGCTCACAAACCACACGCTATGGACAAAGACAAACAGTTTATCATAGGCCTTACACAGGCATGGCGCGATGAAATGCGCGCAGCCAAAAACTACCACGAGCTCGCGAAGATCGAAACCAACCCCGACAAACGGGGAATCCTCGTGCGGATGGCCGAAGCGGAAGAACGGCATGCGGAACGCTGGCGGGCGCGCCTCCGCGAACTCGGTGCCGACCCGGGAAAGTACAAGGAGTCTCTTGTCGACCGGCTCCGCCGCTGGACATTGCTGAAAAGCGACTCAACCGTCGCAGCCAAAATGCTCGAAGCGGGAGAAGGCGAAGCGGACAAGCTGTACGACGTCCTGATGACATCCGCAACGTCGCAAAACGACCGCAATGCTCTTCTCGAGGCACAACGCGAAGAACGTTCGCACACCCGCATGCTCGAAGAATTTGAAGGATCTCCTGCCCAACCGCAGGGTCGTCTTGACACTATGTTGAGGCGCGAAACGTGGCACGTCCGTGCGGGAGGATGGATCGGTCAGGCGATCTATGGCGTCAACGACGGCCTCGGAGCTGCATTCGGCGTGGTGAGCGGCGTTTCCGGCGCAACCCAGGCGAACGGTGAGTTCGTTCTCCTCAGCGGATTCGCAACCATGATAGCGTCGGCGCTTTCGATGGGCAGCGGCGCGTACCTCGCTATGAAGTCTGAGCGGGAAGTATATGAAGCGGAGGTAGAGCGCGAAAAACTCGAGATCGAGAACAACCCTCAGGAGGAACTCGAGGAACTTGAACTTTTCTATCAGTTGAAGGGTTTTACCGAAGCCGAAGCGAAGACCATGGCGCTACGGCTGTCTGAAAAGCCGGATCAATTCCTCAAGACCCTTGTACACGAAGAACTGGGTCTCTCAGAAGAATCGTTCCCGAACGAATGGCGCGCATCAATCAGCGCGACCGTAAGCACGGCAATCGGAGCTTCCATTCCCGTACTTCCGTTCCTCTTCACTTCGGGAACGACAGCCTTGATCATTTCGCTCATCGTGAGCACCCTTGCCCATTTTCTCGTCGGCGCGTCGAAGGTCCTTGTCACCGGCCGGTCATGGGTGAAGAGCGGCCTCGAAATGACTCTGGTCGGTCTTGGTGAAGCGGCAATTACCTACGCAATCGGATTGCTTGTCGCCCCGGCGCTTCGATAGGCGATTTCCAGAAGGGCTCGACGAGACGGAATGGACGTACACGCATGACACAATCAAAACCTCTGCGATTCATCGCGACTCTGGAAAAGTCCACCAACAAGCTTTGGGGTTCTCATCTGTGCGTACCGCAATCGGTCGCGAAAAAGTTGGTGCGCGAGGGCTCGCGCCGGGTCCTTCGCACGCTGAACGGCTCCGAATCACATCAGTGCGCCTTGCTGCCGTACGGTGATGGCGCCTTTGTGCTTTCCGTGAACAATAAATGGTGCAAGACTCTGAACCTGGAAATCGGTTCCGACGTGAGAGTCGGGTTGCAGCGGGACGAAAGCGCATACGGCCTCCCCGTCCCGGCGGAATTGAAGGAGTTGTTTCGGCAGGACGCAGAAGGCAACCGGTTGTTTCACGCATTGACACCCGGACGCCAGCGCACTTTGTTGTATATCGTTGGATCGGCTCGCCATTCTGAAGAACGAGCACGCACAGCCAGCATCATCGTGCGGCACCTTCAGGACAACAACGGAAAGGTGAACCGCAAACAGTTGAACCAATCGTTGAAACGCCGATAATTCGTCTGAAGGGAGCGCAGTGCGATGACGTACACGAATTGCCAGAGTTGCGGGATGCCCAGGTCGAAAGACCCGCAGGGGGGCGGTACCGAATCGGATGGCAGCAAGAGTCTGATGTACTGCAGTCGTTGTTATGAACGTGGAACGTTCACTCGCCCCGATATCACCGCACAGCAGATGATCGATCTGGTGAGGGGAAAGATGAAAGAGATGCACATTCCGGGTTTCCTGGCGTACTTCATTGTGAAGAAGATCCCAAAACTGAAGCGGTGGGCGGGGTGAGGAGTAGTGGAGTATAGAAGTCGATGAGTAGTGGAGTAATAGATAAATCGAGTCCTGGTCAGTGAACGGTTCATGACGGGATCTTGGCGAGCCGAGACGTTGAATCAGAAGAATTTCAAAGCCGAGCGGTTTCGAGGAGGGCGACAATCACGTTGAATGACGCCATCGCGCTGGTATTTCCGCTCTTCGGTCCGATTGAAGAAAAGAAATGGGCGGACGGCTGGGACCCTGTCGCTCTGTACCCGGCATCGGGAAATCTGGAGGAAGGGATGGTTTTCAGAACACCCGGACATGAGGAACATGAGAACCAGTTTTTCTGGATTGTCTCAAAGTATCAGCCGGCAAACTTTGTCGTCGAGTACGTTGTTTCAACCCCAAACCGGTACTGGGTCATACACATTCAATGTGCTGGCGTGTCTGAGCATGAGACGATGGCGACGATTACGTACATATACACCGGATTGAATGATTTGGGAAACGAGATCAATCGTCAGGCAATCGAGAACATGTACAAGGACAATCTCAGTGATTGGGAAGAGGCGATCAACTACTATCTGAAGACGGGGACCACGCTGCCTCAACACTGAGGCGCGCAGAGCATGGCATACCCTGGGGGGGCTGCAAATTCGACGGACGCCACTATGAACGAAGCAACTGCTACAATAGAAGCCGTGAACGAGAGAATCGAGGAGGCGGTGGTCTCAAAGGACTTTGCCTCCCTCAGCGTTTTGTATGCTGATGATTTTGTGTTCACCCATGGAACCGGCCTCGTCCAGACCAAGCACCAGTGGCTCGATTCACTGACAAGCAACGAGACCCGCTTTCTTTCCCGGCAGCTGGATCCGCCGTCCATCGAATTCCATGGTGACACCGCCCAGGTCACAGGACAACTGCACGTGCACCGGCAGTCGAAGGATGGCGATGCAAAATACGGTATTCGGTATGTTCGTGTCTATTCGATGAGGACCGGGTTGTGGCAGCTGGTTTCTCATCACACCATCGCGCAGTGGGATGCATAACACGTTGCCGGAGCAACCGCAGAATGCAATGAAACGGATTGACCCAATTCATATTGCTCATCTTCTTCCTGAGCTCGACCGGTTGCTACTCGAGTGCCTGAGGAATCTCTCTCCGGGCGATTGGGAACGCCGGACTGTCGCTCCACAGTGGAGCGTCAAGGACGTGGCAGCGCATCTGCTTGACAGTAATTTCCGTTCATTGTCCATGCTTCGCGATGGATACCGGAGTGGAAATCCGGGCAGTTCTGATTCGTACGATGACCTCGTTGTCTTTCTCAACAAGCTCAACGCAGATTGGGTCAGGGCTTTTCGGCGAGTCAGCCCGGCAGTCCTGACAGATCTGCTGGAGATTTCAGGAAGACAGTTTTGCGAGTATATGCAGTCCCTTGACCCGGCTGCCCCGGCGGTGTGGTCAGTTGCGTGGGCGGGAGAATCGCAATCACAGAACTGGTTCCATGTGGCTCGTGAATACACAGAAAAATGGCATCACCAGCAGCAGATACGTTTCTCAATCGGAGATGAGCACGTTCTCCTGACGGAACGACTCTATCTGCCGTATCTGGATACTTCCATGAGAGGATTGCCGCATCACTATCGGGGTGTGAACGCCGTGGAGGGGACGACGATCTGCTTTTCCGTCAGCGGGTTGATCGGGGCACGGTGGTATCTCGTTCGCGCCAACAACAGATGGGAATTGTTTTCGGCGTGTGACACGAATATCTCTTGTTCAGTCGAAATCGACAAGAGCGTAGCCTGGAGAATTGTTACGAAAGGCATCAGTACATCCGAAGCGCAATCTCATGTTCATATTGAAGGGGAGCACAAACTCGGCAACCATATTCTCGGCATGATCGCGGTGATGGCATAGGTTTGGAAGCAGCAACCGGAGAGTGTGAGATGCTTCTTTATTTGATTCAGGGAATAACATTTGGCTTCGCCGCCGCCGTCCAGCCCGGACCGTTCCAGACATACCTTCTGTCACGGGCGCTGCACCATGGATGGCGACGCACCCTCCCGGCAGCCTTCGCGCCGCTCGTGAGCGACGGACCGATCATTCTGCTCGTGTTGGTGGTATTGAACAGCATTCCCGTTTGGTGGGAACGGATACTTCAAGCTGCCGGTGGAGTATTTCTGCTGTATCTCGCGTTCGGGACATTCAAGTCGTGGCGTGATTTCAGTATGAAATCCTCTCCTGTGGCAGAGTCGGGAGGAATGAGCCTGCTCAAGGCCTCTCTTGTCAATGTGCTGAACCCCAACCCGTACCTGGGTTGGATGCTCGTCATGGGACCTCTTCTCATGAAGGGCTGGCGCGAGGCACCTGCACATGGAATAGCCCTGATGATCGGGTTCTACGGAACCATCGTGCTGGGAGGTGCTGCAATCGTCATCCTGTTTTCTTCAGCTAGGGCACTCGGGCCGCAATTGAACCGGTCTCTGCTTGGCATTTCGGCAATTGGCCTGGCGCTTCTTGGCTTGTATCAGCTCTGGCAGGGAACCACTGGCAGTTGGTTATAATCCCGGTTCATTGGATCATCATGCAGTTGAGAGGAAGGGAAACCGTTGCACCAACGTCTTGAGCCAAAACTGTTTTCTATTCTCCGCAAGGGGTACACGAGAAAAGAGCTGGCATCAGATCTCGTGGCCGGTGTCATTGTCGGCATCGTTGCATTGCCGCTTGCCATCGCTTTCGCCATTGCATCGGGCGTCAAACCGGAGCAGGGGTTGTACACTGCCGTCATTGCGGGACTGGTCGTCTCGGTGTTCGGCGGCAGCCGTGTTCAGATCGCCGGACCGACAGGCGCATTCATTGTTATCGTCTACGGCATTGTGCAGAAATTTGGATACGACGGCCTGGCCGTTGCAACTCTCATGGCCGGGGTTTTTCTTATCATCATGGGTCTTGCAAGGCTGGGCACACTCCTCAAGTTCATACCATACCCGCTGACGGTCGGTTTCACGAGCGGGATCGCCCTGATCATTTTCACGTCGCAGATCAACGATTTCCTGGGCCTGCACATCCGGAACCTACCTTCGAATTTCTTCGAGAAGTGGTATGTGTACGCGCAGAGTCTTCGCGTCATTGATGTCAATTCACTTCTTGTGGGGCTGGGCTCTCTTCTCATTCTTGTGTTTTGGCCCCGTGTTTCGCACCGGATCCCGGGCCCCCTCGTGGCCCTTCTTGCTGCCACCGCTGTGGTTCAGATCTTCAAAATTCCGGTTGAGACGATAGGATCCAGGTTTGGCAGCGTAGCACATGGACTTCCCGCGCCTCATTTCCCAAAGGTGACATGGCACATGGTCACCAGTCTCGTTTCTCCCGCAATCACCATCGCGCTCCTCGGATCAATTGAGTCGTTGCTTTCCGCTGTCGTGGCCGACGGCATGATCCGCACGCGCCACCGATCCAACATGGAATTGATAGCACAGGGAGCAGCGAACATCCTGTCGCCGCTGTTTGGCGGTATTCCGGCCACCGGCGCCATAGCGCGAACGGCGACAAACGTGAAAAACGGGGGTCGAACTCCTGTCGCCGGCATCGTCCACGCAGTTACTCTGTTTCTCATCATGATTTTCTTTGGCCGCTGGGCATCGCTGATTCCTTTTCCCGCGCTGGCCGCTATCCTCGTCGTTGTCTCATACAACATGAGCGAGTGGCATTCGTTCATGAAAGTCCTCCGAAGCCCGATGAGCGATGTCGCGGTCCTGCTTGTGACGTTCGCATTGACCGTGATCGTTGACCTCACCGTGGCAATCGAAGTTGGCATCGTGTTGGCCGCTCTTCTCTTCATGAAACGAATGTCGGAGGTCAGCCAGGTAAACGCCATCACACGGGATCTACAGGAAGAACGGGAAGAAGAAGAAACCGCAGGCCCGAAGCGTGCAATTCCGGAAGGAGTTGAGGTCTTCGAAGTGTACGGGACGCTCTTTTTTGGGGCCGTCGATCAATTCACCGAATCGATACGCTTCATCGAGAAAAAACCCTCGGTCCTCATCCTTGAAACCCGCAATCTCCTTGCCGTTGACGCGACCGGGCTGCGCGCACTCGATGAGCTTTACTCTCAACTCTCGCACCAGCAAACGCACTTTATTATCTCAGGAATTCACAAGCAGCCTCTGTTTGCAGTGCAAGGGTCGGGCCTCCTCGATCGCGTCGGCGAAGACAATATCTGCGGAGACCTTGATGAAGCACTGGAAAGAGCCAGCGTTCTCACAGAGCAGCGTGAACCGCCCGCATTGCAGCCGGATTGACCACAGCAAAAGGACAATAACGTCATGGATCTTTCGTTTGTCCTCGCGCCAGTATCCATTGTCTGGATAGGCTCCGAAATTCTCCTCGCGAGGTTGAAGCATTCCGATCAGAAAGGCCCGAGCCGGGATCGCCGCTCCATCATCATTCTGTGGCTGGCTATTTCGCTTTCAATCCCCGCGGCTATCGTCGTTCGCTTCCTTGGGGTAGGATACCTACCGTTCAACCACGCCATGATGAATCTCGGCGGGTTGATGCTGATCGTCATGGGCCTTATACTGCGATGGGTAGCAGTGTTGACCCTGCGGAAATATTTCACCGTCGACGTCGCGATCCTCAGCGATCACAAAATCATAACCGCCGGAGTGTACAAACATCTGCGACATCCATCGTACACGGGCATCCTCGTTTCGTTTGTGGGGCTCGCGATAACATACTCGAATTGGGTGTCGTTCGTCGTGATCGTTGTCCCGATCACAGCGGCCTTTCTTCACAGGATCCGTATCGAAGAGCGCGCACTGCTGGAACATTTTGGCGAATCCTATCGCCGCTATTGTGCCTCAACGTGGCGCCTAATTCCTCGCATGTATTGATCAGACTCAACGAGCCATGAACCGACAGGCAATGGTCAGCCGTTTGTTTTCCCTCGCCGCGGTAGCCGCGACCGGTGCACTTTATTTCTTTTCCACCGGACTGACCGGCATCAGACCGCTCGTGTGGATTGCTCCCGTTCCGGTTCTATTTCTTTCGATGCGATCTTCACGACGGGACACAGTCGCGATTGCCTTCTGCGCCTACATCCTGGGCGAACTAAATCTTGTCGGGTCTATGGCAGCAGCGGCATCAATCGGTGTTGTCATCGGTTCACTCCTGATTCCTGCGCTCGCATTTGCCGTCATTGTTGTCGCTTTTAGAGATGCCATCGTGCACCTCCGGCATCCGCTTGCGTTCCTCGCATTTCCGGTGGGTTGGACTGCCTATGAATTCATCCTCGCAAGCGTCTCTTCCCATGGGAGCGCTGGAAGCATCGCATACACGCAATCCGATTTTCTCCCTCTTATCCAGATTGCTTCACTTGCGGGAATTCAAGGCATCACGTTCGTCGTGACTCTTGTCCCCGCCGGCATTGTTGCAGCACTCAATGTTCGCAGCCGAAGAGAATTTCTTCTGACACTCTCGGTTGTGCTGGCCGTCGCGTTTGGGACTCTGGTGTACGGTTGGAACCAACTCGCGGCACCCGCGTCCGAACAATCCGTTCGCGTTGGACTCGTGTCGAGCAACTCTGCCTCCGTCAATCAGCCGATTTCAGTTCTCAGCGATGCGAGACCCGGAAATAGCCATAGATTCTATCCTGCTGCCGGTGACTGGTTTGCCTGGGTAAATCTCGTCTTCCTTCTGATTCTGGTAGCAGCGGTATCGAAGCGTCTCATGCGACACCGAACCCACATTGCTCGATGAGCATCATATCAAAGGAGCTCTTGTCACAATGAAACACCGCGCCCTCAGTACCTTCGCCGCCCTGTTCGTTCTTGCGCTCTCGTGTTCCGTTCGTACGGTCTTTGCACAATCTTCAGCCGGGGGACTTTCCCCGCACCAGCAATTGGCACGTGAGATTTTCCGTGAAGTGGTTGAAATCAACACGACGATGAACGTCGGGAGCACAAAGGCTGCAGAGGCAATGGCGGCGCGCCTGAAAGCAGCCGGATTTGTGGACAATGATATGGAGCTCGTGGGGCCCCGCCCGCAGAACAAGAATCTCGTCGTGCGATACCGCGGCAAAGGAATCCATCGCCCGATCGTTATTATTGCGCATCTTGACGTCGTTGAGGCGCTGCGTCAGGATTGGTCGTTTGATCCCTTTACATTTCTGGAAAAAGCCGGATTCTTCTACGGCCGCGGGGCGTCCGACATGAAGTGTGAGGTTGCAGACATCGTCGCAACCTTCATACGATTGAAGAACGAGGGATTCGTGCCGAGCCGCGACATCATTCTGGCATTGACAGAGCATGAAGAAAATGGAGACGCTAACGGAGTCCAGTGGCTGCTCGCAAACCGGCGGGATTTGATCGATGCGGAATTTGGCATCAACCTGGAAGGAGGAGGCGGAGATATTGAGAAAGGAAAACCAATCTTGCTGGAAGTCCAGACAAGCGAAAAAGTGTACGTGAGCTTTGAGCTTGAGGTGAAAAACAAAGGGGGACATAGTTCGATTCCCGTGAAAGACAACGCGATCTACAGGCTCGCCGCCGGGCTTGCCCGCCTCTCACAGGTCGATTTCCCCGTCAGGCTTAACGAAACGACGCGCACTTTTTTCGGGCGGACAGCCCAGCGCGAGGAAGGCCAGACGAAGTCCGACATGCTGGCAATTTTGAAGACACCGATCGACGAAGCGGCTGCAAATCGATTGGCCGCATCAAAGCCCTACTATAACGCACTGATGCGGACTACGTGGGTTCCGACGATGCTGAACGGCGGCCATGCGGAAAATGCTCTGCCACAGAGCGCGCGGGCAGTGGTAAATTGCCGTATGCTCCCTGACGAAAAGGTCGAAACGGTCCTTGCGATGTTTCATCTTTTCCTTGCCGACAGCCAGATTACTGTGACCCAGATTGCTCCGGCGCGCCCCGGACCGCTTTCGCCGCTGAGAAAAGATGTCATGGACGCAGTCGATCAATTGGCTGCATCGATGTGGCCGGGTGTCACGGTGACTCCGGTGATGTCTACCGGCGCCTCTGACGGGAAATTTCTTCGCCAGGCGGGCATACCGGTGTATGGTGTATCCGGTATGTTTGCAGACATCGACGACGTCAGAGCTCATGGCCGGGATGAGCGGCTTGGTGCCAAGGAATTTTACGACGGCGTGGAATTCATGTACAGATTCCTCCGACTCCTGAATCAGTAGCTGTTCCGTTTTCATTTAACATTCAACATTCCAATAACAACAATTCTCCGGTGCTCATCATGAGGTCATTCCTTGCCATCCTCGTCGGCTATCTTGTCTTCGCCGTTTCGGCTGTTGCGATGTTTCAGCTCTCCGGTGTCGACCCGCATCAGCAGCCAGGCGTTGGTTTTATGATTGGAAGCACGATCTATGGCGTTGTTTTTGCAATCTCGGGCGGCTACGTTTCTGCAGCAATTGCGGCGCGGAAACAACTGATGCATGCCGGGATCGTCGCTGCAATCATTGCGGTCGCTGCACTGATTTCGATATTCGCCCAGCCGGGTTTTCCGACACACTGGTCGCAAATTACAGCCATTGTTTTCATGGCGCCCTCGGCTGTTCTTGGAGGCTGGTTACGCGAGCGTCAGGTGAAAGCGGGGAAGACGCCATCGTAGCTGCATTGGATGGTATTGGTCATCGTAGATATTCACTCGCCCTCCCATCACCGTTGAAAGAACGATTATGGCTATTACAAGAACCGTTCTCTATGTGTCTATACTCATGATGATCTTATCGTATGGCGTTTGTGCTCAGCCTTCCGGCATCAAGAAGGACAGCGCAACACTCGCCTACGAGGCCGAAATCGGTTCATGGCACAACAAGCGGATCGAGGGCTTGAAGCAGCCCGTTGGATGGCTCTCACTGGTCGCTCTGGATTGGCTCGTGGAGGGAAAGAACCCGCTCGATTCGATCGGGACAATTACAGTCGCGCAGGAAGCGTTGACCTTTGAAGCGCTTCCCGCCGTCAAGCCGACTGTTCGTGGCAACGTGTTCACTTCCGGATCTCTTCGTGCTGGTACAGATCGAGTCGAAATCGGTTCACGGGTGTTCACTGTCATTAAGCGCGGAACCCGGTTTGCCGTGCGCATGTGGGACATCAACGCCGAAACGCTCAAGAAATTCCCGGGCATCGAGACCTTTCCTGTGCAAAGACGATGGAGGGTAGAAGCGCGGTGGGAACCATACGTTCCACCAAAACCCATCAAGGTCCCCTCCGTGATTTCGGGCTACCTGGAGGACTATACGGTTCCGGGTGTGGCAATTTTCTCGATTGACGGCAAAGAGTACAGGCTCGAACCGGTGGGATCGGGTCCGACGACCCTGTTCTACATTTTTGCTGATGCGACAAACGGCAAAGAAACGTACGGAGCGGGACGGTTCCTGTATTCTGACCCTCCAAGGGATGGCAAGGTCGTGATAGATTTCAACAAGGCAATCAATCCTCCGTGCGCCTTCACGCCCTATGCAACCTGTCCGCTTCCTCCGGAAACAAACTCTCTGCCGGTGCGCATTGAGGCTGGGGAGAAGAGCTTTGGAGATCACTGATTTTCGCGTACATTGAGCCAAAGGAGTAATGGTATGACAGATCCACGACGGATGTTGAATAGCGACCAGCGTGACGGCTTGGGCGAAGGCCGCGTTCCACCGCAGGCGGTGGATGTCGAGATGGCTGTCCTTGGCGCTATGATGCTCGATAAGGGGGCTATTGCCAAAGCGATCGAAATTCTTGACGAAACATCCTTCTACAAGCCGGCACACCTGCGCATCTTTGCCGCCATGACCGCTCTCTTTGAAAAGAGTGAGCCTGTCGATCTTATTACGCTCGTTGAGGAACTACGGCGGCGCGCCCAGCTCGATCAGATCGGCGGTGAGTATTATCTCACCGAGCTGACAACAAAGGTGACCACCGCGGCCAATATTGAGTACCACGCGCACATCGTCCTGGAAAAAGCGTTGATGCGCCAGCTGATTTCTTCCTCCTCCGAAGTGGTCGGCCGGGCATACAGCGAAACTGAAGACGCACTCGATCTTTTGGACGAAGCAGAGCAGAAGATATTCCAGATCTCCGAACAGCGGATGAAGAAGAGTTTCATTTCGATGAACACGGCCGTTCATCAAACCATGGAAATGCTCGAAAGTATTCACGGCAAGCACAGTGGAGTCACCGGAGTCCCATCCGCTTTCACAGAGCTTGATAACTATACGGGAGGATTTCAGCGGTCAGATCTCATTATCGTTGCCGGGCGCCCCAGCCAGGGCAAAACGGCACTCGTCCTCTCGATCGCGCGCAATGCGGCGATTCTCCACGATGTTCCCGTGGGCTTCTTCAGCCTCGAAATGTCCGCTCAGCAACTGGTTCTCCGTCTGATCTGCGCTGAAGCCCGAGTCGATGCGCACAGCGTCCGCACCGGGCGCCTGCCCGAGGATGAATGGCGTAAACTCAGCACAAGCGTCGGCAAGCTCTACAAAGCAAAGATCTTCATCGACGACACTCCCGCTCTCACTGTTCTGGAAATCCGGGCGAAGGCCCGCCGTCTCAAGGCAGAACACAACATCGGACTCGTTGTGGTCGATTATCTCCAGCTGATGCAGGGACCAAAAAACGTCCAGAGCCGCGAGCAGGAAATTTCAACAATCTCCCGATCGCTCAAAGCGCTCGCAAAAGAACTTAATATCCCTGTTCTGGCACTTTCGCAGCTCAATCGTGCAGTTGAATTGCGCGGCGACAAGAGGCCGGTATTGGCCGATCTGCGCGAATCCGGAGCCATCGAACAGGATGCTGACGTTGTACTGTTTGTCCATCGCCCGGAAATGTTCGGCATCACGACCGATGAAAACAATGACTCGACCGAGGGCATGGCAGAAATTATCATAGGCAAGCAGCGTAACGGTCCGACGGGGAGCGCGCGTCTGGCATTTGTCAAGCAGTATGCCCGATTCGAAAACCTGACCCGGTTCCGTGAGGCTGCGTTCCTGCCCCCAGAGCCGACAGATGAGACGCCTTTCTGACATGCTTCCGCGGGCGGCGCGACGACGTTTCGTTTGGGCTATACTTGTTGTCGGATTCGTTGCTTCTCCCCAGCTGATGTATGGTCAGTATCGGAAATGGTCGGTCGCAGCGGCCATAGGGTACAATCAATTCAATCTGGACGCTGTCGACGAAAAGAATGAGGCCGACGTTCAGGGCTGGGCGAAACAGGGATATCCTGTCGGACCACTCGCTTCTGTGAAACAAGCACCATCTGTTTCTGCCGGGATTGCATATCGTTTCGATCGTGAATTTGGTTTTTTATTTGCCGCTTCGTACTGGTCAAAGACTGTCTCATCTTCCTACAACAGCTCGGGTGCCACGCTGCAACTCGAACGCGGCGTCGGATCCACTGACGCGGTGCTAGGGATTTCGTACTATCCCTCCGCTCGGCCCTATTTTCTCGAGTGGTACCTTCAAGCGAACCTTGGTGTTTGCATCGCTCGTGCTCCTGCGAAAGCTGTTGGCTGGCAGATGGTGAAAACCGGCTCCGTGCTCGTGCCGGAGCTGTTTGTCGATACTGACGCGACGTTTACAAAATCAAAGGTGACTGTCGGCGTCCTCGCCGGGGCCGATATGCCCCTGGCCGGCGGACTCTCGGTGAAGGCAGAAGCGGGTTATCGATTCGCCCAATTCGGCACAATGGAAGGCGATGTGACGCAGCTGGGACAACACAGTACTCAGACTTCCACGATTACGTTTGATTATTCCGGATTTCAGGTGAGCGCCGGGCTTCGTTTTCAATTCTAAGTTTGTTTCGTTTCGCTCACGTTTGGATCTGAAAGGGTTTTTCAATGGATCGGCGGGATTTCTTAAAGACTCTTCCTCTCGCGGCCGGGGTTCCGGCATTTGCAGGCATTCCTTCGTTCAGATCATTTGTCTTAGGCGATGACGATGCCCAGCTCTGCTCGAAGAAGTTCGAGCTCGCGGCTTCCCTCCAGCTCCGGGCCAAACCGATTGGCCAAGTCATCGTCGAGATGGGCAAATCTTTCCTGGGCACGGAGTATGTTGCCAACACCCTCGAACAGCCGGGCGAAGAGCGTCTGGTTATCAACCTGAGCGGATTAGACTGTGTGTCGTTCTACGAAAACGCCCTCGTTTTTGCCCGCTGTATCAAAAAGAACAAGACTACGTTCGAGGACTACAAGAAGGAGCTCCAGTATATCCGCTATCGCGGCGGCATTATCGATGGATACCCGAGCCGGCTTCATTACTCCAGTGATTATTTCTACGACAACGAAAAGAAACATGTATTCATTGTTGTCACGAAAGATCTCGGGGGCGCGCGCTATAAGAAGACGATTAATTTCATGTCCACCCACACGGAATCGTACCGCCAGATCAAAGAGCGGCCGGAGTTTCTGGCCGTAATTCAGAAGCAGGAAGCGGTGATCAACAGCCGGCGGTTGTACCATATTCCCACCGCTGTTATCCCGAAAGTTGCTCGGAAAATCCATGACGGCGACATCATCGCCATAACCGCTGACATTCCGGGTATGGATGTTGCGCACACCGGCATCGCGATCTGGCAGAGCGGAACGCTTCACTTCATGCACGCACCGCTGAGCGGCTCGAAGGTTCAGATCACGGAGAAATCGCTCGCTGAGTATCTTGCGTCCAGTCCCAAACGGTTGGGAATTATGGTCGCCCGCCCGCTCGAGCCGGCGTAACGGCCATGGCAATACAGCGGAAGATATTGCGGCGAGGAACAAAATTCTGTAAGATTGGGCATTGTTTCATGACTCCTTCATTACACCTATGATTACACGCGTCTCCTTCTGCCGGGCGGTTCTTCTTTCTTGCGCCATGCTTTCCTGTGACGTGCTCGCCCAGCAGCCCATCCAGGTGCCCCGTGATTCCACAGTTGCTCTTATCGCGGGAAAGAGAATCTCCGTCAACTATGGCCGCCCCTCACTCCATGGCCGCAAAATTATGGGAGACTACGTCCAGTATAACAAGGTGTGGCGAACCGGAGCGGGCCAGGCGACGCAACTTGTTACCGACGCAGACCTCGAACTCGGCGGGACGGAGATACCAAAGGGTTCGTATTCTCTCTACACGTTTCCAACGGACGGACAGTGGAAGCTCATCATCAACAAACAAGTCGGGCAATGGGGAACGGTGTACGATTCTCAACGGGACCTGGCTCGCATTGTACTCGACAAGCGAACGCTGGCCAACACAGTGGAGAAACTGACTATTGGAATTGAACGTGGAAACAACGGCACAGGAATTCTGAAGATCGAATGGGAGCACACGTCGCTTTCTGTCCCATTCAGAGTCAGCCCGATACCGATCATCGCGAGCCCGAGAGATTCTGTGCAGCTGGCGCTTGGGGGCAAAGCGGTTTCAATCAATTATGGCCGACCGGCAGCCCGCGGCAGAAAGATCTTCGGCAGTCTTGTTCCCTATAATCAGGTATGGCGGACGGGCGCGAACGAAGTGACAACGTTGAAGACAGAGTTGGATGTTACGCTTGGCGGGGTGAACATCCCGAAGGGAATGTACTCGCTGTTCACGCTTCCTTCGAAGAAATCGTGGCTGCTGATCATCAACAAAGAGACAGGACAGAACGGGCTTGTGTATCACCCCCGTTTTGACCTCGCACGGATCAAACTCCAGAGGCGCGAACTCCCCGGCTACAAGGAGCGGTTCACGATCTCGCTGGACAAGACTGACAACCAATCGGGTGTGTTGAAGTTGGAGTGGGAAAAGACTTCGCTGTCTGTCCCGATGACACTTAAGAGGAAATGAGAACGCCCGGCGGATTCTCATTTTAGAGAAGGAATGTGCTATGCCCACAAAGGTGACAGTCAGGAGCAACGGAAGTATCCATGTCGATGGGGATTTTGAACTGTTCGATCTGAACGGCGGGAAATTTGATTTAAACGGTCGTACGCTGATCAAGTTGTGCCGCTGCGGACAGAGCAAGAATCAACCGCTGTGCGACGGTACCCACAAGACCTGCGGCTTCCAATCGGACGTGACAGCCCGCGCCCTACCGCCTCTCGTCCCCAAAGTGTAGGTCGCTCCTCTGTTTCCGTGCCTCGTAGAGAAACACGGCACTTGCGCTGGCCACATTGAGCGAGTCCACACCCGGTCGCATGGGAACCGCCACCAGATCGTCACATGCTGCAAGCACCGCACCGCTGATTCCTTCTCCTTCGCTGCCGAACACGATACAACAATCCCCGTCCAAGCGCGCCCGCGGCAGTGCGATCTGCTCTGCGTGTGGATGTGCTGCGATGACGCGCACGCCGCGGTGTGACTTCAAATCGTTCAACGAATCTACCAGACTCGTACGATGCACCACCGGCAGCGTGAAGACAGTTCCCATGGAATTGCGTACTGCACGGCGAAGGTATGGACTGCTCGACGTTTCGCCAACGAGCAACGCGTCAACACCGAACGCCGCACAGTTTCTCACAAGAACGCCGAGATTCTCCGCGTTGGTGAGACCGTCAACTGCCACCAACAGGGCGGGACGCCGGATGTTTGCGAGGGTCTCCGTGAGCGACGACGGACGGGGAATGCGGGCGACAGCCATGATGCCCTGGTGAAGATTGAATCCGACGATGGCTTCCACAAGCGGCTTCTGCGCGACGAACACGCGCACATCACCGGAGCGTTGTTCGAGGATCGGCCGGTACGCTTCGAGCCATTCCGGTGTCAGCAGCACCGTGAGAATTTCAAGGGAGCTCGCGAAGAGCCTCCGTACAACCTTCTCCCCTTCGGCAACAAAGATGCCATTCCGCTGGTGATCAAGCGGACGACGGAGCGTGCGGTACGGATGAAGATCGGTTTCATCGAGCGAGTCGATTGGGATGATGGTCATACACGAATGATACAAGGAGAGTGATTGGAAATCAACCGTCGAATGTTCTTGTTCGGCACAGAAGAACGGCCTTCCGCCTTTGAAATCACCCTTGCTCGCTCACTGCAACCCGTGTTGACATTCGGTAAAAAAGGCAGTACTATTTTTCTTCAGAGAGCCCGCTAGCGGTGAAATGAGTGCCGGTAGCTATGTGCTTTGGATAGAATTCCACATGGAGAATCTTGTATGACGATCAAAGAAAAGATGCACGGCGACGTTGCGGTTCTTACGTTCAAGGGCAACCTGATGGGTGAGCCGGATACCACAGAGGTTCGGGAAAAGATCTACAACCTGCTGCAGGAGGGATTCGGCAAGATCGTGCTCGATATGGGCCAGGTGAAGTGGGTGAACAGTTCCGGGCTCGGAACGTTGATCGCCGCCATGACCTCCGTGAAGACCAAGGGGGGGGAATTACGGCTCGCGCGCGTGACAGACAAGGTGGAAAGCCTGTTTGCCATTACACAGCTTGTCAAGGTCTTCAAGACCTACGAAACAGTCGATCGCGCTGTGTCGAGCTTCAAGTAATCGTTTTTTCTCGCCGCCGAATCTTCCAGCAACACTGCGTGGCAGACTCAATCCTGCAGACAATCACACAGACATCGCCGGCATCCCCGGCGATGTCTGCATTTCAAATCAAGATTGTTCGGTCAATCCCTGCATTCAACCTGCACTGGGGTGTTCTGTCGTTGAGGAATGCCTTGTGTGATCAGCGCGTCAGAAACAGACGTCGACGCATTCATAACCAAAGCGAAACAATGACTACGAGAGAATTCGAGACATGAAGACACCCCTTGTGCTCCGTTATGTCATCTGGAGTATGCTCATTTTTGCAGTTTCGATGGGGCTCTTGAGTTTTCGCGCTCTCCGCTCGCTGGAATTACGATCGACCGATTTTACCTTCAGCAGGCGCTACTACCTTGATGCGGATGAGAAGACAGGCAAGGACGTCGATGCGCCTGTCATGTCTGTTCCATTCTATGAGCAGATTCCGCATGAGCTTTTCCTCGAGTTGGCTCACGATGTTACGCATCGTTTAAGAGAGGCGGGGGCAAAGGTCGTCATCGTCCCCCTCCCCGCAAACATTCGCCCCACCGGTCGGAACCTGAATTCCATCCGCAGGCTCATCCGAGACAGCATCGTAATCTTTGGAGTATCGACGAGACCGTCGCCTTATTTCGGCTTCGATCCCACACCCGAAGACAAGCAGTACTGGTGGGTGCAGCACCCGCTGTATCATCGTGTGGAAATGCACTGGGGCGCGATGACCGAATACACGAAGGATTTCAGCCGGCTGTCGCGATTCGTGCCGACCGGAATCCGCGATGAGACCACAGGAGAGCCGGTACCGGAAGTCATCGTGCTCGCGTTGAAGCGTTTTTTTGACATCCCCGACAATGCGGAGCTTCCTGTTTCGCCTTCCCGTCTCCATATCGGGACGTACGCGTTCCCGATCGAACGTGATGGGCTTACCTACACCCGCTTTCGATTGCCAAAGCGGCGAACGGTTGAAATGTACGCTTCGCTCAATCCGACGTCGGATTCACTCATGTACTGGCCGGCGTTCGCAAACCGGGCGAACGACACAGCCGCGGTACGTTCCGCATGGAAGGCGCACGAAGGAAAAATTGTTATCATCGATTGGAACGGCTCCGGCGCGTATCGATTTCCAACCCACGGGTTGGCGTATTCCAGTATCGTGAACTCGTTCTTTGATCGCTCGTTCGTGAAGGTGCACAACGAGTGGAATGTACTGTTGATCACGACGCTGGTTATCCTGCTTTCCGTTGTCAGTTACGTTCTGCGCAACGGGTTCATGGTATTTCTTTCCCTCGCTCTCAGCGTCTCTGCCGCAGCCACCAGCGCCTGGTTGTTCAACTCCCATGATGTGCTCTTCGAACCCATTTACATCATCGTCCCCATCCTGCTGTGCGGATTTGTTCTACCAATAGCCAAGCTCGCGGGAGAAAGACGTATTGCAGAGGAACGAGCAAAGAGTCTCCAAGAAGAAAATCGCCGGCTCCTTGAGCTCCAACGATCCACTCCTCCCGGCACACACTTCTAGTCAATGACGGGTTGCCAATGAGCATCGTTTTCATTCCGCTTTTCATACTCTCAGGTTCGTTCCTTCTCTTGCGGAAGATGTTCTTGAAGCCGGTAGAACAGCAGCCGTCACGGCTTTCGCTTTTTGTGATCGGCGTTGTGACTTGGGTTTTCATTCTCTCGTCGGCTGTCTGGGTGTTGCTTCCGCTCTACCTGATCTACACATTGCTCGCCATGAAGAGTCTTGGTGCGCTGTTCCCGCTCATGTTTCTATTCATGGCAACGGGATTCATTTTCGTAACAAAGGAAACACTCGACAGCGCAACCGTTCTGCACTTCCTTCGCGAGTCCGCTTTCTTTCGACCCGTCAGACGCCACAGCATTCATATCCAGGAAGAGTTGGACAAGAAGCAGATCCGGGATGTCCACCGCGAGACCTCGGATAAACCGTTCCCGACAGCCGGGAAGCAGAAGCGTCTTCTGACGGAGAAGGAGATCCATCAGCACAGACAAGAAATGATTGCAGCCAGCGAGCGCCCGACACGCTCCCGCCGATATGACGAAGAGGTTGCATCCCTCAAATCCGGCGCAGCCACAAGCATCGCTGATGCCTGGAAAGTCTATACATTCGACCACAAGTCGCACGATTATTACCCCGAAATATCTTTGATGCTGATCGATCCCAACACCAGGGCTCTGCAATTCAACCTCAATATTCCGCAGGCGACGGAAAAGGCTCTCCAAGATCCAATATTTGTGTATCAACTGAAACAGGAGTTGTATCATCTTCTCTCCGTCCTCCATACAGATCCCTGGCTGGCATGGTATTCGGAGTTCTTCGACCGCATACACACCGTTTGCTTTGGTATCGAAGCCGATAGTTTCGGTCACACGCAATTGTACCCGTTCATGGAAATCGACATTGCCTCTTCGGAGCTGCATCAGCGCGAGGGGAAATTCTTCAATGCGGCGGATCTCCACAAAATCTGCACGCTGACATTCAACAACGGGAAACCTCTTTCGGGTGAATCCTTATGAATCGATTCGCGCTTGGCGTACTCCTCCTCTCAGCCTTCATGACAGCTCTTGCTCAGGAAACCCATCAACAGTATCCCGAATATGGGGAGCTTCTCTTCATACGCCTTTCGTCTGCCCCGTTTCCGCATCCCCGGCGCGCCTCGGGGCACGTGTACGGAAATCAACAATTCCCGGCGGAGAAACACTATAGCGACAGCAGCGTCGCCATTTTTATTCCGAACGGATTCCGTCAGACGGATGCCGTTGATATCATCGTGCATCTCCACGGGTGGTGGAACAATATCGATACTGTGCTGAAACGCTACAAGCTGCCGCAGCAAGTTTTCGAAAGCGGAAAGAACGCTATCCTTGTCGTGCCCGAAGGTCCGCGCAACGCACCTGATTCTTTCGGGGGAAAATTCGAAGACCCAGGAGGATTCAAGAGATTCGTAGACGATGTTGGCGCGTTTCTTGTTCAAAAAGGGAAAATCAAGACCACCGCGCTCGGAAAAGTCATTCTTACCGGCCACAGCGGAGCATACCACGGGATTTCGTTCACGCTCCTAAGGGGTGGAATACCGGAGAAGATCAGCGAGGTCTATCTATTCGATGCGCTCTATGGTCAAACAGAAAAGTACGCGTACTGGATCGATCACTTCAAAGGAAAGATGGTCGCTGTGTATACGGACTCCGGTGGAACGAAAGACGAAACGGAAAGTCTAATGGAAGATCTCCGGGGTTGGGGCATCCCATACTGCGCAAAGGATGAAGCAGCGCTTCTCCGTGTCGATCTTCTGAACAACCAGCTGGTGTTCATTCACTCCGCTCTTGAACATGACATGGTTTTACATGGCCGGATGCAATTCCGCGAGTACTTGAAAGCAAGCGGCCTCGGAAATCGTTGAGGGGTGGAACCGGACAGTCTCGCGTAAAGGCGGAAAGTCACCAACACCCTATTTTCATTGCCGCCCGTCCAACTGGTTGACATTCAATGCCCTCTGTTGTACGTTTGTGTGTGGGGATTCCGAACGCTGTAAGGTTTTCCCCCCGCAGAGAGGTGGACATCATGAGGTTTATCCTATTCGCGGCTTTGCTCCTATGCGGCTGCGCCACTTTTGAACTGCCCGATCCAAGTTACTCGCTTCCCGAAGTAATACACCAGTCTTCTCTTCCCCCCTGGCCATTCCATACTGATCACGCCTCGATCAACCTGGTATTCCGGGTATATATCGCTCTTGATGGGACCGTAGGAAGAGCGCAAATCGAGACTCCCAGCGGGAGCAGAGCATGGGATTCTCTCGCTCTGGCTGAGGTGCGCAGATGGAAGTATTCCCCTGCATTGATGAATGGTCGTCCGACGGCACTCTGGCTCCGGCAGCTGATCACGATGCATTTCGACAATCCTCTCTATATGAAGATCGCCGAATTGGCCTGCTCCGAAGAGACGGCCGCCGATTCAGTGTACGCCATGCTGGTTGCCGGTGCCTCGTTCGATTCCCTCGCGCGCCAGCATTCGGTTTCCGATTCGCGCACACGCGGAGGCGTTCTCGGTGAAATCGATCTTCACACACTGCCATTGCATATCTCGCGCCAGGTTGCTGCGCTTCATCCCGGGGAATATACTAAACCCTTGAAGCGTGGGCGGCAGTTTGTGATCTTCAGACGGGTCGGCAACGGCGCGTAGCGCCTGCATAACAAGCAAGAACTGCAGAGACCGGTTCCGTTGGGCGAAGCGACGCTTCGCCCAGGGAGCCGTGCCTCAGATCCAGCCGCTCCACAGCCATCCATGGTTATCTTGCAACTTTTTCCCCCATTAGATTGTTAAAGGAGAAGTCAGAGGAGTTCGCATGAAAATCTTCATACCACTTTTTATCTGTTTCTCCGCATTTGCCCAACAGGGAGGAAAGGCAGTTCATATGGAAAAGGCTACATTCGGGGCCGGCTGTTTCTGGTGTGTCGAGGCGGTCTTTGAACGGTCGAACGGGGTTCAATCGGTCGTCGCCGGGTACGCCGGCGGAGCGAAAGCAAACCCGACGTACGAAGAAGTTTGTACGGGCACAACGGGGCACGCCGAAGTCGCCCAGATTACGTACGACCCTGCCAGGATCAGCTACGAAAAACTGCTGGAGGTGCTCTGGGAAGCTCATGACCCCACGACCTTGAACCGCCAGGGAGCTGATGCCGGAACGCAGTACCGATCCGTCATTTTCTATCACGACGAAAAACAGAAAGCAGCCGCCGAAAAGTCGAAGGCGGCAGCCCAGAAGAACTTTGATTCCCCGATTGTCACAGAGATCCAGCCGTTGAAAGAATTTTATCCGGCCGAAAACTATCACCAGGACTATTACAAGAACCACGCGAACGCGCCCTATTGCGTCTTCGTGATCAAACCAAAACTGAAAAAGCTGAAACTTGAATGAGCGCCACGGCGCTCATTCGTTCCCTCCTCGTCTGTATTTCTCTCGAACACTAGAACGCATCTCCATAACGGTCAGGCCAAGTCGAACTTGTGAATTGAACGTTCTTGACTTGGCTGGCATCGGATGAAATTCTCATGTTGTCGACCTGTTTTTGAGATGGCTTCTAAAGAATATTTCCTACATTGTCCCCGTGGCGCAATCCTCTCCTATTCTTACCATTCTCGAAAAAGACCGTCAGTTCGTCCTCGAACTGCCGAAGTACACCGTTGTCTCTGCGTCTGCAGGAGCGGGGAAAACCCGGGCACTCAAACAGCGCGTGGTCCAACTGCTCCTGGCACAAACGATACCGAACAACAGCCTGAAGAACATCCTCGCAATCACGTTCACCAACAACGCTGCCCGCGAGATGAAGCAGCGCGTCCTGGATGGCTTGAAATCGGCCTCCCTCGGAATGCCGGAAACACTGGAAGAGTTTCAGCACCTCCTCTCGCTGACGCCATCTGAAATACAGCTCAGGGCCGGTACACTCGTCGAAGAGATTCTGGACAACTACTCGGATTTTCAGATCCGCACCATTGACAGCTTCCTTGCCCGTGTCTTCAAGGCTTCTGCCCTCGAACTCGGCCTTTCTCCCGACCTTGAGATCGCTCTCGACAGTGACGCAATCCTGGATGAAGCGTTCACACTTTTTGCCCGGGAGCTGCACGCAGGGACATCTTCTGCCCGTCTTTTCGATCAATTAATTCAGTTGTTTCTCGAAAGCCGGGGCGGCGACGACAGGTTCTTCTGGAATCCATACCCGGAACTGGCCGATAAGGTGAAGGATCTCTACAAGAGGATCATCCTTACATCAAAACAATTGCGGCTGGAAGATCACTCCAATGAAATCCGGGAACTTGGCGGGCAACTTCCGAAGAAGGTGCTGGAACTTGACAGGCTTCTCAGTCACCCGAACATTGCGAAGGCAAAGCGATTTGAGGATTATGTCGGGTATGCACAAGCGGATGATGTGGACCGCCTGATCGGCTACAAGTTCCCCTCATCACCGATGAAGAAGACAGAGAGCGATCCGAAGCAATTCCAGCGTTCACTCCTCGAATGCCAGCCGCTCTGCGATGAAATCGCCGCGTTGCGGTCACACATGATTCTTCTGAAAGCACGCCAGCACTATCAACCGTACGCAGAAGCGCACGCCCTTCTGGCACAATCCATCGAAGCCGTCAAGCGCGAACGGGGACAAGTGGACATTGGCGACGCGGTCAAACGCCTTGCCGAGTATCTGAAGCCGGGTATCGTCACAGAGGTCTATTATAGTCTCGGAGAGACCCTTTGTCACTACCTGATCGACGAATTCCAGGACACAAATCCAATTCAGTGGGAAACTCTCGAACCCCTGGTCGGCAATGCGCTCGCGACAACGGGCAGCCTGTTCGTCGTGGGCGACACGAAGCAATCGATCTACGGATTCCGGGGAGCCGATTGGCGTATCATGCGACGCCTGCAGTCGGAAGACGTCTTCCCTTCTGCGACGAAGGACCTCAAGTCTCTCGACACCAACTATCGCAGCTTCGAGAAGATTCTCCGTTTCAATCGCGACGTGTTCAAGACAATCGTCCCTCAGAAGGTTGATGCAGACGCCGCACGTGCAAGCGGGCTTGCCACAGACGAGCAGCATGTCCGTGATTCTTTTGTCGGTAAAGGATACGTCGAAGTCATTTCAGTCCCTGTTGATGCTGTCGATGGTCAATCCGGTCAAGTCCCCCAGAAGGAGAAAATGCTCGATATCGTGGCTGATTGCCTCTCCCGCGGCTACCGGCGATCTGATATCACGATTCTCTCGCCTCGCAATGGTGACATCATCGAGATCAGCGGGTGGCTCAATGAACGGGGCATTTCATTTATCTCACACAGCAGTCTGGATGTCCGCAGCCGCGCAGTGACGGGGGAATTCCTGGCGCTGCTTCGCTTCCTCGATTCGCCGATTGACGATCTATCCTTTGCCACATTCCTGCTCGGGAATGTGTTCGGCGGACTCCTGCAGCGCGACAACAAAACAATATCCAGGCAGAACCTTCTCGACCTCCTCTTTGAACACCGTCTGGCTCATCGCCGTGAGCATCCTCTCTACATCACCTTTCGCCAGACACACCCGGATGTATGGCGGATGTACTTTGAGAACCTCTTTAACGTTGTCGGCTATTTGCCAGTCTACGATCTGATCTCTGAGGTATTCAACACATTCAACATCTTCGGGCTGCTGCGTCAGGAGGAAGCGACGCTGGCAAAGATACTCGAAGTTGTAAAGGATTTCGAAGAGCAGGGTGAAAACAGCCTCAAGGGGTTTCTCCAATTTGCGGTGGACTCTTCGGAAGATGCTGATTGGAACATCGATATTCCGACTGATGTCGACGCCGTGAGGGTCATGACGATTCATAAGGCGAAGGGATTGGAATCGAGGGTTGTCATTGTGCTTCTCTATGATTCCACGCCCCGCCGCGACAGTCTCTACTTCGAGGAGGCAGGAGACGAGGTGCGGCTGGTTCGTCTCGCGAAAGATGTCGCAGAAGAGGTAGAGGAGTTGTCCGGCCTGTACCGGGAAAAAACGCTGAGGCAGACGGTCGACGATTTGAACAAGCTATACGTTGCGTTCACGCGAGCCGAAGAGGAAATGTACGTCATCAGTGTACAGGCGAAGCGTTCAAAGACCCCTTCCGAATATCTGCCTGAGAGCGGTTACGGCCCGGAGCCGAAACCTGCCGCTCACCGCGTGGCGCCGGAACCCGAGACCAGCGTTGAACTCTCTCACGATCTGCCCCGAACGGCACTGCTGCAGGTGGAGTACGCTGGAATTGCTGTCACCGAGGCCAGACGAGGGGAGTTTGTCCACGCAGTTCTGGAGGCCATCGGGTATGCGGGAGATGATCTCGGGCCTCGTCTTGACAGAGCAATCGAGCGTGCGCTGGTGCGCGTTCCTTACGAGACCGACCCGCTGCAGCTGCGGGATCTCCTGTTGAACGTCATCGCGCTGAACGAGCTGAGTCCGTACTTCCTGAAGAGCGAGGGGCGGACCATCCTGAACGAGCAGGAATTCGCGGGACCAGATGGAGCGCTTCTCCGCATGGATCGCGTCGTAGTTGATCCGGCGACCGTGACCGTCATTGATTACAAGACAGGCGAAGAAAAACCCGACTACACGGAACAAGTGCTCAAGTACATGAAGATTCTCAGAAGTTACTATGCGGGCAGATTTGTTCGCGGGCTGCTCGTGTACATCGATCAGAAATTGGTCAGGACTGTCTCGTGAGCCGGCACGTCATCATATCCCCCGCACAGAACCTGATTCATGAGGTTGCTTCGCGGCTGAAGAGCAGTACGAACGATTTCAGCTCGTCGATTGTGGTGTTCCCCGGAAAGCGACCGGCGCATTTTGTGCGGAAGGCTCTGGCCGAACGGATCAGGGGAAGCTTCATTCCTCCTCGTATATTCTCCATCGATTCGTTTGTCGAGTATCTTGTTTCCGACAAGCTCGGTCTTGTTCATAAGCCCCTCGACAACTTCGACGCCGTCGCGCTTTTATTCGACATTCACGTTTCCCTCGCGGAGCACCTGGGAGGAGAACATTTCAATTCCATCGATCGGTTCATCGGTCTTGGATTGAAGCTGTACACCGAACTCGAGGAACTGGTGATGGCCGATGTAAGTATGCGCCGCGTTTTCGAGGCGCTGGAGGCCGCCCCGCTTGGCAGAATGCAGGCTCTGCCGGACTATTTCGGTCGATTCTACGCCGTCATTGAAGAGAAGGGGTCTATCACCCGTGCGCTATATTACAGGAAAGCCGCCGAGCAGATCGATTCGATCGATCTTTCGTCCCATCAGAACATACTCTTCGCCGGTTTCTATGCATACACGGAACTGGAGCAACGCATCCTGACCAGCCTCTTGCGGCGCAAAAACAGCGCGTTCATCGCACAGCAGGGGCCCGGATTGAAGAAACATGTTCAGGCACTCGGGATCGATGCTGACGATGTGCAATCCCCGGACACTCCTTCCGCTCCAGCCTGCTATTTCTACAAGGCATCCGATACGCATGGACAAGTCTTTGCGGTGAGCCACAAGATCAAGGCCATGCTTGCTTCGGGCACACCGATTGACGAAAAAACGGCGATCATCCTCCCCACTGCTGATGCGCTTTTCCCGGTGGTCCACCAGACACTTCCATTGCTCCCGCCGGATCGGTACAATATTGCTCTTGGTTACCCGCTGCAGCGGACGCCGCTGTTCGGATTTCTAAGCAATCTGATGGACCTCGGAGCCGGAGCCCGCGGCGGTGATGTGCCGGCCAGAGAATACACGACGTTTGTGCTGCATCCATACACAAAAAATATTCGTTTCGGCCAACGGTCTGATGTCACCAGGGTTCTCTTTCATGCTCTGGAGAAGTTCCTTGCCGAGACGCAGTCCAGAACGTTCGTGTCCCTTGAATCACTCGAAAAGAACAACGTTCTTCTCGACGGTGTCCGTCGTTCCCTTGCTGCCGCCGGCATTGAGGCAAGCCTGAGCGACCTTCAGAACCACCTGCAGACGATCCACGACCGGACGATCCGGCAATTCCTCGATCTTCATTCACTTGGAGATTTTGCGGCCAGAGCTGTCGAGATCCTGCAGTACATTTACAAACAAAGCACGGCAACGCGCCACCGCTTCTTCCATCCGTATGCGCAGAGATTCATAGAGCTATTCGAATCGATCCGGATGTCCCTTCTCGCGCCGCACCGGTTCGGCGATCCGTCATCGTATTTCGCGTTCCTGCGCAACGCGGTCGCTTCCGAGGAGGTCCCGTTCTCCGGAACGCCGCTCGTCGGCCTTCAGGTGCTCGGACTACTGGAAACCCGCAACCTTTCGTTCGATACCGTCTTCCTTCTCAACGCGACGGACGATGTGATTCCCGGGACGCGCGGCAACGATGTTCTTCTCCCCCAACCATTCCGCGAGAAGCTCGGCCTCGAGACCTACCGTCAGCGCGAACGGCTGATCGAATACTATGTGAGCATCTTGTTTGCCGGTGCGCGCACGGTGCACTGTTTCTTCACCGAGTCCGGCAATCACGAAAAGAGCCGGTTTCTGGAAAAGCTCCTGTGGGAAGAACAACAAAAGAAGAAGAGCCTGGATATCAAGGACCTTATTCAGGTCGTTCGGTACAACGTGCAGCTGGCAACAGCGTCGCCGGACGCGATCGAGAAAACGCACGCGGTGCTCGAACACCTCGAGGGGTTCGAGTATACGGCCACGTCGCTTGATACCTGGCTCACCTGCCAGCTTAAATTCTATTATGCGCATGTATTGAAGCTGTCGGAGAAGGACGAGGTCGCAGATGACATTGATCAGCTTGAGGTCGGGAGTTTCGTGCACGACGTACTGTCAGCGTTCTTCAAGAAGACCGTGGGCAACACGTTGACTCCAGCCGATCTTGATCTCAAGCGGCTCCGGCAGCTCATCGATACCCTCTACGAAGAGAAGTACGGCTCCGATCTCGTCGGCGCATCGTATCTCGTGAAGCAGCAGCTCATTCGCCAGCTTGAGGCCTTCATCAGCGGCTACCAAATGCCCCGGATCGTGCAGGATTCTGTCAAGATCCTCGGGCTTGAAGAATCCATCGCGGTCAACGCAGGTGGGTTCAGTTTCACAGGACGAATAGACCGCATCGAGCAACGAGGCGCCAGGCACGTAATCCTTGATTATAAAACCGGCCGCGACGATTCGCACGTCAAGATCAACATAGACAAATTGATCGCTGGCGAAGCTTCGACCTGGCATGCGGCTATAGGGTCGTTCCAGCTTCCAATGTACATGCTCCTTTATTCGGAGGCCAAGCAGGTTCCGATCTCATCGATCCTGCCGGCTTTCTTGTTTCTCGGGCGCAACGAAATCACACCCGACATTGAAACCGGCATCGGCGGAGCGAGCCACACCGCAGCGGAAGTGTACGAGGCTGTGCGCCCGGTCTTGTTCGGCACCATTCAACAAATCCTCGATCCGACAAAGCGCTTCGAACCAACCGAAGAGTTGCACAAAGCATGTCCCCGGTGTCCCTATCGGGCTCTCTGTGGTACATCGTGGGTTGGCGGATAAATCTGGCGGTAACGTTGGCCTTCATCCCGGAGGTTGTATGCGCGTATTGAAACAGATCCACATGTTGTTGCTCGTCACCCTCTTCGCGGCGGGGGTCGCTGGGTCACAGAACAAATCCATGCCGGCATCAGGAGGTTTTCCCTTCCAGAATCCTTCTCTGACCATCGATGAACGGGTCGGCGATCTCGTTTCGAGGATGACTCTCGACGAAAAGGTAAAGCAAATGCTGTTCGGTGCTCCCGCGATTCCCCGCCTCGGAGTTCCGGAATACAATTGGTGGGGAGAAGCTCTCCATGGCGTCGCCCGAGCCGGCAAAGCAACCGTATTTCCCCAGGCCATCGGCCTTGCCGCTGCCTGGGATACAGATCTCATGCTGCGCGTTGCGACGGTTATTTCCGACGAGGCGCGGGCAAAGCATCACGACGCGTTGCGAAAAGGGAGACGTGGCATCTATGAAGGCCTCACCTTCTGGTCTCCGAACATCAATATTTTCCGCGATCCCCGTTGGGGCCGCGGCATGGAAACGTACGGCGAAGACCCGTACCTCACAGGACGGCTCGGCGTCCAATTCGTCAAGGGCCTGCAGGGGGATGATCCGAAGTACTTCAAGACGATTTCTACTCCCAAGCATTTTGCAGTCCATAGCGGACCGGAGCCCGACAGGCACGTTTTTGATGCTGTGGTGAACGAGCGCGATCTGCGTGAGACGTACCTCCCTGCCTTTCGCGCTACAGTCATCGAGGCGAATGCCCAATCGGTGATGTGTGCCTACAATCGTTTTCGCGGCGAGCCATGCTGCGGGAGCAGCGAGCTGCTGCAGAAAATTCTGCGAGACGAGTGGGGATTCAGCGGCTATGTTGTCTCCGACTGCTGGGCAATCATGGACTTTTACACCACGCACAAGGTGGATCAGACGGCTCCCCAAGCGGCGGCCAGAGCGCTGGTTGCCGGAACAGACCTCAACTGCGGCGTTACCTACGACAGCCTCGGTGTCGCCGTCAGGCAGGGATTGGTCAGCGAGCAGCTTGTTGACGTCGCCGTGAAGAGGCTCTTTCGTGCACGGTTCGGACTCGGTATGTTTGATCCTCCTAGGTTCGTCCCCTACGCGAACATCCCCATCAGCAACAACGATTCCAGGCAGCATCAGCGGCTCGCCGTTGAGTCCGCACGAAAATCGATTGTGCTTCTGAAGAACGATGGAAATCTGCTCCCATTGCGAAAAGGCATCAAGACGATCGCCGTCATCGGTCCCAACGCTGATGATGTGGATTTACTGCTCGGCAACTACAACGGCTTGCCGTCAGATCCTGTCACCCCGCTGGCGGGGATACGACGCGGTGCCCCCAGGGGAACGAAGATACTCTACGCCCGCGGATGCCCGGTTGCCGAGAGCATTCCGTCGTTCGAGATTGTACCGCCAGGCATGCTCTTCACGGAACAAAACGGCAGCAGGAAGGCCGGGCTGACAGGCGAGTACTTCAACAACGATCGATTCGATGGGAGGCCCTTCGTTACCCGGGTGGATCCG
Source organism: Ignavibacteriales bacterium (assembly GCA_026390595.1). Taxonomy (NCBI): domain Bacteria; kingdom Pseudomonadati; phylum Ignavibacteriota; class Ignavibacteria; order Ignavibacteriales; species Ignavibacteriales bacterium. The sequence goes on from JAPLFQ010000005.1 coordinate 93,456, forward strand.
TCGATCAACTTCAATTGGTGGGAAGACCCGCCGATGCCAGGTTTGAGAGCAGACAGCTTCAGCATTCGCTGGAAAGGAGTGCTCGTCCCTCCGATGGATGGCCGATATGTACTCGGCGTGCGGGCATTTGGAGGGGCGCGACTTTGGATAGCCGATTCGCTTCTCTTCGATGCATCCAACGAACACGGCGTGATAACGCAGTCAAGCACTACGACACTGAAGGCGGGTGTCGCATACGCGATGCGCATTGAGTACTGGGACCTTCGGGCAGACGCGAGCATGCAGTTGGTCTGGTCGCCGCCGGCACCGAAACTCAGAGACGAAGCCCTGGCTGCAGCGAAGTCGGCAGATATAGTTCTGCTGATGATGGGCCTGTCGCCGCGACTCGAAGGGGAAGAAATGCCGGTGGAAGTGCCGGGGTTCAAAGGCGGTGATAGGGTGGATCTCGGGCTGCCGCGCGTCCAGGAGGAGTTGATTCAGGCTGTCGCTGCCATCGGAAAGCCCGTCGTTCTCGTTCTTCTGAGCGGCAGTGCTGTCGCCGTGAACTGGGAGGCCGAACATATTCCCGCAATTGTTGAAGCATGGTATCCGGGTCAGGCCGCCGGGACAGCCCTGGCAGATGTCCTTTTCGGTAACTACAATCCCGCCGGACGCCTTCCTGTGACGTTCTATAAATCGGCCAACCAGATTCCCCCGTTCTCCAACTACACTATGGAGGGAAAAACCTACCGCTATTTCAAAGGAGAGCCGCTCTTTCCGTTCGGGCATGGACTCAGCTACACGACATTCATGTACAGCAATTTGAAACTTCCGTCGACTGTGCCTGTCGGCAAGAACGCTTCTGTTTCTGTCGACGTCAAGAACTCCGGCAACAGGAGTGGCGAAGAAGTTGTACAGCTCTACGTGAGCGCGCTTGAAGCATCAGCTCCTGTTCCGATACGTGCTCTGCAGGGATTCCGGCGGGTGCAGCTCAAAGCGGGAGAAACAAAAACGGTCTCCTTTACGCTCACGCCGAGGCAACTTTCTTTCATTGATGCTTCGATGAAGCGTGTTGTTGAGCCGGGTACCGTTGAGGTCAGCCTTGGGGGAAAACAACCGGGCTTGAAGGGAATGGCGGATGCACCCACGTCGGGTGTTGTCGTCGGGCAATTTACGATGACGGGATCGAGAATTCAGATAGGCGAAAAACCAAATTGATGCACCACACAGGAAGGGAACATCATGATTGGAATGATGGGGCTTTGGAATACCGATCTCGACATTCCGTGGAAAGAAATCCTCTCGGGAATTCTCACCTATCTGTACTCGATCGCACACTACGTGGGTATGTTTGTTGTCTATCTTCTCGGACGCGTCCTGCCGGCAGCCAGAGTTCCGGCGGATTTGATCGATCCCATTGGTTATCTTGCTCTGCTTACCGCGTTTCTCATCTTGGTTCAAGTGGCGAAGAAAATCGCATGGATCCTGGTGGTCGTGGCGTGGGCGTTGATCCTCGTGAGGATTGCGATGGGACTGTTTGGGTACTAGCGGGTTGTTGAGGTTCCACATTCAAAAGCAAAGGTAAACCGCCAAAGCCGCCAAGTGCGCCAAGGAATTGAAGTTCCAGACGAGATTGAATGTTGACCATTCTCTCAATGCTCCTTTGCGCTCTTCCTTGCCTCGAACTTTTGCCACGTGGGCGGTCTGCTTTCCCGCATAATGCTGCTGCCGTTCTGATGTCCCTCAATTCGCATACTGGTCTGCTGAGGCGCTTCAGACCGAGGTCGGCGAGAGCGACACCTCTCTGTCATATATCCAGCTGAACTTCTCCGATCCGGAAATGTTCACCCGCTCTGCCAGCTTTTGATACCGTTCGGCGAGGCCGCACAGATATTCCTGGGCCTTCGCCGAAGCATCCGAGAGTCCCTCCAATCCGGCAATCTTCCACTCGTCGACCAGGGCGTGGATTATTTCTGCATAGTCCTTCGCCGTGTACACTCCGGCTTTCTGTGCCACCAGAGAGAACTTCGTGTACAAGTTGTCGTCTTTTCCGTCATGCATCAATATTGCGGGCATCGCAATCTTCGCCTTCATCATCTTCGCGAACGACACAACCGCTCCGGCCGGATCGAGTTCAAAGACCTTTGACATGAAGAGCTTGTACGCTTTTTCGTGCCGTGCTTCATCCCCTGCGATCATGCCGCAAATCTTGTGCAGCCGATCTTCACCCGCACGCAAGGCCAGTGTTCCCACATTGCGATGAGAGATCTTGGTTGCACGTTCCTGAAACGACGTATAGACGAATCCCAGGTATGGATCATCTCCGGTTCGCGGATCGAAACCGTTGTTGATAAGATGGTGAATGGTTGTCTCTACCGCTCGCATGTCAACCCGGCCGGTGAGGTATAGATACTTATTCAACAAATCGCCATGGCGATTTTCCTCCGACGTCCAACCGCGACTCCATCGCGCCCACGGTGATGCACTAGCCCCAGTGAGATCGGTGATACCCTGAAGACGGTTCAGCCACGTTTGGTACGTGGGAAGCGCTTCCTCGGTGACCATGTCCCCCACGAGTATCACAAGCACATCATCCGGGAGATCCTTCGCCCGGTTGCGAAAGGCCGTGACCTGCTCCTTCCAGTCATCTTTTGTGAGGTCCGGCAGGAAGTCAGACGGCTGCCAGCTTTCGTTGACGGGTTTCAGCAAGGTACCGAGGTTTTGCTCAACGAAGCCTTCCATGCTCTTGACGACTTCGAGCTGAGTCGATGTGACGTTGATCTTGTTGTTCTCCACCATGGGATCCTTCTGTCTTTGATTGTTGGTAATTCTGGTTGACCGTTTTTGGAGAGGGGTCGAAACCCGTTGGTATAGATATCATCAGTGCATGGTTGCCACATCGGCGGGCGAGAACTTCACAAGTTTGACTGCCTTTGCGCTGTTCCGCTGCAGGGACGGGACAACCATCAGGGCTTGCGTCGCGCTCTCCGCCTCGAGCACGACCCATCCTGTATAGTCACCATCCATGCAACCCCAATCGAAACGTGTGATGTAGCCGGTGGCGTTCACTTCCTTCAACGCATGCTTCAATCGCCGGCCGTATGGGGAGAGATCACGAGAAATCTGTCCATGGTTGCCTCCTCTTATTGTTGTCATGGTGTGCTGTGAAGTGCAAGATTGCTTTGGCTGCGCTCACGAGCCGACGATGTTGAATATCTCGCGGCGACCCGATTCCACGATCGGCATGAAGCGTTGATACCACTCCGAGAATTCCTTCGAACTCATGATTTCCTTTTGCGACTTTTCAAGGTCCGCCAGGTTCTGGTAGGTAATCTCCATGACGAGTGTATAAAACGGTCCGGTGAGATCGGTCAGAAATCGCGTGGGCGCTCCGCCATGGTGCTTGATGACTGCTTCATTTTCTTTTATCAACGCCGCGGCTTCCCGGGCTTTACCGAACTTGAGTTGGAATACGTTGCGGACAAGTATCATTGCTCGCTCCTTTGGATTGGTGACAGGAATCGATGAACTGATCGGCCCTCCCGGTTATACATTTAACATCTGTTTGCGGGAGATAGTTCTGTTCTTTGCCTCGTCGAAAAAGCCGGGTCCCCTCTTCGCAATGAGAGGGAAAACCCTTGTTTTATAGGCGGTTGTGATCGGCGGAAACGGCTTTCCCCATGCCGTCTCTGATCCGTCCAGAACAACGCACCTTCATGCACAATCCACTTCACTCCACCCAAATTCGCGCTGGTGTTCGATAGTCCATCTTCTTGTGCACTTTATTATCTTGTACTGAGAAACGGGCTGCCAGAATTCAGTTACCCTCGCGAGGAGAGATTGGAGATGAACAAAGTCAACATCGCCGAAAAGCTAAATCAGATTTCTGAACAGTGGCGACCAAAGGTTGTCGGTGAGCTGAACGGGCAGGAGGTTAAGCTTGTCAAGTTTCGGGGAGAGTTTGTTTGGCATCATCATGAGCTTGAAGACGAGTTATTTCTTGGTATCCGTGGCAGTTTTCGGGTCGAATTTCGCGATCACAGCGTCTCCGTTGAGCCCGGGGAGTTCATCATTGTTCCCCATGGTGTTGAACATCGGACTGTGGCGACAGAGGAAGCGCATGTGCTGCTCTTCGAGCCAGCAGCCGTCCGGAACACGGGAAACGTCGTCGATCCAAAGCTCACGGCTCCGATGGGGGATCGGTTGTAGCATCACGCCCCCGCGGGGTAGAAATCCGACCTCTCCCTGGTTTTCCATGCAAAGAAATCGGACTTCTCAACGGAGGGCGTGACACTCAAACACCTACAACATCGCCCCCAACGTAAACGAAGCAATCATGTTTCTTGGCAATCCCGACTCTATGTACATCGGTTTTCCCTGGGCGTTGAGATCTGGATTGATCCAGGCGGAGCCGACGTATTTTTTATCGAGCAGGTTCTGGACGCTGAAGAACCCCGACACATAGAACGCGCTCCCGCCCAGACGATACTGATCAAGTCCGATGGATGCATTCAGAATCTGCCATGCAGGAACCCAAACCTGATTTGGATCATCCGCGTAGTACCCGCCCGAGCCCTGGATGCCTACCCGCATATACGCTCTCTCAACAAATGAGGGAGAGAATTTCACTGCGCCGCTGTAGTGGGCGTTCGGCACTCCGGCAACCTTGTTATCCTTGTAGTCGGCAAAGATGTTCGCCTTGCTCGCACTATAATAGACCGAATCCACCTTGTATTCGACGTACTTGTTATCCGAAATCGTCAGGGCGGCTTCGATGGAGAGTCCGTTGAGCAGGTGCAGCTTTCCGCCAAACTCTGCCCCCATCCGTCGGGTCTCGCCGGCTGTGAAATAGAACCGCCCATTCCTGTAGGGAATGATATCGTTGGTCACCTGCAGCCAATACAGAGCGATATCGTAAACCAGCGTTCCCTTCCATCCACCGCTCCCAAGCTCAATCAGCTGCTTTGTCCCGACCTCAATTGTCGATGATGTGATCGGATCGAGAAGCAGGTTCACGGCATGAATGGTGTCGGGCGGAACCGGATCTGTTTCATTCCCCGCCGGCACTTCGACACCACCGCCAATGTTAGCATAGAAGCTGTGTGTCGGTGTCAGGCGAAATGTAACCCCTCCCTTGGGGGTGAAGTGTGTGAACGAACGAGAGTCATTCAACCATGGCTTGATAAAACTCTGGCCATAATAGGTGATATCGTCATACCGTCCGCCCAGCAACACGCTCCAGCGCTCGCTGAGGACAATTTCGTCCTGCAGAAAGACCCCGAAGTTGTTTGCCCCCTCTCTCTTGTTGTCGCTCAACGTCGATCCCCTTCCGCCCGAAGCGGTCAGATTGTAGAACAGGATTGCTCCATCCTGATATGCCTCATCCGCTCCGACAAGCATGATATTCTTGATGTCTCCTCCCAGTGTGGTGTTGTTCTGATACGCTACATTGCCGCCGGCGTGATAGCGTGTAAAATCGCGAAACGTGTTACGCTCCGACCGCTGGAGATACTTCGGGTTGACGAAGACGGACGCCGAGAACGAATGTTCGTTGCCGATGTTGTGAGAAAGCGCCGCGCCGAGCCGGCCCAATCGGTTGAAACGCCGCTCATCCCGCTTGATGTAGAGTGAATCAGACTGTTGAGCATTGTCGTCGTACTGAAGCTGCGTCATCGGACCCGGGATCCGGAAGAGATTGCTTGCCCCGGCCAGGTACACACCGAGCGACGTTTGCTCCCCTAGCTGCGACAGGAGAGCGATGTTCAGAAGTGAAAGAGAGCTGTTGGAATGCCATCGCCAGCCGTCTGCGTTTGTGTTCGAAAATGAAACCGCCAGTTTTCCTGTACCGAGCCGCGCGCCCGCCTGCACCATTTCCTTGTGGAAGCCGAAGTCGCCGAAAGCCGACGAATATGCCGCATACGGTTCGTCGAACGATGTATTCGATCTGATGTTTACAACCCCGCCTGCCGCGTTTCCCCACAGGGACGATGCGTTGGATCGAATGACCTCGATGGAGCCCGCTCCGGCAAGATCGACCAGATCGAAAGCTGTGCGGCCATCCGGTTCAGTTTCCGGGAAACCGTCAGAGAGAACGCGGATTCCGCGCGCCGTTCCTGAATTCGACCGCTCACCTGCACCGCGTGCGCCAAATCCGCGGATGGTGATGCGAATATCCTGATTACCATATCGGGAGATCGCGAAAACTCCGGGGACCAGGGTCAATGCCTCATCGAGCCCGTATCCCTTCGTCAAGGCAACGCTGCTTTTCGAGAGAACCGTCAATGCCAGAGGGACCTCGAGCCATGGTTCGGCAATGCGGGTTCCAATGGTTGTCACGAGAGGAAGCTGATACTTGACGCTATCGCCCGCCTGCTGCGCGTCACACCGTGAAGGAAACAGAAATCCTCCAATCACAAAAACGAATACACCAACCCTGCAGAGTACAGACATGTGAATTCCTTTCATCGAAAGCAAATGGTTGATCACGATGGGTGCACACACACATTGATTGTGCGTGTTGAGATTCAGTACGCTATGATTCTATGGATTTCGGAGGGTGAAAGGGGGCGTCAGAAATGCTAAACAAGGGGAGAGTCAGGTCGGGAACGGCACAATATCCGAAATCAGCCAGAAGTCCATGGCCTGCTGCCGGATTGCTGAAGGAATTCTTGAAAACATCCTTGAAGGAATCGATATTGTTGAACACACCTGAATGATTCATTTCGCGCTGTGTGTGCTGATGGAGGCCTGACACGAGACGCTCTTCGTCCGTGTCCCTGATGCAGAGAAAATAGGCCGAGTCCCCAGCCACCCGTGTGCGAACGACATCGTACATCGCCCCATCGTGGCGGAACTCGTTTTCTTCAATCCACTGAAAGAGATCCGACTCCTGCTTCAGGAGATCAACATGAAAGACAAGCAATGTGAGCTGACCGTCAGGAATTTCAGCCGCAATTCTGTTCCTCATCTCGTTCTGTGTGCGATGCTGGAGAATGAAGAACACCGCCAGATATCCTGCGAAGTTGTGGAGATACAAAAAAAGGAAGAATATGGCGATGGTTCGTCTCATGGGGTCTGTCAAACTCAAGATAGGAGGGGCCGGGGTATGATGCAAGACGTTCGCTGAACCGGTCAAGAATATTTACCGAACACCGTTCACGGTTTCCTTGACCGTTTTCCGTATTTCTCTGCAGTCTGGAACGCCCACTTCACGCTCCATTATTCCCAACACTTTGCTATCTTACCGACAGTCGTAGTCCCGCAAAACACAACGTTCATCCCAAGGCGGTCCATGCTATCGATCCCCCGAAGAGACTCTATGAAACCCTATTGCCGTCTTTTTCTCCCGCTTCTTGCATCATTATTGCTGATTTCCAGTTCGGATGCTCAGCTCAAAGAGTCCATAGAGCGGAACACCCTCCTTCTTCGGATGCTCGAAGGATGCATCGAGGGATATGAGGGGCCGATCAGCGGCGACGCAATCAATTATCCGCGCCTCAGAGAGGATCGCGCCGACGCGCTGATCGCGAGAGCCACGACCGGCACGATGGCTATTGAATGGAAGTCCGCCAGAGTCCCCTCCAGTCTTAGCGGCAACGAAGTCACTTTTGTCGTCAGTGCGGGAATATTGACCCGGCCGGGAATTACACTGAAGTTCGAGCTTTCTGTGAACGATATTCCGCGTGTTGTGTTCTCCTCGTGCGACACTTCGTCGTGGCAGGCGGGTGAACCCGGCGGCGTGCGGTTGACATTCGACGGCGTCATGCGCGACCAGCACACCGATGCGTTTGGCTACCTGCGCATCCACGTCCCGTCCAACTTCATTGTTCCCGGCGAAGCGGTGCGGTTCAAGGTTGTAGGCGAAAAGGCCGGATCCAACGGTTGGTGTATGGTTTTCAAAGACAATGAGGTTCTCTCCTACCTGAGAAACCGCGTCGCTCATGAAGGGTATTGCGCCATCACTCTCGAGCCAACCGGCAAGCGGTTGACCGCCGCGCTCATCGCTCCGGCCCCCTGGATCGGGAAGCGCGTGTCCTATGGTATCAACGACGCACCTCTGCGGCCTATTGTGTTCACAGGTCGAAACGACACACTTGAATCAATTTTTTCTGTTGAGGCAAACAAGAACGATCGTCTTCAATTGTTCGTCGAGGGGAATCCCATCATTGACGTCAAAGGGTTGTTCCGCGATGTCAACGAGACCAGGGTGTTCGACGAAAAACTCGTTTCCTTGAAGAGCCGGACCACGCCGTCAGGAGCCTGGGGATTGGAGTATGAATCGATTTACGCCCCCTACGTCGGTAAGTCGATTGCGCAGCTTTCTGATAGCACGAAGGGGCACGGTCGAGTTCATTTTATTCTCTCCACGCACCAGGACATTGCGTGGATGGATTCTCCCGAGCAGTGCATCAAGGACCGGGACGAGAAGATTCTCACCCCGACACTCGCGATCATGAAAGAAGACCCGCAGTACCGCTTCGACCTTGAAGATGTCCTTTTCCTCCGTGAGTATCTTGAGCGTCATCCAGATCGAAAGGACGATCTCCATAAGTTCATGCTGGAAGGACGACTTGGCATCGGCGCTTCCTACAATCAGCCCTACGAAGATTTGTGCTCGGGCGAGATGCTTATTCGTCAATTCTACGCCGGTCGGAAGTGGCTGAAGAAGAATTTCCCCGGGTGTGATACGCGCACGTATTGGAACCCCGATATTCCGGGACGATCCGCGCAGATGCCGCAGGTCATGCGCAAGGCCGGCGTCAAATACCTTTTCATCAGCCGGTTTGAGAAAGGCCTCTATAACTGGCTAAGCCCCGATGGCTCGGAGGTTCTCACACTGAGCCCGGGCCACTATGGCGATTTCGCTGAACGTGTCGGGAAGAAGGGGTTTCCCGAGATCGCCGGATACATCGCGTCATTTTCTACTGACTGGAGCAGCCGCATCAAGAATGGGAGCCGTAACGTCCCCATTGTCTCGATGAGCGACATGAGCACTCCTGTCCGATACGACAATATCATGAACAAGTGGAATGGCGTAACATCTCTTTTCGATACCCGGGGCACTTCCCGGCCGCTCACCATACCAACGATTCACTATTCCTCGGTCCAGCAATTTTTCGATTCCGTTGCAGCGGAAAACCTCCAGCTCCCTACGGTCCATGGAGAACGGCCAAATATCTGGCTCTATATCCATGGGCCAACGCACCATCGGGCGGTCTCAGCCAAACGTGAGGCCGACGTGTATCTGCCGGCCGCAGAAATCTTCTCGACTGTAGGTTCTTTGCTCGCGAAATCGTTCGGTCGCTATCCGCAGAGCGAGCTCACCGCCGCCTGGGAGTCGCAGCTATACCCCGATCATGGGTGGGGAGGAAAGAATGGAGAAATCACCGACAGCACATTCCGTGCAAAGTTTGAATACGCGCGCGACGTTGCAAGAAACGTGTATTCCCGCGCAACCAGCGCTATTGCCGGACAGGTGAAAACAACAAAGAACAAAGGTCTTCCCCTCGTGGTGTTTAACAATCTCTCCTGGCGCCGAACAGCGCCGGTTCAGTTCACGGCGGCCTTTCCGCAGGGATCGTTCCAGAGAGGGCTCACGCTTCACGATGCCACCGGCAGGACACTCCCCTGCCAGGTGCTTTCCGTTGAGAAGCACCCTGATGGAAGCGCGAAATCCGCTTCCCTTGTGTTCATTGCCGAAGAGATTCCTCCGGTTGGCTACGCCACGTTTTACATCCGCCAATCCACGGCTCCATTGAGACCCGACACGACATCGTTGCCCAGAGAAGATCTGCAGAGCAGGTACTACAGGGTTTTGCTCGCTCCAGGCGGCGTGCGGCAAATTACCGATGTTGAGCTGCGGAAGGATCTTCTCAGCACAGAGAAGTTTCTTGGCGGTGAGCTGTTCACGATGCAATCCGTCGGACAGGATGCGGGAGAGTGGTCCGAGCCACAGCAACCCACGATGGAAGGATTCGACAAGGTGAGCAACTACAAGCCCGTGTGGCAGCTTGTGGAATCAGGGCCCGTGCGGCAGGTTGTTGAACTCCGTCAGGATATTGGCCGCGCAACCGTCGTGCAGCGGATCATGGTGTACAGCACCTTGAAGCAAATTGATTTTGAAACGTCGCTGTTGAAGTGGGACGGAACAAAATACCGCGAATTCAGGCTCGCGTTTCCCATGAAAATGATGAACGGCCAGGTGACGTATGAAACCCCGTTTGCTGCAGTCGAAGTGGGAAAGGACGAGATGAAAGGCGCGGCCGGCGAGCGGTATAAAACTGACGCAGCGGTCATTCGCCCAAGGTCGATACAGAACTGGATCGGCGTTTCGGACAACGATATCGGTGTTACAATGAGTTCGAGCGTAGCCGTGTGGGACTATCAGGACCCGACCGACCAGCCGATTGGCGTCCCGATGCTGCAGCCGGTGCTGCTTGCTTCACGACGGAGCTGTCACGGACTTGGCCCCTGGTATCTGCAGGAGGGGGATCATGTCTTCCGGTTCTCGCTGACATCACACCGGCCCGGATGGCGAAATGGGAGACGCTTTGGCGTTGCGGCAAATAATCCGCTGGGTGTCGTGTTCAATCCGACTCCCTCAGCGAAGCCAACGCTTCCCGAGCAGCGGGGGTTCTTTTCAATCGGCGTTGACAACGCCGTGTTGAGCACCATGAAGAAATGTGAAGATGACGATGCCGTGATTATCCGGCTTTATGAAGATGCGGGAAAGAATGGTCTCGTTCGGCTGCGATTCCCCACGCCGCTGCAGCGGGCGCAGAGCACCAACATCATAGAAGAGGAAGGCCTTCCGGCGTCGTTCAAGATCGACGAACTCCAGTTCCCGCTGATGCATTGGTCGATTCAAACGTTTAAGGTTACACCAAAATATGGCCTGTGAGGTTCATGGTTGAACTGTGTTGGTTTCAAGTTTTGAGTTTGTCCGCGCGCTGATTGCTGAAGAGATGTTCAAATGAAGAGAACGAAAGAGACGCCAAAAGATGTTCCGATGTTTTGCGATTACAGCTGCACGTATGCGTCATTCGGTAAGCGGGATGTCTCCGGTGCCTGCCGACGCGAGCAGGCGGTGTACTGTGCGATTCTGAAAAAGTATAACAACAAGAACAACAAGTGCCTGGTCCCGAGAGCCTAGTTTGTTTCAGTGGCGCACACAGATAGCACTGAATGTCTACGTGATGACCACAGAACGACCAGCCATGATAACCGGACAACGTCTCTGTTTTCACTGTTCGCCTCTTCTGCTGCTCTCGGTATCGATCCTCCTTCGACATCAAAACGAGGTGCACCATGACTCTTCTCCTTTTCTCCTCCGCCCGCAGTCTGTGTTTCGCGATGCTCCTCCTGGTTTCCGCCGCATTCGCCGGAAACCCCGTCAAATCCTGGCCTATGATCAAACACTATGATCAGAAGCATCTGGGTCAAATCGCTCTGCCCATCGGAGGAATTGGAACAGGGACAATCTCGCTTGGCGGCAGAGGAGATTGGAGGGATTGGGAAATCGTAAACCGACCGGCGAAAGGATTCAATCCGGGAGCGCCGTTCTTCGCAATTCGCACAACATCCGTTGATGGTAAGGTGAAGGTTCGCGCCGCGCAGGGACCGGTTGATGAACATCAGTACTCCGGTGCGTTCGGGGTCAAGGACGCGACAAATTCTGCCCTCCCCTGCTTCAGAAACTGCAGTTTCGATGCCGGCTATCCATTCGGGATCGTCAACCTCGCGGATCCTGATATGCCCGTCAAGATCAGGATCAAAGCATTTAATCCGTTGGTACCGACAGATCCCGACGCGAGCGGAATCCCGATCGTCTCGGTCACATACGAGGTCACAAACCTGACTGCCTCCGAGCTGGACGTCGCTGTGTGCGGAACGATGGAGAATTTTGTCGGAAACGACGGCGTCAAGAACGTCTCGTCGAAAAACCGGAATGATTTCAGGAAGGGAACGGGGTTTCAGGGGATCTTCATGTCGTCGGACAGCGTGAAGCCTGATGACGAGCGATGGGGAACCATGGCTCTGACGACAACGGCGAGCGATGGTGTAAGCTATCGCACTTCCTGGCTGAATGCCGGATGGGGCACGTCGATACTTGATTTCTGGGACGATTTCAGCGATGACGGACGCCTTGAAAGCAGATCTCCCGGAGCGAACACACCAAAGGCTTCGCTGGCGATTCAGGCAACATTACCTGCACGAGGAATGAAGGAGTTTACTTTTTTCATGACATGGCATTTCCCGAACCGGTATGCGTGGTCTCCGACACGGATCGGCAACTATTATACAACTCAGTACAAAGACGCATGGAATGTCATCGAGAAAACACTTCCTGAACTCGCTCGCCTGGAGAATGAGACGGTTCAGTTCGTGTCCTCTCTCACCGGAAGTGATTTGCCGCGGGTCGTGATGGAGTCCGCGCTGTTCAACCTCAGCACGCTGAGAACTCAGACCTGCTTCAGGAGCGAGGATGGCCGGTTCTTCGCCTGGGAGGGGTGCGGCGACAAGGATGGGTGTTGTTTCGGAACGTGCACCCACGTCTGGAACTATGAACAAGCTGTGGCGTTTCTTTTTGGATCCATCGCAAAATCGATGCGAGGGGTCGAGTTCGGCAAGGAGACTGACGATGCCGGGTTGATGAGTTTCCGGGTGAAGTTGCCCATTGACAGCGGCCAGTGGGGCAAAGCTGCTGCCGACGGGCAGATGGGATGCATCATGAAAATGTATCGAGACTGGCAACTCTCCGGCGACAACGCTATGCTGACCTCTCTCTGGCCGAACGTCAAGAAAGCGCTTGAATTCTGCTGGATCAAAGGGGGATGGGACGCCAACAAGGATGGGGTAATGGAAGGATGCCAGCATAACACGATGGACGTTGAATACTACGGTCCCAATCCCCAGATGGGAATCTGGTATCTCGGCGCACTGAAATCAGCCGAACAGATGGCGCTCTTCATGCACGACACCGAATTTGCCTCAACCTGCCAATCACTCTTCTCACATGGAAGCCGTTGGATAGACAGTGCGCTCTTCAATGGCGAGTACTATATCCACAAGATTCTGCCGCCAGGCGACAAGTCGAATATCGCGCCCAGCCTCCTCGTCGGCATGGGCTCGAGCGACTATGCCAATCCGGACTATCAGCTTGGCAACGCGTGTCTCGTCGATCAGCTGATCGGCCAGATGATGGCTCACGTAAGCGGACTCGGATATCTGACGGATCCGAAACATGTTCAAACCACGCTCGCCAGCATCATGAAATACAACTACAAGAAATCCCTGCATGATCATTTCAATTGCCTCCGGACGTTCGCGCTCGGAGACGAAGCGGCGCTTTTGATGGCAAGCTATCCGAAAGACCGTCCGAAGAACCCCTTCCCGTATTTTACGGAAGTGATGACGGGGTTTGAATATACGGCAGCAATTGGAATGCTGTACGACGGTCGGCGCGAGGACGGACTGACCTGCATCACGAGCTTGCGCAACCGGTACGACGGCTTGAAGCGCAACCCGTATGACGAAGCCGAGTGCGGTCATCATTACGGCAGGGCGATGATCAGCTGGGCGGAGATACTGGCGCTTACCGGCTTTCATTACTCTGCAGTCAATCAGGAAATGTCGTTGACAGCGAAAGACGGCAACTATTTGTGGTCCAATGGATATGCGTACGGGATGGTTTCTGTGAAGAGGGCCGGATCAAAGAAGTCTGTTACACTCTCTGTAATCAAAGGGCAAGCGTCATTCAGAACATTCACTTTGAATGCGTACGGAAAGAAAGTTTTCGCTGTCCCTGTTCGGGTTGAGCCGGGGAAGACGTTCGGGTTTGATGTCACCGCTAACGATTCAAAAGCGGGCTTGCCGGTGTACTCCCCGTCGGGAAAACAATAGCACACTGATCACATAGACGTTACAAGATCGACGCTGATGTGACTATGTGTGCCGATCGTGTGTTGTTTCTGTGTCATCTGCGTGCTCACGCTGAGTTACCAGATCTTTGCAAACGACATTTTGAATTGAACTCTTAAGGATTCCACGTATGGATACTCGGTCACGCTCTTTTGTTGGAATGCTCTGTGCCGTACTGCTCTTGTCGGTGCAATCTTCTCATGCCAGCCCCCTGCAAGAGTCTTCCTCCTTGCGGGCTACGCTTCAGTTGATCCCTACCCCTCAGAAGGTGATTTTCGGCCCCGGCCGCTTTATATTGACTTCCGATACCAGGATACTCCTCGGCAATCAGAAGGATGAACAAGACATCTTTGCTGCGTTGGACCTGTCTGATGAATTGCAGTCAGAACTGAATATTCATCCGTCCCTCACGAAGATGTTGAAGGGAAAGGCCATCGTCATCGGTCGGCCCGCGAGAGATAGGGTTCTTCAGGGTGCGTTGAAAGCGGCCGGAATTGCCATGCCGCCGGAGCTGGGCGATGAAGGATACGTCATCCATATTGCTCCCTCTCAAATCCTCATCGCCGCCAATTCAGGAGCCGGAGTATTCTATGGCGTGCAGACGCTCAAGCAGCTCATCCGATCCAACAGAGAGGGCAATGCCCTTCCATGTCTCACCATCACCGACTGGCCTGCCCTTCGATACAGGGGTTGGATGGATGACATCAGCCGCGGTCCCATACCGACGATCGCATTTCTCAAAGAAGTCATCAGGAAGATGGCAGAGCACAAGCAGAATTTCTTCACCCTCTACACAGAGCATGTCTTCCGGCTGAAATCTCATCCCGAAATCGCTCCCGCCGACGGAATCACATCAGAGGAGGTTGCAGAGCTGACATCCTTTGCGAGGAAGTACCACATTGAACTCGTCGGCAACGCGCAATCGTTCGGGCACATGGAAAACCAGCTCCGGTCCCCGTTCTATAATGATATCAGAGAGAACCCCTCCGTCGTCACGCCTGCAGTTGAGGAAACCTATCGATTTCTCAAGGAGGAGTACGACGAAATTGTGCCTTCCTATCAAAGCATGATGTTTCACATCAACTGTGACGAAGTATATGGTCTTGGACGCGGCCCGAGCAAACGGATGGTCGACTCGATGGGCATGCCCGCAGTCTATGCGTATCATATCAACCGGATCAACAATCTCATCAAGCCGTATGGCAAGCGGATTTTGATGTGGGGGGACATCACCGCTCAGAACCCTGACATCATCGAAAAACTTCCGAAGGATCTCATTGTGATTTCGTGGGGATATGACGCTGAAGAGAGTTTTGAGCCGGCGATTCTTCCGTTCAAGAAGACGGGATTCGATTTCATGGTTGCGCCCGGCGTGAGCTGCTGGACGGAAGTGTGGCCCAACATGTCCACCGCTGTTGTCAATATCTCCAATTATGTGCGCGACGGTGTGAAGCTGGGCGCGATGGGAATGATGAACACCGCGTGGGACGACGACGGTGAGAACTTGTTCTCGTACAACTGGCACGGTCTTCTCTGGGGTGCAGAGTGTTCGTGGCATCCGGCTTTATCGCTTGCAGGCGAGGAGGCCCGGAAGGACCGGGAATTGCGGTTGGCCGGGTTCAATCGGGCCTTTGATGAACTGTTCTTCGGAACAAGCGGCGTTGCAGACGCCTTGTTCCAATTCGATTCTATTCGGCGTTACCCGGTTCAGGGAATTGTAAGGGATTACGGTGTCTGGAGCAGCATGTTCGATACTGATGCCGAAACCACGGGTGAGCAGGCGAAGGCTGCAAACGAGCATATCGTGAGCGATGCGAACATGCTCATCGGGCGATTGAGCGCTCTCCGAGACAACGCAAAGCGGAATGCCCGCGTGCTGGATTTTGCCTCATTCGCTGCGAAACGTGTACTTTTTACGGGAGAGAAGAATCTCGCCCGCATTGCCCTTGCACGGTCAATGAGGTCCGGCAATGGCGACGGGGCGGCGTCTCAAAGAACCGAACTCAACCGCCTGCTCCGCACGCTGCATACACTCAAAGCTGAGTACGTGGGATTGTGGCAGCAGGAAAACCGATCATGGTGGCTGGACAGGGTTTTGGACAAATACGACCGGCTTGGCAATCAGTTCGTCGATCTCGACAAAACCGTGATCATCGAACCAGCGGTATCAATTGCCGGGGAAAAGAGGACGATCGCACTCAAGACGGCGTTCAATGACCAGGCGATCTACTATACGACAGACGGCTCTGAGCCGACGCTTCGCTCAAGGAAATACACCGCAGCATTTGAGATCGAACGCAGCGCGCTCATTCGCGCGAGGGTGTTTATCGATCGACAGCCGTATCCACCGTCGGAGAAATTCGTGTTGATTCATAGAGCCATCGGGAGATTGTTCAAACTCAATTCCACATACAGTCGGTACAATCGTGCATACTCTGCGGGTGGCGAGATGGGTTTACTCGATGGTGTACGGGGCTCGGAGAATTTCGCGGACGGGCGCTGGCAGGGGTACCAGGGGCAGGATCTTGACATCATCATCGATCTGCAGAAGCCCACAAGCATCAAGAACATCAGCGTGGGGTTTTTGCAGAATAGCTTTTCCTGGATCCTGATGCCCGATCGCGTTCAGATATTTGTTTCGGACGACCAGGACAAGTTTGTCCTGGCGAAAGAGATTCTCAACAACGTCGATCCGAAGGAGGATGGAGCGATCATCAAAGACTTCAGTGCGGGTTTTCCGCAGCTTGTCGCTCGCTACATCAGGGTCGTCGCCAGGAATCCCGGGAAGCTTCCCTCGTGGCATCAGTCTGCAGGAAGCGAATCGTACATCTTCGCGGATGAGATTATCGTTGAGTAGTGCACACTGATGTCACTGAAGAACCAGAGAGACAAATCCGTGTAAATCACGCACCATCTGTGGCATCAATGTGCCATCCCGGGGAATGAACACTCTGATGATAACCTTTTCTATGCGAGTCCATATACTACTGGCTATAACTGTACTGTTTGTATCCACCACCCTCAGCCGGCAGGAAAGGAACTTCGCCATCATCAAATCCGGCGAATCCCTTCCGGGTATCGTACGCAAGGCCGCCAACGTCACCCCCTCTCCACGCCAACTGGCGTGGCAGCAACAGGAATTCATTGCCTTCGCCCACTTCGGTATGAACACCTTCATGGATCAGGAGTGGGGAAAAGGAACCGAAAGCCCTTCCGTTTTCAATCCGGGCGATTTCGACGCACGGCAATGGGTTACAGTAATCAAAGACGCCGGGATGAAACTGCTCATCATCACCGCAAAGCATCACGACGGTTTTTGCCTTTGGCAGAGCAAGTACACGCTTCACAGCGTCAAAACCAGCCCGTGGAAAGGCGGCAAAGGAGACGTTGTGGGTGAGGTTGCTCTTGCCTGCAAAGAAGTGGGGCTCAAATTTGGTGTGTATCTCTCCCCGTGGGACCGGCACGAGCCGACATTCGGAGATTCTCTTCGCTACAACGAGTATTTCCGCAATCAACTGCGCGAGCTCCTCACGAGCTATGGTGAAATTTCTGAAGTCTGGTTCGACGGCGCAAACGCCGAGGGACCGAACGGGAAAAAGCAGATCTACGACTGGTCTTCATATTACAAGGTGATCCGCGACCTGGCGCCGAATGCAGTCATCGCCATTATGGGACCCGACGTTCGGTGGGTCGGCACTGAATCGGGGTACGGGAGGGAAACCGAGTGGAGCGTCGTTCCGAACATCACACAGAACCTGGAATCTATCGCTGCTTCTTCACAGCAGTTTCCCGTTGACGGGGCTTTCACGCCGCGGGATCTGATGGATGATGACCTCGGAGGGAGGCAGAAAATCAAGAACGCATCCGCGTTGGTCTGGTATCCTTCTGAAACAGATGTTTCAATTCGTCCCGGTTGGTTCTATCACTCAAACCAGGACAACCTGGTCAAATCCCCCGCGAAGCTGGTGGACATTTTCTACAGCTCCGTCGGACGCAATTCAGTTCTCCTCCTCAATATTCCTCCTGACAAGCGCGGGCGGATCACGGAGCACGATATCAAGAGCCTTCAGGGAATGCGCAAGATTCTCGATCAGACTTTCAAATCCAACCTTGCGGCTGGCGCAACGATCATCGCTTCTAATGAAAAGCTCGGACACAAAGCTGCCGCAATCATTGACCATCATCCGACAGGTTACTGGACTACTGATGATGGTGTTGAATCCGCGACGCTTGAATTCCGATTTCCGGAAGAACAAACGTTCGATCGATTGATGCTGCAGGAGAACATCGCTGTCGGACAGAGGATAGAGTCTTTCCGTCTTGATGCCTGGACCGACAAAGCCTGGAAGACGATTGCGGGGGGAACGACGGTTGGCTACAAGCGACTGCTCCGTTTTCCCGCTGTGACGTCCCGCAACGTGAGACTCGTAATCGACTCATCACGTACAAATCCGACCCTCTCCGCTTTTGCCCTGTACAAATCACCCCCGTCGGTGGTTATCGAGCCCAACGGCGGCACCTTTGAGCGCGATCTCCGCGTTCGGCTCTTGTCCGACGCGAAGAACTCATCGATTTTCTATACGCTCGACGGCAGCGAACCGACGCTGCAATCGCCGCGCTACGCGGGACCAATCAGGCTGACCCGTTCCACTCTGGTCAGAGCCGCTGCCTCCATCGGCGATGAACCGGCCGTCGAGTCCACCGAAGCGCGGTTCACAAAGTGTTTAAAGGTACGATCGGTGGTCTTCGACAAACCGTGCAACGCAAAGTACCCGGGCCGGGGTGATTCAACGATTATTGACGGTCGTCGCGGTTCAATCGATTTTCAGGACAAGGCATGGCTGGGGTTCAGCGGAGACGATGTGGTTGCGACGCTTGACCTCGGAACATCAAAGCCCGTTCACAAGATCACAATTGGTTTCTTGCAGCAACAGGGCTCGTGGATTTTCTTACCAACGGAGGTTACTTTTCTTGTATCTGAGGATGGAACTAACTGGAAAACGCTGGGGGCCCAAAGCAATGCGGTGAAACAAACAGAGAGTGTTCGTGTGGAAGATTATTCCCGGGCCGTTAGGAACGCGTCGGCAAGATTTGTGAGGGTTACTGCGAAGAACGTCGGTGTGTGCCCATCGTGGCATTCCGGCGCCGGAGATAAGGCGTGGCTATTTGTTGATGAGATCGTGGTGGAATAATTGCTTTTGTAGGTTCGGTCGGGGCACGGCTTGCCGTGTCCCGACCAATTTTCGATTGGCGAAATGGAGACTTGACAATGCTCAGGAGGGCGTGATGGGGGTGGCGATGGAATCATTGCTCACCCGCTCAGCACGACTGTCAACATGTTGGAAGAGAATCACTTCTCAATGCTCTCAAGATAGAGGCTCTCAACCTTTTTTCTCGCCCATGGTGTCTTGCGAAGAAACTTCAGGCTTGACCGGATGCTCGGATTTTCAATGAAGCATCGGATCTTGATTCTCAGTCCCAGTTCTTTCCAGCCGTATTGATCAACCAGATGATGCAGGATCATCTCCAGTGTTTTGCCGTGGAGAGGATTGTTCGGCTGGTCTTTGGTCGCTTGTCCTGTGTCCATCGTGTCTTATGGAAGAGCGCCTTTGATGTACGATTGATCGCCGCTGCAAGAGCTCTGTGTTTGGTGTCTATTCGAGAACGAACCCTCGGGGCAACACATCTGAGCTTCTGAATGACAAAATAATCAATTTTTACTGATCGTGGTGCTTCTCTATTCTCGTCCCTCCTCTCCGTCTGAAGACACGGGAACCTTCCGGCCAAAGTGTGCACCTTGGCGCAGCCCCCCGGGCCCCGTTCGGTTGATTATGACCTGACGTTGAACTAAGTTTACAGTGTATCCAACCTCGCACCGCGCGCTCCATCGAATATTCACAATCATCCTGAAGCCCGGAATTGAGCCCTTCGTCACATTACCGAAAGGAGATCTTCCCATGAAATCACGTTTCATGTGCATTACCTGTCTGATTTGCTGCCTCTCATCACTGCTGCCAGCGCAATCGGTCGAACGCTTCAGCAGCAATCCTATTCCGAAGCTCAACGTGCTCGGCATCGCTCAGTCAGAGGATCTGGCAACCGCGAACAACGTGCTGAAAGAGGTTTTCAAAGAGAAGATGAAAATCGAACTCCTCTTCCCCGTGATCGCCGATCCTACGTACAAGAAGCTAAAGGAACAGAGCATGTTCGACATCGCGCTGAACGGCAAGAGCACGACCGGTAAGAAGTTCTTCACCTGTGCCGATTCACTTCTGGAATTGAACGCCAACCCCTTCAGCATGCTCCTTGTCGACAGGAAAGGAACTATCCGGGCCATCAACCAGGCGATGATGATCGACCCACGGCTCTTCTCGAAGGTCGTAGAAGAGGTTTTGCTCAATCTGGACGGCAAGGAGGCTATTACGGTTGACAAATCCAGTCCATGGCAAACTGATCTCGGACGCGACAATGAAGCAAAGAAGCCCAAAGCGCTCATCAGTTTTGGCAGCAGCGAAGACAAGTTTTATACGCTTCTGGGAAAGCAGGTGCCTGCCATCCCACTCAAAGCACTTGATGGAACAAACTATGCAATTGCCGATTCTTTGAAAGGGAGGGTAACGCTCATATTTGTTTTTGTGGCATCATCGGAGCCTGATGCGCAAATGAATATTGCCGGGGCTGCAATCACAACGCAGCTGATGAACGCGTTTTACAAAGCACTCACGCTCGGCGAGGCGCCGCCAGGAGATGAATTTGTGAAGAATGCCGTCACGGAGGGTGCGAAGGTTCAGTAGCAGGCTGTTGACCTCGTTGCACCCCTCTCAAAGAACGTTAATTGTATTGGCGGCCATCGTTCGCGTGGCCATCCGAAAACAAAAAATCCCCTTTGGACAAAGGGGATTTTTATGTACCCGATCAGAAAACACGCCAGATCGACGTATTCATGAATCGTCGTTGGGCGCGATCGCAACATCCGGTCTTATCTGAGAAGAAGCATCTTTCTCGTCATCACCGAATGCCCAACCCGAAGCTGATACAAATAGATCCCGGATGCGACCGATTCTCCGCGATCGTCCTTCCCATCCCACATCGCGGTGTGGATTCCCGATGTTTCCATTCTGTTGATAACTGTGGCAACGTCGCGGCCGAGCATGTCATAAACTCTGAGGGTCACGAAGCTGCTTGCTGCGAGCTGATATTTAATAGCTGTCGACGGATTGAACGGGTTGGGATAATTCTGCTCCAGGACGAATTCTTCCGGGTGGCTTGTTTTCTCCTCAACGGCCGTCAGCAATAAGGGCGACAGCGTTAAGGATGCTGTCGCAGAGGGAGAGGCTTCACCGACAACGGTATTGAAAACCGAATTTGCTTTCGCTGAAGCGCCCGAAACAAAATTCACTTTGTCCACCACCAACGTGTACGAACCCGGTGCCAGTTCTTCGATGAAGAACTTCCCCGTTTCGTCCGTGATGCCAAATCCCGCAACATCATCCGGGTTTAGAAGGGCATACACAATTGCTCCTGCCGCATTGCCCGATTGCACCCCATCCCCGGGCATTCCGCTTATTGAAACCAAGCCGGAAATGGAATTGTATCCCGGGACCCTTCTCACCAACGGCTTCGCGCTGATTGTGATACCCGTGACAGAGTTGCCGTTGATGCCGATTTTTGTGGCTCGTTCCCAATTCGTGGTTGATCCGTTCAGGCTGTAGTACGTCGGTGCGTACGGTCCCAACGGCAGGGCAAGAACGATGTAGTCCCCCGGCAGCAAATTGGCGATGGTGTACTTCCCTGTTGAATCCGCCTCGGCGGGATACACTCCTAGTCCATCCAAATAGATCTTTGCCCCTTGAACGCGATAGGCAATGACCTTGGAACGGAGTCCGGCTTTGGTGGCTGAGTCTATGACACTCCCGCTGATCTTCCCTGTCGCAATCGAACTGATGGATTTCAGTGTGAAATTGATACCAGAAGTATCCCGGCTGAGTTTGAGAGGAGTGGCGGTCAACACATCGGGCTTGCCGTCGAAAAACATCGTGACAAATCCGGGCGCCGTTGCCATCACGGTATACGTGCTCTGAGGAAGCTTGATGGCGTACTTGCCCGTTGAGTCGGCGCGCACTTTGTAAACGGCTTCAGGACTTATGATGCTGCTGGTCGGGTTGACGGTCGTCAGCATGGTCGACGTGAACACCACTGTCGCTTCGCGCATCACTTTCTTCGTCTCGTCAAGGGCTGTTCCGCTCACCGAAAATTGCGGCGGGATCGCTTTTACCTTCAGAGTGAAATTCACGGTCGTCACTGTGTTTGGCAGAACAACGACGGGCGTTGCTTTGTCGAGCGTCAGCGCGCCGTTGTACCATTGTTCGCCGAAATCTCCTCTCGTCGGGATTGCCCTGGCAAAGTACTTCCCGGAGTCCACTCGCGCGAAAATAAAGGCGCCGGCCGCATCGGAGATGATCTTGAGATCGGACGCCTGAGTCCCGTTTGCCTGATACAACTGGATGTACACTCCGGCAACCGGTTTGTTCAGTGTGTCTCTTACACTCCCTGCAACCGAGCCGCCGGGTCCACTGACCGTGATTCCAAAGGATTGTTCCGCGCGTCCCCCTTTCGATGAAACGACAACGATCGCTACTTTGAAGCTCCCCTTTGCCGCGGGAAGCCATGAGATGAGCCCCCTCACGGAGTCGATGTTCATGCCGTCCGGCCTGACGCTTAGTTGATACTTCAGCATGGCGGCTGGATCTGATGAAGTCGCTGTTACCTGGTAGGAGTAGGGAACGTTTGGCGCCGCTGATTCAAGGGGTCTTGAAGTAATCTGAACGACGTCATTTTTCGCGCCCAGCACGAAATTGACCGTCGACGTGATATTCGGTTTCACAAGAATCGGTGTTGCGCGTTCCTGCACTGTGACACCGTCGAACCACTGCTCCATGAAGTTGCCTGAGGTCGGTATGGCGCGCGCGAAGTAGGTGCCGGAATCAACACCGGCAACCATGTATTTTCCAAGCGGATCGGTATATCCTTTGTACTGTGGTGTCAGTGCTGCGGTTCTTGGCATCAGAAGAACCGCCACGTTTGCGACCGGCTTCCCGAGCAGATCCGTGATGAGACCGCTCACCGTCCCGGCTGGACCGCTGATGGTGATGGTAAACGTTTGCTCGGCGCGCGCCCCTTTGGACGAAGTAACAACCACAGAGGTTTTGAAGAAACCCCGTTGTGTCGGTGTCCATTGAATAAGTCCGCGGGCGGAATCGATCGTCATTCGCTCAGGCTTCGCTGAGAGCGCGTATTGCAGCGTTGCGCCCGCGTCTGTCGACACTGCGATAACCTGATATGTATATGGCGTGTTGATCGCTCCGGTTTCTCTGGGAATCGATGTGATGATGACGCTCTCAACCGGACGTACCTCGACGGTATTGCTCGAACGGAACGTGCCGTTCTTCATGAGCGCGCCGACAGAGTACGTGAGCGGGAGGGCGACCTTCGGGGGCGATTGGTCCACGAATTCGAATTTCGTTGTGGAGTCGAGTCTCACAACCGGCGTCATTGTGCCGCTGATTCCGCGGTAGATGTAATTCATCCGGACAGAATCCCCCGGAAGCCCCGTCCATTTGAGATACACCTTCCCCCCATCGTATTTGCCGCTCAGCACGAAGTCGGGCTTTGTGGCTTGCCCCAGCAGGGGGAGAGAGATGAAGAGCGTGCCCAGAATCAGCAGACCGAGCATGATCCAGAGTCTTTGTCTCATGGTGTGTCCTGAAGAGAATGTGCAACGTGATCGTTTGAAGCAACGGCACCGGTATTTGCGACTGTTCTGTGGACTGCGAAGTTTGGCAGCTTAACTTTGGTTCCGGATTGCTGTTGTCTGTCATTTCGCCTGAAAACCCACGCTTCAATGTACCCACTCCATTGGAGGGAGTCAACCTTTGCTCATCCGCCTATACCAGGGTAATTCGGGGGTCTTCTGTTGTTGGAGCTTTGTTCGTCCATCTCTCAGACCGATTTTTGAGCTTTTGGCCTTCGAGATCGAATATTCGCAGCGCCCAAACAGCCCCTGTGCGATTGATGATCTCACCGCGCAAGGTTCTGCAGCTCATCCACGATCCAAATCATTCCCTCCGTATCCAGCGCGCAGTACTTTTCGAGCTGGTCCCTCACCTTCTGGCGATCCTTTTCATCGACATCGCCGTATGTCACCCGCACATATTCATTGCTCGCCGTGCTCCCTTCCGCTATCTCCAACCCCGCATAGCTCTTCCCCGTCAACGCCGGCAGCACCGCCTTCATCGACGCGCTGCCGCCCTGATCGGGGTGATAATAATGGAATGATTTGAACGGTGTAAGCAAATCCACAAAACGCCGTTCTATCGACTGATACCATTTCTCGTACTCCGCAAAGACGTCACATGCTTTCTTCAGTTTGTCCTTCTCGAACGGTGCGTTATATGCCACAATCGACCCCTTCGCCCCCAGCAGCTTCTTAAGCATCTTCAGGATTTCCGGCCTTGGATCTTCCGCGCCGCCGGCAAGAAAGCTCTCATGCCTTGGTTTCTTCCCATCCGAGTCGACGATGTGCAGGGAAAACTGAAACGGGATGTGTTCGTACGGCCGGACGTCGTCGTAGAGCGGCACCGCAGTTCCAAACGTTTCAAAGTCCAGATAGCAAAGCGGATATACGAGCTGTTCCAGAAAATCGCTTATCCCTTCTTTGTCGATGTGCGGTTCCCGGGTCCGCAACGCTTCCACCTGGATTTGCTGTTTGTCGCCAAGCGTTACCGACGACGGCAGTTCAAGAATATCAAGATGGCCGTCGTGGATCAACTCAAAGGCCTTTTCCTTCTTGAAGTAGTAGAGCGTAAGCGGATTATGTTCCGGCAGGAATTTCCAACACAGCTCCTGAAGCGGACAGCCGTAGGGATCGCTGCAATGCGGACCGATGTTGATTTCTGGATGTTGTTTCTGGCGGATCACATCGACCATTGTCCGCAGGTTGGAAGGGACACCTCTCATCAGGTCGTCGACCTCGTTCGTCACTTCCGTTTTCATGAAGAGTTTCTTCGGCTCAACTTCGCCTTGCCGGATATACTCATTGTTAATATGAAGTATGAAGCATTTCGTTATCGAAAGTCCGGCTCCTTCATACGCGTAGCGCTGCAGGGCAAGATCGTGCAGATTGACATCTTTGACTTCTGTTGAGCTCTTTACTTCGATGATTTCCCAATCGTTCTTGCCGAGAGGGTTTAGAATGTCGGCACGGGCGTACGCATTTCCCGACTTGAACGCTGGTTCAAACAAGGGCTTGCGTTGGCGAAGAGCTTCCTTCGACAGTTCGAGTATCTTCCCGAAGTCGCGCTCACCTTTGGCTATCTCGATTCCGCCAGGATACAGCTGCTTCGCCAGGTCGCCGACAAGATGTCCCTGATCGAATATCGCCTGTGTTTGCGCGTCGAACGACGGGATCTGGTCTTTGGCGTTGTAATAATACCAGAGAAGCTTCTGGCATTGGAGGCCGTTGAGGTATTTAGATTTAGAGAGGAAAGGCGAAAAGGGTTTCATGGGATGCTTTCTGGTTTGTCGCGCGCCGACAAATCGCTGCTTGCCCCCGGAAGACTGCTCAAACCGTGATCGTGCACCCCGGCCTGTCGGGATGCGTTTCAAAAACGCTGATGCCGCTGACGCCCTGCCCGTCGAGCGCAGCGATCGTGCATTCGAGTGCAAGCGCGTTCGTATTGCATTCCTGACTGATGTGAGCCAGGGCGATGCTCTTGGGAAGGGTCTGTGACTGATCCATGATCTGCAACAGCGATTCACCGCATTGGTCGTTGGAAAGGTGCCCATCCTCGCGGATACGGCGCTTCAGCCAATCCGGCCGGGCTGACTTTTCGAGCATTTCCACGTCATAGTTCGATTCAATGACGATGACGTCGGAGTCGGCGATGTGATTCGTGACCGATTGAGTTGGGAAGGCAATGTCCGTCGTAACGCTGACCTTTTTCTTGCGTCCGTCAACGCCATGGACGATGCTGTATCCGAAACACCCGCCGTCTGAATCGTGCGGCACCTGGAAGGGGCGGACAACAAATCCATTCAACTCGATTTCTGAATCCCTTATTGGCTTGAGAAGGTTTTGGCGCGAAGCCCGCGCGACTCCGCGATACTTGTTTTGAAGATGGGATTCGATTGCAGAAGGACAGTAGATTGGAACATATTCATCAACGAGTTTCTTGACGGTCCACTCATTCACATGATCACCGTGGATGTGGGTAATAAAGACTCCGTCGAGGTCCCGGATGCTCAGTCCCAGCCTTTGCAACTGGCTTGAGATATACGCCGGACTGAAACCACAATCGACAAGTATCGCCGTCCCGGAATTCCACACGAGCGTGGAATTCCCAGCGCTCGAGCTGCCGAGGACGCATGTTGAAAGGCTGCTATTCAAATGAGCTACCTGGGTTATGGACGGTACAACGCACCCTCGCGCCAAAAGCCCGGCCTCTTCCAGGTTTCACTGGGCAGAGCCCGGATTTCTCATTGGGGTGCGTGAAATCTCGCGGCTGTGTCTTACTGAGCGACGTTGCTTGCGACATCGCTGACAAAACCAGCCTGTGTGTTGAACACCATTCGGAGGGACGTTCTCAATCGATTGCTGCGAGCGTCACAAGAGCGGCTTACGACACGTCAACTGCGTATCGGCGTTCGAGGTCGACTTTATCCAATAATCCATTCTTGAAATGCAGTTGGTTCGTGGTCACGAGAACGCTTCCTGCATGATATCCTTTTTCGACTTTGGTCACAACCGTGATCGCTGTCAAAACCGGAGCGCTTGTCTTCTTGGATTTTGGTTTCGGCTTGAGTGTCTGGGCCATGCTGTAACCTTTCGCGGATGTTGATGATGAGAGTTCCGGTGCAGCGACTGTAACCTAACAAACTCTGGACGAAGTTACAAGATGTATCTCGCGGTGGGGTCGCAGAAGTTGTCCCCAAATGAGTATCACCCCGGCGCAAGCTTCATCCTTCGGCAATCGGTTTTGGAGAGCCTCTGATGCTCTCCTGGGTAGCGGCGCACTTCTCTTCACCCGGGGTGTGAAGGGAAAGAGCATGCCACGCTTCACCCCTCTTTCTTCTCAATCGCCCCCGGATCCGGCGGCAGGACCCAATGGAGAAAACCGCAACGGGCACACACAAACACCTCCGCGCTGTTGGCGAGCCAATCAGACTCGAAGAATGTAAGTGCTTTTGTGTTCAACAACGCATTGCGGATGTTGAACCGATCGTGGTTGCAGTGTTTGCAGGCGAGCTTGATGCCGGCCAACACGATTTCAGCTTCTCTTTCCATGGTCGTGATAGTCTGCGATTGTGATGTGGTTTTGTGGAAGCTGCCGCCTGGAACGTGTCCTTCTTCAGGGGTCGTCTTCGGCCAAAGACGCTTTCAGCCGGAAATCCATCAGGATCGATCGCACATCATGCCGGCATGATTGGTGGTCGCACAAGCGTTCGGATTTACCCCCTGCTACCTCTTTGACGTAAGGTTGTACCTCTCAGCGACCTTCTTGTCCTTTGTGATTGTAACTCTCTCGCCCAACCGAACACCGTCCCATCGAATGAAGTAATGTTCGTGGGGTAACTCCGGACCGCGGCAGGTGCAGTGATATGATTGCACAATGACCTTTTTCCCTTGCCCCTGTTCACACAGGGTGAAGGATTTTCCAGTCGACGGGAAGCATGAAAGCTTGTCTTTCAGAACGAAGATATATCCCTTTTTTGCCTCCTCCGCGGATATCTTTCTTGTATAGTGTTGTTCTTTCGGCATCGTCGAGCTCTCTTTTGGTTTAGAACTTGATCTCAATTCTCTCGGTTGGCGGGGCCGCCCTCACAATCCTCCAAACTTTTGCCTCAGTACGCTTTCCAATGAATTTCGATATTGCTCAGGATCGTTCTTGTGAAAGACGAAGACATCTAGGTTGCCGGGCTTTGCGGGATGCACGCGCCCCTGGTCGTCAATAAACACTTTGATCCTGCAGAAAGAATACGGCTTGACTTCCCGGGTAAACTTGCCGGCAGGTCGGCGCGAGGCGGTGTACTCGCCCTGCTTGTTCGCGTAAATCTTCAAACCGGCGGCGTCCAGGATTGAAGCGGTAGACCACATGTTGCGGGATGAGCGGTACACTTTTCCCAGTTCCTCAAGGTCCAGCGGCCGCTTCAGGAACTCGAGCGGGTCAGCAATGACCTGACCCGCCGCCTGTCCAATCTTCCCTGTACCTTTCGAAAACGCGTAGAGGAAATAGTTCTGCACTCTCCATGTGGCGGATGCGAGGACCTTTCCCTGATCTGCCTGCCAGTACGTCTCGTAGTTGTTTTCGCCAAAACATGGAGCCCAGTGGACCGGCAAGCCGGATTTCATGATGGCAATGAACGCGTTCCGGTCCTTGAGCAAGTTTACGTCGATGCGCCCTTCCGGAAATCCATAGATCCCTGCGTTCAGATAAATCCTCGAAACCTTTTTGCGAAAGAGTCCGGGATCCCGGTTGAATGCCGCGGCGATGTCACGCTCCGTCCCGACCGTCAGGAGTACGGCCTCTCCCTTCGTCTTTCTCAGAAGGTCCAGTATCATTTCTACTCCCTTCTGACATGAGTCGGGTTGGTCGAGTCCCTTATCATCAATGCTTCTCAACGCAGCGCGAAGGCCGATGGCGTGGGGTGCTCTACGCCCCGAGATTTCAAAGATTTGCTGCAATGGAACAACGCCGGTTCCCTCGCTCTTCGGGCGCCTGTCGTACAGTTGTTGATCGAGTATGACGCCTGCAACTTCAATCTCCGGCATGGCGAACAGCGTCGCCAAATCGAAATAGTCATCAGGATCATCCGGGGGAAAATAGATATCGGATGAATATATCAGTTTGACCTTTGTGTGCCGCGACGGCTTGTTGACCTGGCCATGCGCGTTCAATGCGAACAGTAGCAGGGCAGAGAGGATGATGGGTGTTCTTTTTTTCATGAAGGCGATCGATGAATTGGCGGGAAATTGTGGGGATGTTACTAAGTGAAAGCTCTCCGCAACCGGAAGCGGTAGAGCGCCGGGAAACGAAACGGCGGGCACTGCAAGGGCGGATAGTTATCCGCCCCAACGGGTTCCGCCGTTTCGTTCTTCCGCGCTATTTCTTATCCAGATACCGCTCCTTAAACGTTGTATTCTCACCGGCCATCTTCAGGAAGATGTCCAGCGGAACAATCTCGAACCCACTGCCAAGCCTGTCAGTGATCGATTTTACCCTGGCCACATCGCTGTTCTCCCGCACGTGTATCAACATGAAGTACGGCCGATCGGAATTGATGACCGCCAGTTCCTTGAGGTCCGCTGCAACTTCCGCTTCCGGCTTATCCGCTGGGAGATAGTAGTCGTACGACACGAACGGCACCTTGTTCCGCACCGAAAACGTCTCGGAAGCGTAGTACCCATTCAGGAAACCGATCGCATCCGGCATTCCCTTGTAGTACGCGTCGACGATCTCTTTCGTCAGGTTGTTTTCCGCCGCTTCTGTCTTCTCGCCGGAATAGTCCATGATCTCGTACACATTCAGGTCGAGATCCTTCATCATCGTGTGTGCTTTTTCGATTTCCTTCGGCAGCCATTGCTTCGGAAACGCCTTCGGATACATGTACCCCGAACCCGAAAGGGCCCCTATGAAATAGTCGTTCGGCGTTGCCTGTGTATAATAGTATTCCATCATCGCAGGCGAGAGCCAGATGAAGTTCGGGCACACTTCCCACGCGAAGGGGATCGATCCTCTTCCCGGCCGGACCCAGGCACCAAGCCCCAGGCCATCCGTCTGGACCAGGCCGATATACGTCTTCTTCTCCGGCACGTACTTCACCCCCGGTTTGATGTTGTGGTGATTGGTGTATTTGAATCCCGGTGATGCGGGGACCTTGTAGAGAAAACTTGTGTTTGGCAGACTGTTCAGGCCGTCAACGGTGAGCGCATGCGACGACGTTACGGTGACCCATTCCTCTTCCATATCTTTCTTGTATGAGTGCCACCCCATCACCCGTCCCAGGGGCTTGATCTCCGAAAGAAGCTGTTGCGTCAGTCCGTACTCCAGCGTATCCGTCGCCCGGGCGGAAAGGTCGTTGAAGAACACTTTCTCCATCATGCCGTAGTCGGCAACGTTCGGCATCACCGTCGTGCCATGCGGACCGCCGAGCCAGATGATGAGCTCCTTGTTGCAGCGGCTCCAGTATTTTTCTTTCGCCCACGTGTAGATCTTGAAATCCGACCAGCCGCTGAACCTGCCTCGGAAATCATCAATCTCTTTCAGGCCGTACTTCTTCGCAAGCGGGATCAGTTCCTCTGTAATGACGATCCCTTTTTCCAGTCCCGCGAGCGTGTAGGCAACGATCAGTGAGGTCCGCTCCTTCTTATCCCAGACGATATACCCCTTGAACGAATCTTTGAAGACGTTGATGGTCTGTTCCAGCGAACCGAGTCTGGTAAATGTGAAGTTGCGCTTTTTTTCGAGATAGGTGTAGAGCTCTTCGGTGTAGTTGAATGGAAACTGCGGACCGTAGAGGAAGTAGAGGTTCGGTTTGTTTTCATTGACAATGCCCTGGATGGAGATGAGGCAGGCCTGTTCAGGAAGCTTCGAGAAAATGTCCCAGTCATCGGCCATCTGGTAAACATACGCGTTGTTGTAACCGGCCTTCTTGAACCAGAACGTTATTGCGTCATCTCCCGTTCGGGAGTTGCGTTCAATCCGGCACGTCATGATGTTCTTGTCGCCCGTCAACTCGTACACGTACCGGACGTTGGCTGGTTTCGATCCCTGCGAGCCCAGCGCATCATACTGTTCCGTTATGATGATGGCGTTTCCGTTCTTCAGTTCGGCGGTGACTTTCTTTGTCTTTCCCACCTGATATTGCAGAGCCTGGAAGAGCGCTGTCGGAATTGTCGGATCGGTGATTTTCACTTCGTTCACTGTTCCGCCCGTCTTGAGTACCATCTGGTCCTGGTGTGGTCTCTTCGGTCCGAATGATCGCTTGATTGACAGCTCGTTGTTCTTGGTAGAGAACTCGACCGCGAGCGACCGGAAATAGTCGAGATACGTCCCCCTGTCTCGCATCAGATTCCACACTCCATCGAGGGTTGACGCCTGAGAAAACAGAGAGGTCACAGCAAAAGAAAGGACACACGCGAGAGTAAGAATTCGTTTCATGGGAGCTCCGATTTTGTAAGGCAGATGTTCGGTTACCACTGATCATTCACCGCACAATCCTCCATCCCGGGGCGTGGCAACTACAAGATACCGATTTTGGCCGTCTCTTAGCAAGCATTCTTCGGGCCTTCGTGACCTTTCAGTCCATGATTCGTTCTTCGCTATTTCGAGTATTGAACGAATTCCGGTGAATGAAAAACCGTTCGAGCTCGCCTCGGGAAAAGATCACCACGGAAAGGCACGGATGGTACGGATTTACACGGAATAGACCTCCGTGACGATCCGTTGTGTTTCTGTGTCATCCGTGGCAAATCTTTTCGATGTATGTTTGGTCAGCTCTGGAACAAACCCAGAAGGCCGAACATCCGCTTCGCGATGAAGTCAACGAGAATGCCAATGGGCAGGAGGTTGATGTGCGCGACGCGTTCGAGCACGATAATCGCGAGAAACACATACGCCCCATACTTGAAGAAGATTTGAGCCATAGCCAGGCTTTTCGCCGGGATGAGGTTCACAATGAGGTGAGATCCATCGAGTGGGGGGAGCGGGAGAAGATTGAAAATGAACAACCCCAGATTTACATAGAGAGCTGCAATGCCTACGGTCAGGATTTCCTGGTAGAGGGGCTCTCCAGCGTACGGGAAAAGCGATAGCGTCATCTTCAGGAGAAGAGCAATAAACACAGCGAAGAGAAGATTGGAAACCGGCCCAGCCAGGGCGATGAGTATATCGTCCCTCCGTGGATGGCGGAGTTTGCTGGGATCGATAAGCACAGGCTTGGCCCAACCGAATCCTGCCACGAGAAGAAAAATGAATCCTATCGGGTCAATATGCTTCAGCGGATTGAGGGTCAGCCTCCCGGCTTGCTGCGCAGTATCGTCGCCTAACCGGAGCGCGACAAGCGTGTGGGCATATTCATGGAACGTCAGCCCAAGTATGATGCCCGGCAACACACGGAGTATCGATTCGATTCCCAGATCTTGCATAAACCCATTGTTTTGTTCGCGCGACGAGGTGGTTTCTACCACTCACGATAGGAAGAAATCGGAGAAGGGACAACAGGTTTGGCAAGCAAGATCCGGGTAGATGCCACGCACCCTGCGTCCATGTGTCGACGTTGAATTCAACGTCGACAACAACAGCGCGCAACACCATGCAGATCATTCTGTCAGGGTTGCTTCAGGTATTTCTCCGGAATCACATTGTCGGGGGACTCGTCCTGCCACGTCACCGACGTGATCCACCACCGGTTGTCCTTGAAAAGGAGGTGAAAGCTGTTAATCCCGCGGATTGGTTTCCCTCCATCGGCCAGGTTCATCTCTTTTTGATAGGCGCTGAAAATCTGCGCCAGCCTTCCATAGTATTCCCCGGTTCTCCCGATTTCCTTTTCGCGGAAACTTCTGAGCGTCCCATTCTTGATTCTCCCCCCGAAGAACGCGATGAAACGTTCTCTGTCTATTTGCATCACGCTGTCGCCGGCGATCCGGATGCAGGGGCTGATCGCAGAGGCGAAGAGGCTCCGCCAACGGTCCCAGTCCGGCGATTTCCCCTCGGGGAAGGAAAGAGATTCGTAGAACGCCTTAAGAAGCGATTCTATTGAACGGGGATCTGTTTGTACTTCAGGATTAACCTGTCCGGCTGAAAAATTCTCAGGGGCGCCCCCAAGCATTAGCGCCACGAACAACAGGGTTATTACTGGCCGTTGTCGGTTGCTGAAGAATTGGATATCCATATCTTTTCAACCTCCTCGGATTAGCACGCGGAAAATGCAGATGAAGCACGAGACTCGCCCCAGATCATTATTAGTGAAAGTCTGTACCATCGTGGCAGACGGGTACGCTATTCTCTTTGTGCTTCCACCTTAAAATCCTCCATCAGCCCATATCCCACAACGCTGTATCTTGAGCCGGCGGGATGTCCGTCTTTTGCCCCTTGCTGAAATGCTCCCGGCCAGGCACGACCGAGCTGTGGATCGTTGTGATGCGGACCGAGTGTGTTCTTCAGCGAACCGCATACTATCACCGATACATCGTTGATTCCAGGCTTCAGATGCTTTGTGACATCGAGCTCAAACGGATCGAATGCGATTACTCCCGCCTTCTTGCCGTTCACTTCAACTTCCGCAACAACGCCGGTCCAAATGCCGAGACGAATCATAATCTTGCTACCGCTTAGATCATTGTCTGAGACTCGTATCTTTCTTGAGTACCCGACCTTCTCTGCATAGAACGGCATTCCCTGCTGAACCCAGCTCCCAAGCTTCATCTGGACAGCAGGAGCAATGGCGAATCCCTTCTCCCGCACCTCGAGCGCAAAATCCCCGAGGATGAAGACCGGCTGGAGTTCGGTGTGAATTGTGAACGGCGAGGATTTCAGAACAATCTGATTTTCCCCTTCAATCACATTCATTTCGATATTGAAAACCCCGAACGCCTTATCGAGCCACCATTTGTTTTTCACCGGCTCTATCCGGACGCCGTTAATTGAAACCTGATAAAGCTCCGGCCGCTCGATCACTGCATTGAGTCCCTCCAACCTGGTGCCGCTCTGCACCGAGAACGAGAACGAGGCCTCAAACCCTGTCTGTTTCCCAAATGTGTTCTTTTCGACGATATTCTTCTTGTACTGAACTGCATGATCCCAGGGATTTACCGACAGACCGTGGGCCTGGAACACCTTTGTCTGAGCATCATAAAAGTACAGATCCTTCCCCGTCTTTCCATTCAAAGTGAGATCGCAATAGTCGAGCGTCAGGACATTCTTGGCAAGCCGCCTGATTTCGGAACCGGATAGAGCCAAAATCGTGGTCCGTTCGGTTGTTGCCCTGCCGGGTGATTTCGCATCGGTCGGGCGGAAGCACAGAAGCAGGCTCCCGGCGCGGGGGATCGAAAACTCAACCTTCACGGTTCCTTTCTCGACTTGGAATGGATATGGCTTCGTGGCACCTCCAAAAGCATCCCATTCTTCGCACGAACGCCCCTGAAGGGTAATGCTCCCAGCCACCGGAGTTTTGTCACTGGTGTTGACGAGAAGAACCAGCTCGAAATCTTTGAACGTGCGCCTGTGGTGGAACAGAAGCTGCTGCGATGGATCGGTTGGAGCTGTCACGTTGAATGAAATTCCCAAGGGCGACAGCCGTTCGATCGACGAACAATCCCCGGCATCCAAAACCGTTGTCCAATTCTCCGGATGGCTCCGGGCCGACTTCGCGATCAGGTCCGACTGCACGCCATCGAGAAATGCGGGGGGATTCCCGTAACACAGAACCTTTCCTCCGGAGTTAAGAAACTCGTCCAGCAATTTGAAGGTTGTGTGATCGAGATTTTCCAGCGTCGGAGGCAGGATGACAAGATTGTACGCCCGCTTTCCAAGAATGAAGCGATCCTTCACTACGTTCGCGAGTTCACGGATCGTTTGTTCACTTCCAAGATCGTATTCGATCTGCGCTGCTTCCAGGCTGTTGACGAAGCCCTGGAATCCCTTTTCAATGTCTTCAAATCGTCCCCGGCCCCCCTTCGCGGCATAATGCATCCAGGCAGTTGTTGTTGGCTCGATGACAAGGATGCTGTTCTGCTGTGCTCCGAGTGATGTCGCGACGGAGAGCCGGCCGTAATAGTCTGCCAGAACGTTGTAGTTGCTCCACCACGGCTCATGGTACGAGAACGAAAGGGGGTGGTCGGTCTTGCGGGCTCCCTTGATGGTCATGTAGGAAAGGTGTTGATTGATGAAGTTCACGCCGAGCACATATTCCCAGTCGGCGATTCGCTTTTGATCGAAGAACGTCATATCCCATCCGCCTGCACCGAACGTCTCTGACATTGTCCGAAGCATCCCTGTCTGGTTTGCCGAGCTACGGATCTCCCTGACCGCCCTGGCGTTGCCGAACTGGGCGTGTGTATCCATGCGGAACTCGTTCATCAGGATGTCGATTCCCGGCATGTGGGAATACGCGGCAAATGCCAGATTATCCGGATTCACGACTGGGCGGGGCCATTCATGTTCCCAGTAGTGACCGGTGAACGCGAGGTTGTTCTTTGTGCAGTAATCGAAGTACGGTTTAGCCCAGCCGTTGATGAAAAGGTTGAGTATAGTCGAATAGAAATTGTGCCGGACGCGCCGCCAGTCACCGACATCCTCATAGAGCGAAGGGAGATTCAGGCGGAGGTCGTACTTCCATTTCGATTCGAACGCCTCAAACAGGGCCGGTGTATAATTGACCGACGGCATACCGGGAACGCCTGCCGGACTGATTTCGGCCTCATCCTGAAAGACGCCGGGAACGGTTTTGCCAAATTCCTTCCCCAATGATCGCTTGTAGGCGTTCATGGTGACGTCGATGAACTTCTCCGTTACCTCCCGCCGCATTACATCGACATAGGTGAATCCGCCGTACCACGGATTCGGCGCCTGCGAAACGACCGTGAAGATGTAATAGTCTCCTGCGCCAAAGATTTTCGATTTCAGATCCTTCGAAATATCGATAAATGCCGATCCGGATTTCTGAAGGACGAGGTACGGCTCGGCTGTCCACGTTGACGGAAGCCGGGTGACGTGGTTCATGCTCAGACCCTTCCGCACGGCGTCAGGCATCTGTGCGGGAACGTGTCCTCCAGCGAATCCCGACGGGTAGGAGTTTTCATCGTAGATCCAGATCTTCATTCCAAGTTTTTTCCCCTTGTCGACTGCATGACGGCAGAGGGCGAACCATTCATCCGACAGATATTCGGTAATGAGTCCCGGCCTCGGATGGATGAAGACGCCGCCGATGCCTCGTGCTTTGAAGTTGGTGAGCTGTTCATCGATCTCTCCCCGCGATATCTGGTCGTTCCAGACCCAGAGTGGCGCGCTTCTGAACTCAGACGGCGGATTTTGGAAAAGCTGTCGGACTTTGTTGTACGTGTCGGGCGTGGGGGCCGGGGTCTTCATTTGGGCCTGAGCTCCGCTAAGAGAAACGAGCAGTGCAAGGACACAGCAATTCAAATGGAATCGGGACATGGGCATCCTCCGTATTTTGTCGAGGGCGGGGACATTATTCTTTCCGAGGGATCGACCAGAGCAAAGATAGGTAAGAAAGGAGTTACTTGGTAGGGCAAGGAGGTAAAGAGAACGCTGGGGAAGAAGGATGGCCGGGTAATGGAATGATGGAGTGTTGGGGCGAGGCGATTTTGAGAATCCCGCACTTAGGTGTGATCATGGCTGCGGGATCTGAAAGGTTATCGGGTGGCTCCTGTGCGTGTGAAGATCTTTCGTCTCGCACCGACAAAGCGTCGGTGCTCGCTCAGGATCCTCAAAACACATCAGGGTTAGCAAGAAACGCTAACCCTGTGTGTTTTGGGAGCGGGTGACGAGGTTCGAACTTCCAAAATGACTGGGGTTAGCTCCACGATTCAAACAGAGAAGCTAACCCCATCGTCATTTTGAGAATCCCGCATTCAGGTGTGATCATGGCTGCGGGATCTGAAAGGTTGTCGGGTGGCTCCTGTGCGTGTGAAGATCCTTCGTCTCGCACCGACACAAAACGTCTGTGCTCGCTCAGGATCCTCAAAACACATCAGGGTTAGCAAGAAACGCAAACCCGGTGTGTTTTGGGAGCGGGTGACGCAATGGTTACTGCTTGGTCCCGACGATCCTTCGACTCCGCTTCGACTCGTGCTGGAAAGCACGCACTCGCTCAACGTCGCTCAGGAAGTCGGGATTCTGAAAATTACAGCCACTCACACAACTCGTTCGTGGGTAATTTTCGAAGAAGCTGACACTCTACCAACTGAGTTACACCCGCAACGACTTCACTCAAATATACGCAAATCCCACAAATTTTCAAAACTATGAAATCTCTTGTGGGAAGACTGCACCTGGGTGAGCCTGCACGGTCGGAGCACGGCATGCCGCGCCCCGACGATGCGGCCATTTCGTCTCCAGGCGAGAATGTCGATGCTTGATTCTAATGCTTACAGCGGAAGAAAACGCCTGGGAATTTCCTATGTCGAATATCGAATAGCGAATCTTGAAGTTTGGGTTGCTACAACGGAACAATCCTGTACCCAAACCGGTAATCCTGGTACGGCAGACGATACTTTTCCAGCGGCAGCGACCACCAGCTGTCGATTCCCGCCACACCCATCTGTTGATAATCAATGTCGAGATGCACGAACTCATCGGGTTTCAGCTCAAGCGAATGTGTCTGGCGCTTTGCTTCCCCGGGATACAACTGGTCCGGGCTGTACGGAAGTGCCTCCACATTGAGATAGGTGTCGACAAATTGTATTTCGAATCCGGAACCGTCGCCTCGTTTCAGCCTGGCCCACCGTACATCGGTTTTGTTTCCGCTTTCCTGCGGTCTGACGTACGGATGATACTGGTCTTTGATCGCTCCCTCATATGTCCCCACAAGCGCCGAGCTCTTCCGGTCCCAATACGATTCGTCCGGTCCGCGGCCATACCACTGAATCGCTGCAAACTCCTTCGGGAGCGTCAGGTGGCTTCCAACTTTGAAGAGGTTGGGATGTTTTCCCCGCAACGCATGGAAGCTGTTGCTCACCGTTATCGCTCCCCGGCCGTCAATGGTGTATTCCGCAACCACAAGCGCGTCGTTTTTCAGCAGCGGGGTTTCCACGCGTACGCGGACTGATCCGTTCGGATTCCGGTCATCACGATCGACTCTGACTCGCTTTGCACGCTCCGCCTTTCCAACATCCTTCCAGATACCCATGGTCTTCTGTGACCCGGCACCGAAATCATTGTCGTTCGGCGGACGCCAGAAGTTTGGACGCGGCCCCTGGGACCACATTTTCTTTCCCCGAACAGTGTATGATTCAATGAGGCCAGACGTTTTGTTGAACTCGAGAGAAAAATTCCTGTTGCTGAGAGTGACCCGTCCACTGGTTTCATCCACCGTAACAGGAGTCCCGTCGGCAACGAACGCCGCCGGCGAGGCCTGACCCGCGAGAGAAAACTCTTCTTTGGCCTGTTCGTGGCCGGCTGGCACCAGGCCTTCACCCTTTTTTGTCACTGCGGAAAGCTGCAGGTAGTACTCCGCCCCGGCCGCAGGAGACAGGTTTAATCCAAGATTCACCGCAACGCTTTTCCCTGGAAACGCGTCGATTGATTGAACCGCTCCGCTTTGAACCTGCTTTCCGTTCTCGAGCAGCGTCCAGATCAGCGTGTAATTCGAGAGGTCACGGAAGAAGTTCGCGTTTTTCACTTCCACAAGACCGCGCCGGGCGTCCAGCAGGCGGAACTTGATGTTCTGATACATCTTCTTCATTTCATAAGCCTGCGGATTCGGCCTCCTGTCGGGCTGGACAAGACCATTGCACAGGAAGTTGTTGTCACTCGGAGTACCGGGGGGACCCCAATCGCCCCCGTATCCAAAGAACTTCACTCCGTTCTTTTCGAGCCACACCCCCTGGTCAACCCAGTCCCAGATGAATCCTCCCTGAAGGGCCGGATACGACTCGATGATTTCCCAGTATTCCCTGAAATTCCCCAGTGTGTTTCCCATGGCGTGCGCGTACTCGCACATGATCAGCGGGCGCGTTGGGTTCGACAGTGAATATTGAATGAGAGAGTTCGGATGCGGATACATCGGGCAATAGATATCCGTGTTCCACTCCAGCCCGGCGCGCTCATACTGGACGGGGCGTGTCGAGTCGTACGCCTTGATCCACTTGTAACACTCATAGAAATTCGAACCGTTCCCAGCTTCGTTGCCAAGCGACCAGGTTATGATTGATGCATGGTTCTTGTCGCGAAGAACCATGCGGCTGGCGCGTTCGAGGTGCGCCTTGAGCCAGCGCGGATTGTTCCCGAGCGTCTTATCAAGATCGTAGCCCATCCCGTGCGACTCAATGTTCGCCTCGTCGATCAGATAGATACCATACTCATCACACAGGTCATACCAGATGGGGTTATTCGGATAGTGACAGGTCCGCACAGCGTTGATGTTCATCATCTTCATGAGCTGCACATCTTTTTCCATCTGTTCGCGGCTCAGCACATGAATCGTTACCGGGTCATGCTCGTGGCGATTCACTCCCTTGACATAGATCCTCTTGCCGTTGACAAGGAGGTCTGCCCCCTTGACCTCGACTGTTCGGAATCCGACTTTCTTTCTTATGGCTTCCTGAACAATCCCCTTGTCGTTCTGAAGAACAATGTCGAGCGCATAAAGGTAGGGGATTTCTGCCGACCATTGTCGAACTGTCGGGACGCGTCCGGAAATCCGAACCATGGTTGAGGACGGTTTTCCGTCGAGCGGAGAAAAGGCCCTGCTGTCGGTGAGCATCGTCCTGCCATCGGCATCCCGGAGCGTCACCACACAGGAATATCCCTTCGCTGCTGTGCTTCCCGTGTTCCTCAACTCGCATTCCAGATTGAACAGCCCATCGTTGTAGGAGTCATCGAGTACGGTGACGGCGCGAACATCATAGAGATGCACGAACGGACGCGCGTACAGAAAGACATCCCGCTCGATGCCGGAGATCCTCCAGAAATCCTGACACTCGAGGA
This sequence comes from Ignavibacteriales bacterium, assembly GCA_026390595.1. Taxonomy (NCBI): domain Bacteria; kingdom Pseudomonadati; phylum Ignavibacteriota; class Ignavibacteria; order Ignavibacteriales; species Ignavibacteriales bacterium. The sequence goes on from JAPLFQ010000005.1 coordinate 133,079, forward strand.
ATGAGGCATCGCTCCATCGGTACACTTCGAGCGCAACAAGGTTTTCACCTTTCTTGACGTACGGCGTGATGTCGAATTCCGCTTCGAGCTTGCTGTCTTCGCTGTAACCGACCTTTTCTCCGTTCACCCAGATGTAGAAGACAGACTTGACTCCGCCCAGATGGATATAGATCCGCATTCCATCCCAGCCGTCGGGAAGTGTGAAAACCTTCCGGTAGCTTCCGACGGGGTTCAGGGAATCGGGAATATCGGGAGGCTGGGGATTGGTCGGACTGAATTCGTACGGTATGTTGACGTAGATGGGAGTGCCATATCCCTTGAATTCCCAGTTTGATGGAACGGGGAATTGTCCCCAGCGTGAATCGTCGTAGCCGGGCTTGTAGAAGTCTTTGGGCCTTTTGCCGGGGTGGTCGACCCATGAAAATTTCCACATTCCGTTGAGCGAGAGAAATCGCGACGATGCCGACTGGTCTCCCTGTTGAGCTGCTTTGAGAGATTCGAACGGGAAGTACGATGCCCGCATCGGCAGGCGGTTGATGGAAACGACCTCGGGGTCTTCCCAATCCGGCTGGAGAGTCTGGGCCCGGGAAATTGAAATGGAGGCAAGAAGGGCGACGGCAAGAACGAGCTTGTTCATGGCTTTTCCTGGTTGAGAGTGCATGCTGTGCTGCAAGAAGTGCGTTTTCGTGGAAGAAGTTAGGCAGAACACGTGTTTGATGCAAGTCCAGCAAGATCATCATTCGGCGTTCGGGTAACGCTCTTAGCTGTTGACTATTAGCGGTTAGGTACCCGTGACTTGCTCTGAGCGCCTGCCCGCCTTTTTGATTCACGAAGCAGGCGGGAGCGTTATTTGCGAGTCGAAGTGTTGATTTTTTTGCGACAATGCAGTAAGGTTACCATTGCACCGTTGTTGTATCCTGAAGAATTCTGATCCGTTGTTGCGCCATTTCTACATGAACATGTCATCGCTGGACCGCACACAACCGTCGCACCGATGCGTTTCTCGGTGGTTCATCAAGGAGTTCTGTAAATGAGTATCCCCGGTCTTACTATTGTTGGTGAATCGATAAACGATTCGGTCCCATCCACGTATGCGTTGTTTGAAGAACGCAACATCGAGGGCATTGTTAGTCTGGCTCGGTTGCAGGCCGACAAGGGGGCTGCCTATATTGATGTGAATGTCGGGTCCCGTTCTCCAGGCTTCATGGCGGAAATCGTGAAGAGAATTCAAGAGCATATTTCGCTGCCACTTTCAATCGACACGCCCGATCCGGCAATTGCGGCCGCGGGCTTGGAAGCATATCGTGCTGAGCGTGCGGGAAATCAAGAACCGATTCTGAATTCAATTTCTGAAGCACGCCAGGAAATGTTCGGTTTATACTCGATTCAGCCATTCATTCCCGTTTTGCTTGTCACTGAAGGAATGGATCAGTCGGGCGAATTCATCCTGAACACAACGGCCGAACAAATCCATGCAACGGCGAAATCGATGGTGAGGATCGCCCGGGAACGCATACAAGAGATTACCAACGACCGCATTATTCTTGATCCAGGCATCATGCCAATCGGGAGCGATTCAAAAGGAGATTTCAGGCGGCTCATGGGCGCGATGGCGCTGATTCATCAGGATAATGATCTCTCTGATGTGCGTATGTCGGTTGGATTGAGTAACTTCACAGCAATGCTTCCCTCAAAGCGGGCAGACGGCTCCCCGGTCAAAAGCCCGCTGGAAAGTGCGTTTCTGGCCATGGCAATGCCCCTGGGATTGAATACTATCATTGGTTCCGTGCACCGAAAATATTCACTTCCAGCTGATGATGATCCAGCGATGCAATGTCTCAGAGATGTGTTGAAGCTGGAGGGGGTTGGGGCTATCATGAGGGTGATGCAGTATTTTTCCTGAAATGCCCGAGAATCCACGCGATGTCAAAGCTGTAAGCTGAATTTGTAGCAGCTGCGCCGTACGTGTCGCTGATCGTCAACAGAGCGAGCGCCGTGAACGCATTGTATACAAGGAATGACTTTTGGCAAAAGATCTCGCTACTCTAAACCATCCTCCCATTACGGCACGAGAACGGAAGTTCTCACGTCTTCTGCTTCTTTTTGAAGACCTTGTAAAGGTGCCCGTTTTTGGTTGTCAACACTGCGGCGAGTGCGTGCTCTCGTCGACTGCTTTTATCTGCAGCCAGCGATGCCCGAAGCGGCTCCGCAATGGACCGTGCGGCGGAACCGGCGAGGATGGATCGTGCGAAGTGTATCCCGAGCGAACGTGCGTATGGTACAAGATATATTTTCGGTCACGATTCTTAAGCCGTATGAGCTTGCTCTACAAAATTAGCAAGATCCATAATTGGAATCTTGAAGGCACATCGTCGTGGCTGAATGTTTGGAGAAAACGAATTGATGCTCCAATCTGGCTTGTTCGTCATGACAAACAAAAAGTGAAGGAACTGATCTCCGATGACGTTGAAAGAAAAGATTGACTCGAACCAGTTTGTTGTATGCGGAGAAATCGGCCCGCCGCAAAGCTGCGATGGCGACGTCATCCGGAACAAATCAAAGCACTTCAAGGGCTTCGTGGATGCGGTGAATATCACCGACAACCAGAAAGCTGTCGCCAGGCTGTCGAGTATCGCTTCGGCAAAGATATTGCTTGAAGAGGGCGTTGAACCGATTATACAGATGACCTGCCGTGACCGCAACAGATTGGCGATTCAAAGCGATCTCATGGGCGCCGCTGCGTTGGGCATCCGGAATGTGCTGTGCCTGACAGGCGACCATCAGAAATTTGGCGATCATCCCGAAGCAAAGGGGGTGTTTGACCTCGATTCCATCCAGCTTGTTGCCACCGTTTCCGCGATGAACAAGGGGTTCTTGCTTTCCGGCCATGAAATGAAGAAAGCCCCTGCATTTCTTATCGGCGCGGCAGCGAATCCTTTTGCCGAGCCGTTCGAAATGCGCTTGATCCGCCTGTATAAAAAGATTGAGGCCGGGGCGCATTTTATTCAAACACAGCCCGTGTTTGACCTTGAACTTTTCGCCAAATGGATGGAACGAGTCGTCGAAATGGGTCTTCATGAGAGAACGGCAATTCTCGCCGGCGTTCTGCCTGTAAAAACAGCAAAAACGTTACTGTGGATGAAGCAAGAAGTGCCCGGCATCAGGATCCAAGACAAGTATGTTCAGCGAATGCACCAGGCGCGCGATCCCGAAGAAGAGGGCGTTAAAATCGCCGTTGAGACTATTCAAACGCTAAGACAAATGACGGGGGTCCGGGGTATTCATCTCATGCCGGCGATGTGGGAAAGTATTGTTCCGACGATCATAAAAGAAGCGAAACTTGATGTAACAAACTAGGGAGAAGGATCATGCAAGAAATTGTTGACAAAATTGCTCTGTGCGTTGCTCGAGGCAAAATATCCAAGTCATTCTGGTATCCACCTGACATGAAAGATCAGGATGGCGCCGATGAAATCGCTGCAGACGCGCTGAAGAACGGGGTTCAACCGATCGATTTGCTGGAAGGTTGTATGTTGGGAATGGAGCGGGTTGGAAAAGAGTTCAGCGATGGGACCGCGTTTGTGACAAATCTCATTGTATCTGCCGAAGCAATGAACGCTGTCATGAAACATATCAAGCCGTTTCTGGAATCCGGCGAGGTGAAGCGCAAAGGCAAGTTTGTCATCGGCACCGTTGCCGGCGATATGCACGACATCGGAAAGAATCTTGTGTCCATGATTATCAAAGGCGGCGGATTTGAAGTGATCGATCTCGGCGTTGATGTGCCGACCAATAAGTTTCTGGACGCAATCGCTCAAAACCCCGGCTGCTTTGTCGGGCTTTCCGCCTTGCTGACGACAACAAAGCCCAACATGGAAAACAGCGTGAAGGCAATTCGGAAGGCTTATCCTGACACAAAGATACTGATCGGCGGCGCCCCTATTACACAAGATTTTTGCGCTCACATTGGCGCTGATTTCTATTCGCCAAATCCACAGGGGGCGGTCGACTATTTGAATAAGAGCGTGTCGTAGTGTCTGGATGGTGAGCGGTCAGCCGTCGGCAGTCAGCTATCAACTAAGAAATGCGCGCTGATTGCTGTTAGCTATTGGCGGTTAGCCTTTGACTGGAAGCTAAAAGCTAATTGCCAATCGCCAGCTCCACTCCATGACCTCGGCACTATTGTACTAACCCCAGCTTCTTCTCTGCCTCCACGCCCGCTTCTTCCACACTGATGTGCTTTCTGTCCAGTCGGCCGAATTCCTGTGTTGGCACAATTCCAACCGGGTTGTGCCTGTAGGTGTCGACGCCGCGACAGAGATACGTTTTGAAGTACGGATTGACAGAGAGGTCGCATCTGACGATGGTGCTCGAGTAGCGGATGGTCAGTCCGGCGCGGCGGCGGTCGGAGTTGTTGGCGGGGGAGCCGTGCACGAGTTTATCATCGTGCAAAGAAAACGCGCCGGCCCTCACTTTGAGCGACACCGCGAGGTCTTCACGATATTGCCCGCCTTCGCATTCGAGGGTAAGAACAGAATCTGTGCTTGACGAACGGGAGTGTTTGAGCAAGCCCACCTTGTGTGATCCCGGGATCACCTGCATCGCAGCGTTCTGCTCATCGACATCTTCCAGCGCCAGCCACACCGTTGCGGAAATTTTGGGCTCGAGCGGCCAATAGTACGTGTCCTGGTGCCAGCCAACCGTCGAGTTGCTACGCGGCGGCTTGATGAAGAAGTTCGACCCCCAGAGATAGAAGTCGGGACCAAGGATGTCTTCAACGTAATCGAGAATCGCCGGGTTCGTGCAGACATCATAGAGGAACCGGCTGCTCTCGTGCCACTCGCGGATCTCCTTGGAGTCCTCGCCCTGGCGAAGAAGCTTCATGAGCTCTTCGAGTCCTTTGTTGAGCCCGCTCACTTGTTGCGGCGTGAACACCGGCGGCATACCAAAAATGTAGCCGTTGGTTGCGTAAAATTTTTGTTGGTCCTCTGTAAGGCGCTTGCCCATGGGTGTTCCTTTGATTGTCGATTTCCGATTGTCGATGAAAGATTGTTGGTTGGCCGTGCTTCGTCTACCCGTTAGCTCTTGTGAATCTCTCGGGCAGGCTCTCACGATGGGTTCTCGATTCTCAAGTGTACATTATCAACTGTCCATTGACAGTTGATAATTGACAATTATTTCTTCTTTCCTTTTTCTTCCTTCGCGGTCGGCGGAGCTGGTGCCGGCATGTCTGTGTTGGCGGGTTATTCCGGGCTTCAAAGCCAAGAGAAGTGAATCAGACATTCGGGGAAGAACGAAGCTCTTAGCCCTGCTGATTTCAAACGCAGAGGAGGGCGAGGGAGTTCCGGTGTGCGGCGGTTGCAATCAGGCACCGGTATTTAGCGATCAGCGATGAGCGGTTGGCTGAGTTCTCCATGTGCCAGGCAAGAACCGGCCCACAGCTGACAGCTGATTGCTGACCGCTGATTGCTTCCGTCTAGCCCTTATACACCTTTCCCCCTTTCATCACAAACTTCACATCCCGGCAGGTCTTGATATCCTGCGTCGGGTCTCCCTTCACCGCGATCAGGTCGGCATAGAGATTGGGGCGTACGCGTCCGATCTGATTCTCCATGCGGATGATCTTCGCGTTCACAGACGTTGCAGCTATGAGCGCTTGCGATGTGGTCATGCCGCCTCGGACCAGCCATTCGAGCTCGCGGTAATTTGTTCCGTGAGCAAAGACGCCCACATCGCTTCCGAGTCCGATGGTGACGCCGGCGTCCAGTGCGAGCTTGAAGGCGCGCAGTGCTAGTTTCATACCCGGCGATAACGGTCCGCCCGCTTTGAATCCGTCGAAGTATTCTCCATAGGCTTCTTCTGCGGTCAGCGTAGGGAGAAAGGCTACATTGTGCTGAGCCATGAGTTTGAACACTTCTTCCGTGCCGCCATAGCCGTGCTCGATTGAATCAACTCCAGCCATGATCGAGCGGCGCATGCCCTCAGGTGTCGTCGCATGAGACGAGACCGGCCTTCCGGCAGACCGCGCTTCTGCCACGAGAGTTTTCAGTTCTTCTTCGCTGAACGTCGGAACCGTCCCGCTGACACCATGCCTATAGTCTGCGTACACTTTCACCCAGTCGGCTCCGCCGCCAATCTGCTGGCGTACCGCCTTGATCATCTCTGCCTGTCCGCTGACCTCCTGGCCTCCCTTGGGCAGTTCCACTTCCGGCGCGAACCCTGCCGGACCAGGTCCGTAGCTCGCGGTCGCGACAATTGCGCGCGTGGCAACAAGCAGTCGTGGACCAGGGATTATTCCTTCGTTAATTGCTCGCTGCAGGGAAACATCCGCGTAGCCCGCCCCTTCCGTGCCAAGATCTCGCAGCAGCGTGAATCCGGACATCAGGGTCTTCTCGCATTGTTTCACCGCCTCAATGGTACGATAGGCGAACGGTTCTTTCAGCACCTGGTCGTTCCAGAGTGTCTCGTTGTAAGGATGCAGCAGGATGTGAGAGTGGATGTCCATCAGGCCCGGGAGCAATGTTGTTCCGGCCAGGTCGATCGTTTTTGCGCCAGAGGGCACCTGAACCTGCGACGGGGGACCAACCGCCACAATCTTTTCTCCACGAATCAGAACCACCCACCCTTCGTGGATCTTGCCGTCTTCGGCATCGAACACGCGCGCGGGCTTAAGAAGTTGATCGCCTCCTTTTTCCGCTGGCGCTTCCTGGCTTCGTTCAGCCGCATTGAGGAAGTTGGGGAGCATTGAAACGAGCAACGTTCCTGTACCCGACAAGACGCTTCGCTGGAGAAATCTGCGACGACCAATTTGATTTTCCATGGTGTACCTCCGACAGGTTCAAAAGAACTCTCACGCAAGGTCGCCAAGGAACAGAAGAACATCCCTCGAATCTCTTGCAGGTCTTTGCAGCTTTGCGTGAAACTACGGCTTGGACGAAGATAGAAAGATAATTGACATTGATGCAAGCTTGGGGTACGTTTGAAAAACAATACTTCTTGATTCGTTGATCGATATTCGGTATTTGAAATTCAATCGGACAAGAATAGTCGTTCATGGGAATTGCCAATATCAAATATTCAAATTCAACGTCCCGCAAACATGCCGGAAAAACCCCGCAAACCTGCCCAGATCAAGCCAACGTTTTTCGCCACCCCCGCATTGTTTCGGCAATGGCTCACGAAGAACCATGTGTCAGGGAAAGAATTCTGGGTTGGATTTCACAAAAAAGGCACCGCCAAGCCGAGCATTACCTGGCCCGAGTCGGTGGATCAGGCTCTCTGCTTCGGCTGGATTGACGGGCTGAGAAAGTCTTGCGACTCTGAGAGTTACATGATACGCTTCACCCCGCGCAAGTCTACGAGCACTTGGAGCGCGGTGAACACCAAACGCGCACAGGAGTTGATTCGGCTCGGGCTGATGCAACCGGCCGGCAGGAAAGCGTTCGAGGGACGCGATCAGAAGAGGTCAGAATTGTACGCTTACGAGCAGAAAAGCGCTACGCTTGGAACCGCTTGTGAGAAACAATTCCGCGCCAACAGGGACGCCTGGACATTCTTTCAATCCCAACCCCCATCGTACCGGAAAACAGCGACCTGGTGGGTGGTGAGTGCGAAACAGGAAGCGACGCGGCAGAGACGACTTGCCGCCTTGATCTCCGATTCAGCGGCCGGCAACCGGATCGCGCAGTTGCGGCCGGAGAAGAGCGGCGGAAAGTGAAGCATTCACCCAGTCAATCGTATGCGGAACGACATATGAAATCAAGAGTAGACGATGCAACCGATCGGTTCAAAAGGGGATTCAATTGTGCACAGGCTGTCTTCTCAGCATACGCGCCACTCCTGGGGATCGAGGAGGCCGATGCATTGCGAATCTCGACGGGGTTCGGCGCTGGGATGGGCAGGCAGCAGGAAGTATGCGGCGCGGTAACGGGCGCTTTGATGGTCATTGGCTCGAAGCATGGAATGTCCGACGCCAGCGATGTCTCCGCCAAGGAAAGAACATACGCTGAGTTCAGAGAATTCACGCGGTGTTTTCATCAACTCCATGGCTCAATCTCGCGCAGGGAATTGCTGGGGTGTGACATTAATACAGAAGAAGGGAAGAAGGACTATGCTGAGCGGAGACTTTCTGCAACAGTCTGCCTGCCCTGTGTTCAGAATGCGTGCAAACTCTTAGAAGAATCGGGTGTTCTGGAACAGGATTCTCGCTGGAAGCCATAAGATCCATTCTTGCCAATCGAAAACAGTTGCTACTCTTCCGGCGTTTTTCCTTCCTTCGTCGTCCATCTTACGAAGACGGAGGAAGAATGGTCTACTTATACGAGGAGTTGACGCGGAAAATTATTGGGTGCTTTTTCGAAGTATATAACTCGCTTGGGTAGGGTTTCTTGGAAAAAGTATACGAACGCGCACTGATGATTGACCTGGCCGAGGAGGGATTGGCTGTTCAAAACCAGGCCCCGGTGGGTGTTCATTACAAAGATTTGCTCGTCGGAGAATATTTTGCGGACATCATCGTAGAGCATACGATTGTCCTTGAGCTCAAGGCGGCTGAATTTGTGGCGGAAGAACATGAATTGCAGCTGATCAACTACCTGAAAGCGACCGATCTTGAGGTTGGGATTCTGTTGAACTTTGGGAAGAAGCCAGAGATCCGGCGGAAGATTTTCACCAATGACAGGAAGAGTTTGAACCGGTGAATGGCACACAGATGAGACAGATGGTACAGATTTACACTGATTGATCAATCTGTGGTCATCGCGTGCTTTTTCCGTGTCATCAGTGTTCAGCTTTTGCTGTGACTCTGCTTCTTTTTCCGCACGCCACCGAATGGGGAACCCCATCATGAAACGACTTCTTCTCTCCTCCGCTCTGATCCTCTTCGTGTTGTCCTTTGGTTCAGCTCAAACGGACAAACTGCGCGAGAATTTCCATCATCCTCCAGAGTCTGCCCGTCCCTGGGTTTATTGGGTCTGGATGGATGGAAACATCACGCGTGAGGGGATCACGGCAGACCTTGAATCCATGAAAGAGGCCGGCATCGGCGGCGTGATCATCATGGAGGTGAACGTCGGTATCCCTCGCGGACCGATAAATTTCATGAGCAGTGAATGGCGCGCGCTCTTCAAGCATGTTGTGAATGAGACCGAACGGCTTGGCCTGCAGGTGACCCTTATGTCTGGACCGGGCTGGACGGGGAGCGGCGGACCATGGGTCAAACCGGAACAATCTATGATGCACCTTGTTGCGAGCGATACGGTCCTGACGGGTCCGAAGCGATTCGATGGCTTTCTTCGACAGCCAACACGTTGGCCGGCGTTTTTCGGCGACGGCCTGCTTCCACCAGAACTCGAGAAGACCAAAAATGAATTCTACCGCGATGTCACGGTACTCGCCTTTCCGACTCCCGCTGGAAGCGAAAGGATCAGCAACATCGATGAAAAAGCGCTCTACGTTCGCGCTCCGTATTCATCACAACCGGGCGTACAACCGTCTCTTCCTGCACCAGCGACCTATCCAACCATCCCACCAAACGCTGTGATAGCCGCGAAACAGGTCGTTGATGTCACATCTTCAATGACTGCCGGCGGGAATCTCGTATGGAATGTGCCTGCCGGAAGTTGGACGATTATGCGTTTCGGAAACACAAGCACCGGGGCAACCACGCGTCCCGCACCCGTTCCAGGCGTCGGCCTGGAATCCGACAAGCTCGATACTACCGCCCTCAATGCTCACTTCGATGCATTCATCGGGAGCCTTCTCCGCGATCTTGGGCCGCGCAACAGCGGAAGCGAAGCCGGATGGAAATGGCTTCACATGGACAGCTGGGAAATGGGAGCGCAAAACTGGACTCCTGCCTTCCGCGAGGAATTCAAGCGCTTGCGAGGGTACGATCTCTATCCCTACCTTCCCGCAATCGCAGGCCGGGTTGTTGGAAGCGGCGAGATTTCCGAACGCTTTCTCTGGGACCTGCGCCAGACCGCGCAGGACCTTCTGTTAAAGAATCATGCCCTTCATCTTAAGGAGCTTGGCCGACGTTCTGGTTTCGGCCTGTCCATCGAGCCGTATGACATGACCCCGTGTGCAGACATGACCCTCGGCGGTATCGCCGACGTGCCAATGTGCGAGTTCTGGATGTACGGGTTCAATACAAGCTTCTCTGTTCTTGAGGCGACGTCCATTGCCCATACGAATGGAAAGGCGGTGGTAGCGGCAGAGTCATTCACATCGAGCGATGAGGAGCGCTGGCTGGCGTATCCGACGACAATGAAGACTCTTGGTGACTGGGCTTTCGCTGCAGGCGTGAATCGATTCGTCTTTCACCGGTCTCAACATCAACCGTGGTTGAACCGGCTTCCTGGAATGACCATGGGTCCGTACGGTGTGCACTGGGAGCGGACTCAGACCTGGTGGAACATGGCTCCTGCGTATCATACATATCTTTCCCGGTGTCAGTATCTGCTGCGTCAGGGACTTCCTGTTGCGGATGTGTGTTTTCTTGTTCCCGAAGGATCTCCCCAGGTATTTCGCCCGCCGACTTCGGCCGTCAGGGGAAGTCCTCCGGATCGACTTGGGTACAACTTCGACGGATGCGCGCCGGAAGTAGTCCTGTCGAAAATGTCCGTCAAAGATGGCCGCCTGGTGTTACCCGACGGCATGAGCTATCGAATCCTTGTTCTCCCGGAACGGGAAACAATGACTCCGGCGCTCCTGCGCAAGATAAAAGAGTTGGTGGAAGCCGGTGCGACGGTTGTTGGCCCTCGCGTCCTCAAGTCGCCTGGTTTGTCCGGCTATCCCGACTGCGACACCGAGGTGAAGAGGCTTGCGGATGAGCTCTGGGGAAATTCGGACGGGATACGAATCACCGAACACCGCCTGGGCAAAGGGCGTGTCGTGTGGAAACACTCGAGTGCGACGAGGATTCCTCCGTCGGCAGTGCAGACGACGGCTTCCGGACCCGAGCAATATGGAGATTTCGGTATCGTAGCTTCTTTGCTGATCTCTATGAGCATCGCGCCCGATTTTGAATCCGACGCAGCCCTTCGCTACACGCACAGACGCCTCAAAGAAACAGATCTCTATTTCATTGCTAATCCATCAAGTCGCGCTGTTTCCGCACAGTGCGCTTTTCGTGTTGCTGGAAAACGTCCGCAGCTCTGGGATGCTGTCACCGGCGAGATACGTGAGTTGCCCAAGTATACCTCGCGCAACGGCCGGACATCGATCACGCTTCAGTTTGAGGCCGCACAATCTTGTTTTGTGTTCTTCGAAGCACCCTTGGGGGAAAAGAGATCCAACGCGCACAATGATCCAAACATTCTTGTTGCGGGTACTCTTGAAGGGTCCTGGGATGTTTTTTTCAACCCGGATCTGGGCGGACCAAAGAGTATCAAATTTGAATCATTGGGAGATTGGACGATGCGGCCCGAGGATGGGGTAAAATATTTCTCCGGAACAGCGACTTATCGCAAGGTATTCGATCTTCCCGTTTCATTTGGCGGGGTTGAAAAGAAATCCACGCGATTGTGGCTCAACCTGGGGACGGTTTTCAACATGGCTCGTGTCCGCCTCAATGGTCGTGAACTCGGCATCGTCTGGTGTGCCCCCTGGCGTGTGGAGATGACCGATGCTGTTCAGAAAAGCGGGAACAAGCTCGAGATCGAGGTCGCAAATCTGTGGCCGAACCGGCTGATCGGTGATGAGTTCCAGCCGCCTGACACCGAATACGGAAAGGATGGCAACCTGCTCCGCTGGCCCGATTGGCTGTTGAAGAACGAACAGCGCCCATCGAAGGGGCGGTACACGTTCGCCACGTGGCGGCATTTCACGAAGGATTCTCCGCTGCTGCCGTCAGGCTTGCTGGGGCCGGTGCGGATTTTCAAATCGGCGGAGTAAGTCAACACCTTCGCAGTTGGCGGTTAGCTAACAGCCAATAGCTGATAGCCAGAAAAGGTAAAGTGTCTTACCTTTTCCTGATTGTGCGTCGCGTGGGGGTTGCTGTCAGCGGATCCTCCGGCCAAGGATGTTTCGGATACTTGGCGCGGAGCTGCTTTCTGATTTCGGGATAGGTATTCTGCCAGAAACTGCGGAGATCTTGTGTCACGGCCAGCGGCCGGGCAGCAGGGGAGAGCAGATGAATGGTGACGGGTGTTGTTCCACCGCCGACGCGCGGCGTTTCAGTCAACCCGAACAACTCCTGGAGTTTCACAAACAGTGCCGGATGGTCGGAGGGGGTATAATCAAGCGCGACCCGGGAACCGCTTGGCACCTGCAGATGTGAAGGAGCAAAACGATCGAGATCACGTAATTGCTGATGATCGAACATTGACCGAAGGATTTCGACAAGATCCAGCCGCAGCAACTGATCCAGCTTCCTCATCCCGTCAACAAACGGCGCCAGCCACTTCTCGAGGGATACTGCAAGCGCTTCGTCAGACAGATCTGGCCACTCAACCGCCTCTTTCATCGATCTCCGGACCCACTGAACGCGCGTCCGAAATCGATCCGCTTCCTTCTCCCAGGGGAGACACGATAAGCCGACCCGCCGAATTCCTTCCAGCAATGCCCGCGTAATTTCTTCTCCCGACGGCTCTATTGCTTGTTCGCTGAGCACGACGGCTCCGAGCTTTCGGACTCTTCTGGCTCGCACCTGCCGTTTCGCATCACTCCATTCAATCTCGATGCTGCTCAGAACCTCATGCGAAAACGCTGCCTCGAGTTCGCTCTCTTTGATAGAAGCAGCCAGATAGATCTTCGCTTCGCCGCTTCCTGCATCAACATCTGCAATCGCAAGAAACTCCTCACGACCGAGATTCCCCTGAGGAAGCACGGCGACGGAGCCATTAGCCAGCTGATATCGTCCTCCGTTCTCGGGTCGTTTTCGCGCGACGCGCTCCGGATACGCAAGAGAAACCAGGATTCCACACTCTGAATCGTTCACCGGTCCATTTTCAATATCCAACATATCCATCAATCTTTTCCGCTGTGCTTCAATCCGGTCGCGAACGACGGGAGCAAGTCCACGACCACCACGAAATGCATCGATGCGCGAAGCCAGGTCTACATCCGATTTCGCTCCGCCCCCGAGGAGATCGCGCTCCTCAAGTATGGCAGCAAGCTCACATGCAGCCGCTCCACGCTTGAGTTCTTTTCCTTTGATGATCATATGTGCGAAACGAGGATGTAAAGGCAAAGCGGCCATCGTACGTCCGTGCGAAGTCAATCGTCCATCCTCGGTGAGGGCTCCGAGAGATTTGAGAACTCCCTGCGCTTGCGACAAAAGCGCTGTTGGCGGGGGGTCGAGAAATGACAGCCCTTCACCGGTCGGTGAGCCCCACAGGGCCAGGTCAAGAGCAGCGTGTGCCAGATCAGAGACCCTGATTTCGGGCACCGGATAGTCTGGAAGTTGCTGGTGCTCTTCTTCCCTCCATAACCTGTAGCACACTCCGGCGCCTTGTCTTCCCGCCCGGCCACGCCGCTGATCGGCAACTGCACGTGAGACTGGAATCGTCACGAGTCCCGACATACCCCGCCGCGGATCGAATCGAGCCGCTCGTGCAAGCCCCGAATCGACGACAATACGCACTCCATCGATCGTGAGACTCGTTTCCGCAATGCTCGTGGAAAGAATCACTTTTCGTTTGCCGGATTGTGCCGGTGAGAGGGCTGCTTCCTGAATGCTTGCAGACAGGTCGCCGTGAAGAAGGTGTACAACGACATCGTCCGTCAGATGGGTTTGAAGTTTTTCTTCGACGCGCCGGATCTCCCGCATGCCGGGAAGGAAGACAAGAACGTCCCCCTCTTCCGATGACAGTGCGCGGGCAACAACATCTGCAATCCGGATTTCAAGCGGCTTGTCTGAAGCAAAACGAGCGTACCGCGTTTCTACCGCGAACATTTTTCCAGCGCTTTCAACAATTGGGGCGCCCTGCAATAATTGGGCAATCGCAACACCATCAAGCGTAGCCGACATGACCAGCACGCGCAAATCGTCACGCAGGTGTTTCTGAACTTCGAGTGTGAAGGCCAGACCGAGATCGGCGTGAATGCTCCGCTCATGGAACTCATCGAATATGACGAGGCCGACGCCGGGTAGTTCGGGATTAGCGTGGAGCATGCGCGTCAGGATTCCTTCTGTCACCACTTCGACGCGCGTGGCTTTACCGACCGCGGCATCGCCTCGTATGCGATAACCGACGGTCTGCCCGACTTTTTCCCCCAGTTGTTGAGCCATGAACGATGCGGCCCGCCGGGCAGCGAGACGACGGGGCTCGAGCATCAGAATATTGCTCTTTCCAAGCCACGCGGCGTTGAGCAAAGCGATCGGCACACGCGTAGTCTTGCCGGCACCGGGAGGTGCGCTGAGTACGGCACACCGCGACGAGGCCAGCGCTCCGATGAGCGCCGGGAGGGTATCTTCGACCGGGAAATTGGGAGCTTTCTGTTCCATTTATATAAGGAATATGCGAAATATGGAGCGGGTTTCATAGAATGTGTGTTTTGAAACACGAGAAAACGGGCGGGCGATTAGCTTTTAGCTATTAGCGGTTAGCCAATGAGCGTTTCAAGCCAACAGCTAATGGCCATCGGCTTTCTTACGGGTTCGATTCCAGCTATATTTCACCATAGCAACCCCACATTTTAACCATTTCCAGTCCCGAGCGTATCATCCACAGTGAGAGAATACAAGAACGATATGGCAGGTCCGGCAGAAGCGATTCATCCAGATGTGGTCAGCCGCTCACAATGCAGAGATCTTGAGCAGTTTGAAGCGCTTGTTAGAACATACCAGCCGTACGCATTCTCTCTTGCTATGAAATTTCTTTGCGACGAGGCGGAAGCGTCTGATGTGGTCCAGGAATCGTTCCTCCGTGTCTGGAAAAACATCGATCGCTATGATCCGCATCAGAAATTCTCGACATGGCTTTACAAGATTGTCTCCAACTTGTGTGTGGACAGATTCCGATCTCTCAAGCGGAGCAGAAGCCTTTTTTTCTCGAGCGACCGCGACCCTGCCATGGAAGATCTGCCCGATGAACGCAATTGGGAAACGATGAGATCGCACGAACAGTTGGCCGAGATTATCAAGACACTTTCCAACCGGCTTTCACGAACACAGAAACTTGTGTTCACCCTGCGGGATCTTCAGGATTTGACCGTGGACGAAGTTGTTGAAATAACAGGCCTTTCGATCGGAAGCGTGAAGACGAACCTGCACTATGCGCGGAAATCTATCCGGGATATGCTGGTGCGACATTATGGAGTTGTGAGGGGTGACGTATGAGCTGCGAACGGTATCAGCGATTTCTGCATCTGAATCGCTCGGGGGAGATCTCCAAACAGGAATCAGATGAGCTTCGCCAGCATTTGAGGATCTGTGAGCGGTGTGCTCTCGAACTGCAACGGATCCAGCGGGCCGACGGTTTCATCGGTCGCCTCGGCGCGTTTATTCCAGCTCCGAAGAATCCCGAGAAACTCACAGCAGATATCCTTCGACGCGTACGGGCCGAGTCCACTGCACCACGACCCGTGAATGTCCTTGCCCAAGTACTCGATTTCTTCCTGATCCCCTCTGTGCGGTACGCGTCT
Source organism: Ignavibacteriales bacterium (assembly GCA_026390595.1). Lineage (NCBI taxonomy): Bacteria > Pseudomonadati > Ignavibacteriota > Ignavibacteria > Ignavibacteriales > Ignavibacteriales bacterium. Next base: position 148,667 of record JAPLFQ010000005.1, read on the forward strand.
GTAGCGATTATCTTGTTTATCACCACGACATCCATGCTTCAGTTGTTCGCGATGCTGAACGACATCTCGGACCTTGAACAGCGCATGGCATCCCCGAACCGAAAAGAAACCGCTGAGGCAATGTATACAATGGAGTCGAAGACGCTCCAGGAAATTGCACAATCAGAAACGCTCAAATCTCTCCACGAAAATGCTTCCCTCACGGTATCGAACGATCGAATCGATGTTCCGGTGAAAGATGTGGACACCTTCCTGTCGGGTAGTAGTCTAAGAAACCTCCCGACCATCCTGGGAACTGCAGCCCTGCAGATTGACAAGAAGACATTTGAAAAAATCGTGAACGAAGTGAAAGCAACCGCCGAGCTGACCTTCCGCGCCCGGCATGAAGGAGTCTAATGTATGCAAACAAACGGGTTTTCATCACTTCTTATCTCCTGCTGCGCGTGTGTTCTACTGCTCAGCGGATGCCTCGACATCACGTCGACAAGCCAGGTGAACAGCAATGGGAGTATTGTCCGGACGATCACATTCACGGGCGATTCGGCCGGGGTCTATGGCGGAAATTTCCCCGTTGAGCTCGACTCTTCCTGGAGCAGAAGCATTGCCAAGTCTCCGGGCAAAGATAAAAACTTCACGCTGACGGCAATCAGGGTGTTTCAGAATGCAGACGAAATGAACCGTGTCCTGAAGGGTACTTTTGGCAGGACTCTTCAGTACAGGTTCGAGCTGGACAAATCGTTCCGGTGGTTTTTCACCGTCTTCCGGTATCGGGAGGTTAACCTTCCGTTTGACCAGTTTACTTCCATACCCATGACGGAGTTTGTTTCGAGGGCGGAACTCGATTGGATGAATACGATGATGTTACGCGGCGACTCGGCCAAGGAGCTTGCGACGCGCGGGGACAGCCTTGCCTTCGAGAGTATCTGGCCCCGCCTTCAGGAGTGGCAATGGAGAAACCGTTTCGAGCCTGTCTTCAAAGCCTTTCTGGGCGGCGTGCGGTCACTGAACAATTCCTCACTCACGACCGCCATGGTCGAGCAACTCAAGGATTCTCTTTATAAGCGCTCGGCGGGGGCGATCGAGAAAGGAAAGATTGATAATTTGCCCGTTGTCTTCGCCGTCGTGCTGAAGAATCCAGCTGCTTATGCAGCGTGGAAAGCCAATGCGTCGGGGTTCGATGAGATCAAGCGCAGAGTCGAGTTCGAACAGACGACGGACTCGCACAAATTTGTGACAAAAGTCGCGATGCCTGGAATCGTTACGGGATCCAATGCAAGAGAGGTTGAAGGAAACGTGGCGACATGGCGCGATTTCAAGGATTATGCCCACCACACTGAATACACCATGTGGGTGGAGTCACGGCAGGTGAACTGGTGGGCGGTGGGTATCGCTGGCGTCGTCGTGGCGTGCCTGCTCACGCTCTTGCTTGTTTCAATGCTCCGAAGACGAAGGCGGATATAGCCTCGGAAATGCGGGCCGATTCTGGAACATGAATCGGCGCGCCGGGTGGGTGCCACGCACCGACGAGGTAGAAGCCCGATTTCTGCTGGGTTTCCCGCGGGTAGAAGTCGGGTTTCTCACCGGGTACGGGGCGCCTTCCATCTGACTGCCGAAGGCTGATAGCTGAGCGCTGAGTGCCGATTGTGCCTGGATCAATATCGAACAATCGAATGTAGAATAATGAAGTAGCGTATTGTTACACCTTCACTACAAACACCCTTACCTCGCCGAACTCCATCGAGAGACGATGCTCTTTTTTCGCTGGTCCGCCTTCAACCGGAGCCATCGGCTTCGGAAAACGAACCGTCCTCTCGCCTCTGTCTGTAGCGACAACCATCGCAGCCCCCTTCGTCGCACGGACGTTGTCCGGTTTTGAGCTCCACATGTTCACTCCAGCCTTCTCTGCGATCCATCGAAGCACTTCTACCGGCAGCGGACCGGCACCAGCATAGTACGATGTGAATCCGTCGTGTTCCCTGCTCGCAAAAGCAATTTCATTGTTGTCTGTCCACCTGCCATGGATCCGGATTCCTTTGTCGTTTCCGGGGATCACTGCAAACCGCGGATAGTGCGGCTTCTTTACTCCGAAGTCGCGGAAGAATTTCATCCCCGCATCGTCTATTGAACAGCGGATCATCATCGGTCCGGGCTCATCCATACGCTTGAAGGAGAATCCCGTCAGCGTTTCCATCTGCTTCGGCTCGAACCGCTCGGGACCAATGTAACCCGGAGCGTAGAACCACACAACTGTCGCACCGCTCCCCTTGAAAAGAGCCTGAAGTTTTTCCACTTCATCCGGTGTCAGGAAGAATGTGTTGACCATAAGGAAGAGTTTGAACTTTGACCGGTCGTCCGGCTTCAGATCGAAACGATACATGAAGTCTGTCGGCGCGCCGACACGGTTGAACGTGCGTGCCTGCGAGTTCACCATCCAGTGTCCAAAGTAGTCGCTGATGACGATTCCAAAACCGTCCCAGGGCGATTCCGCCCACCAGTTCTGCGTCGCAAGCCACGATTTCGGTTCGTACACCGCCGCGATTTCCGAGACAGGACTGATATCAAGTTTCTGACGGTACTTCGCCCCCATGTCGACAAAGGATTTGACGACTTTGATCATGGGCGGCGTATCGAACCATCCTTTGTTCGCCTGGAAGGGCGGCATGAGGTGACCGAAGTCGAACAACCATCCGGCATGCCCCGTTGCAAAGACCTGACCGAGATCGCGTTGAAGAATCTTGAGCGTTCCTTCGACGGTGTCTGAACCGTCTCCTCCTTCACTTCTTCTGTACGGCTCGACATAGGTGCTCGGATCCATTTCCGAGATGAACATCTTGTTGTTACGCCGGATAGATTCGCTCAGGACACGATATGCACCGTCTCCCCCAACCCCGCGCGCTCGGCCCAGCCAGTTGCCGGCATCATCAATCACATCGCTGTTCCAACGCTGATTGCCCGGCACGTTGCTCCGTTGGTACGTGTAGGGAGTGGCTATATAGTCGAAGTCCGGCGAGGTGAGTACCGCCTCCGGCACGAGGTGCCCCGCTTCCTGTATCATCACGTTCTCAAGCACGTAGCAGAAAAACGTGCCGCAGATGACGCGACGTGCAGTTTCTTCTTTAATAACCTTCCCGAACATCGCCACCGTTTCAGCGGTATTCTTGTGATATTTATGCAGGAACTCGATGACGTCACGGTCTTTTTCCGGATCGCGCATTAATGGCCCGTTCTTGTCGATCCGCCGTTCCGGCGACGGAATCGGTCCGGCGACTCTCTCCATAGGAGCGCTGTAGTCCGGCATCCACCTGCAGCCAAGATAGTGCCATTCACCAGTATGCATGCCAGAAATCTGGTACCCCATCATTCTGCTCTTGAGCGGCGAGGCTTCCATGTGTTTCAGAAAATCACGCAACATCGCTGCTGCATCCTGTTTATAGATTTCCGATGCAAACGACGCAGCGTATGGATCGCCCAGCGCCGACCAATTGAAGCCCCCTTCAATCACCTGAGGCGCGATCTTAAATTGACCGGGGTCAATCGGAAGTCCACACTTGATGAGTTCGTCGGGATGAGCTTCTTTCCACCAGGTTGGTGCATACGGATGGAGGCGCGGAAGTATGAACGCGTCGGGAACAAGCTCCAGAAGTTTCGCGAAGTACTTGTCGAATCGCGTCCAGTCATATTTGCCGGGCCCAATCCAACCGTCTTCCATGCCAATGAGTGGATGGATAAATCGGATTCCCATTTTCCGGTAGGATTGCACGGTTTGCAACAGACTCGAACTCACTGCCAGGAGCGGGTATTCTTCCTTGCCGTTAAGATAAAGACGCGCCCCTCCCCGTTCCATCCGGACTTCGCAGCGGCACACGGGTTCGCCAATCAAGCGGTCAAGCTGCCGCAAGACATCGTTGTCAAGTTCGAGCTTCCTGTGTTCGAACAGTTCAAACCCTGGGAGCGTGGAAAACGGAACAGCCGCGAGTGTTGCTCCGGCCAGCTTAAGTGCGTCGCGTCGTTTCATACGTAAACTCCGGATCAATGAGGTGAGCGTGACTTCGATGCGGGAGTTTATTCAAAGTTCAGATGAAATGAAACTGAGAACTAGGAAAAACATGTTACACCCAATCGTTCTTCGAGAGTTAAACTCTCGAAGAGGGGGCAAGTCCGGGAGTCCCGCCATATAGATCGGCGGGCGGGTGAACTCTCGGACAACAAGAGGGCGTTCGGCGGACAATTTGCGCTGTGACGATGCAGAGGGAACGGCGAGGTGAAGATCGCTGTTGACAACCTCATGGGAGAGCGACTATCTTGCCATCCTGTCCTTCGTTGTACCGTGAATTCAAATACTTTCACACAACCATTACACAGAAGGGGTCACCGATGAACCGTGTCATTCATTTCGAAATCCACGCTGAGAACCCAGGGCGTGCAATTACATTTTATCAGGATCTCTTTGGCTGGAAATTCGAACAGTGGGGAACGGTGGAATACTGGGTTGTGTACACCGGATCCAAATCGGAGCCGGGTATCGATGGCGGCCTCGTGAAGCGCCAGGGGACGATCGACGGCACCGCGGTTATCGCCTACGTCTGCACGGTTGAAGTTGCGTCACTTGACGATTCGGTTGCGAAAGCGCTGGCACAAGGAGGGCAGATGGCGGTTCCGAAGATGCCGATCCCGGGCATGGGGTGGCTCGCCTACTGTAAAGACTCCGAAGGAAACATTTTTGGCATGATGCAGTCAGACCCGTCGGCGAAATAGAGCGGGCAGATCGAAAGAAGGCACACAGATGGCACTGATGATACGAGATCGCCGCTGATTGGCAGCTCTATGGTGATCTCGTGCTTTTTCTGTGTCATCTGTGTGCTGCTTCCCGGGGTCATCCACCAAACGATTTCAGTGTTGTTTTCAGTTTCTCTGCGGATGAGCGAAACCCCTTCTCTTCGTCCTTGCTCAGGTTCAGCGTCAGGATTTCTTCCACCCCGTTCCCTCCAACAACACACGGCAGGCTGAGGCTCATGTCGGTCACGCCGTACTCTCCCGTCATCATCGTGGAGACCGAGAGAACGCTCCGATAATCACCCAGAATCGTCTCCACGATCGCCACGAGCCCCAATCCGATCGCATAGTATGTCGCCCCTTTTCTCTTGATAATCTCGTACGCCGCGTCGCGAACGCTCATAAAGAGCCCGTCCATGTCAGACTGGTTGTATTGTTTGTTCTGCAACGGAGCAAACTCCTGGAGGCGCACGCCGCCGATGTTGGCCAGGCTCCACAGGGGGATTTCGCTGTCTCCATGTTCACCGATGATGTACGCATGAACACTCCGGGCATCAACGCCATAATATTGGCCGAGGAGGAATCTGAAACGGGAAGTATCCAGTATTGTACCGGACCCGATGACTTTTGCCGTCGACAGGCGTGATTCCTTCAACGAGATGTGCGTGAGGATATCAACGGGATTTGTCGCGATCAGGATAATGCCGTCCGGGTTGTGTCGAACAACATCCGGAACGATGGACCGGAATATTTTTACGTTTCTGGCGAGAAGGTCCAACCGGGTCTCGCCCGGCTGCTGCGACGCTCCTGCGGCGATAACGACAACCTGTGCGCCGCTCAGGTCAGCGTAACTTCCCGCAACAATCTTCACCGGCTTGCTGAACGACAAGCCATGATTGAAATCCATCATCTCGCCGATCGCCTTTTCGTTGTCGACGTCGACGAGAACGATTTCTGTTGCCAGCTCCCGGATCATCAGCGCGTACACAAACGACGACCCCACCAACCCCGTACCGACAACGCCAACTTTTCGTTTACCCGGAGTATCTAACATTTCTTGTCCTTTCTTGACTCTTCATGTCTCTCACCTGCCACACAGTTGCCAACGGCCGGCGGAATGCAAAGGTTCCGTTTCTGAAACCTTTCCCCTCCCGTGCCCGTTCTTACGTCGATTGCATCCTCGGCCATTAATTGCTAAATTTGCATTGGTAGTGCACATGTGGCTGAAAGCTGACAACTATCCCGAGCCGCCCACCAGGTTCTCGGAGAATCTGTTGCGTGGGTCGAATTATTTTATTTTCAGAGGAAGGCGGAACAGTTCCGCCATTTTTTTCGTCCAATACGTGTACGGAACTATTTTGGAGTCAATGACTTAGGAGGATCGAGTGGATATTAAGACAATCAATGAGATGATTCAGCGCGAGAGCGGGTTCATCGAAAATTTGACCAGCGAGATCAGCAAAGCCATCGTCGGACAGAAGCAGATGGTCGACCGGCTGCTGATCGGCCTTCTCTGCAATGGGCACATTTTGCTGGAGGGTGTCCCGGGTCTTGCGAAAACGCTCACGATTAAGACGCTCGCGGCCGCCATCAGCGCGAAGTTTCAGCGCATCCAGTTCACTCCCGACCTCCTCCCGGCCGATCTTATCGGCACGATGATCTACAACCAGAAGGACGGGAAGTTCTTCACCCGCCGCGGACCGATCTTCGCCAACTTCATACTCGCAGACGAGATCAACCGCGCCCCGGCAAAAGTCCAGAGCGCGCTGCTCGAAGCAATGCAGGAACGCCAGATAACCATCGGCGAAGAGACGTTCAAACTCGACGAGCCATTTCTTGTGCTCGCGACACAAAACCCGATTGAGCAGGAAGGAACTTATCCCCTCCCGGAGGCTCAGGTCGACCGTTTCATGTTAAAGGTGAAAATCGGATATCCGTCACGTGAAGAAGAGCTCCTGATCATGCGCCAGAACGTCCTCGGTGAACAACGCGACATTAAGCCCGTTGTTTCTCCGAAGGAAATCCTCGCTGCCCGCGAAGTTCTCAAGAGCGTCTACATGGACGAAAAGATCGAGCGCTACATTCTCGATATCGTCATCGCAACGCGGGAGCCGGCGCAGTTCAAACTGGAGAAGATTGCACCGCTCATCAGCTACGGTGCGTCACCCCGTGCATCAATCAACCTCGCACTCGCGTCGAAAGCCCATGCGTTCATCAAGCGTCGCGGCTACGTCATTCCGGAAGACGTTCGGGCAATCAGCCTCGACGTGCTGCGCCACCGCGTGGCGGTTACGTACGAAGCTGAGGCGGAGGAGATTACGCCGGAACATGTGGTCCAGGAAATTCTGAATCACATCGAAGTGCCTTAACATTGTCGATTAACCCGGCGTGAAACCTGGAATTGTCGATTGTCGATTTCCAGTTGTCGATTCGATAAAACCCAGAACTTGAAACTCGAAACTTTAAACCCAAGACTCTAAACTCGTTCTTGCTCCGCTTTGGAAACTAAAGAGCTTTTGAAAAAGGTTCGCCAGCTTGAGATCCGCACACGCGGCCTGGTGAACCAGGTCTTCTCCGGCGAATATCACTCGGTATTCAAGGGGCGGGGAATGTCCTTCTCGGAGGTGCGCGAATACCAGATCGGTGATGACGTGAGGACGATCGATTGGAACGTCACGGCACGGTTCGATCACCCGTTCATCAAGATCTTCGAGGAAGAGCGTGAGCTGACTGTCATGCTGCTCGTCGACATCAGCGGCTCGCAGTTTTTCGGATCACAGGGACAGTTGAAGCGCGATATCGCACTGGAGATCAGCGCCATCCTTGCGTTCTCGGCGATGAAGAACAACGACAAGGTGGGGGCGCTTCTGTTTTCCGACCAGGTCGAGAAATTTATTCCGCCGCGCAAGGGGCAGTCGCACGTACTGCGGATCGTCCGGGAGCTCATTTCGTTCGAGCCGAAGCACTCGGCGACCGGCATCAAGGGAGCTCTCGACTACCTCAACCACGTGCTGAAGAAACGGAGTATCGTTTTCGTTATTTCCGACTTCATGGACAGCGGCTATGAGGCTTCTCTTCGCATCGCCGGAAAACGTCATGACCTGATCGGCATCCGGCTTCTGGACCCGCGTGAACACGAGCTGCCGCGTATGGGGCTTGTGACGTTCCGCGACGCAGAAACGGGAGCGCAACGATGGGTTGACACGGCCGATCCAAGGGTGCTCACCGCATACCGGGCCTATCGACATGCGGTGGAGGACTCGAGAAAGACGACGTTTATCAAAGCGAAATTAGACAGTATCGATATCCGCCTCGACAAGCCATACATGAAACCTCTCGTTGATTTCTTCAGACTACGGGAGCGGCGTTGGTAGGTGCGGTCAATTCCCCTCAATCGTATACGATGAAACGGATCGTTACCGGCATATTGCTTGTGCTTTTCGCCGTGGCGGCCCGGGCTCAGGAACCCCGGGTCACAGCGCGCACGGACTCCGCTCAATATAAGATCGGAGACTGGATTCTTCTGCACGTTTCTGCTGAATTGCCGGCAGATGTGGATTCCCTCGCTCCGGCGGTCAGAGACAGCGTTGGCGCCTTCGAGGTTCTTGCCATCGACGCCCCTCGCGCCGCAGGCGGGCGTCAGGAATGGGTTTTCAAGCTTACGATGTTCGATACGGGAGACGTGTTCATTCCTCCCGTGGCGTTCTGGTACAAACACCGGCAGGACACCCTGCAACGCATCGCTTATTCCAATCCAATTTCTCTTTCCATCGTGAGCATACCGTTCGATCCCAAGGGGGATATCAAGGACATCAAGCCACCGCTGGATGCTCCGTGGAGATTCGAAGACTTCCTGCCGTACCTGATAGCTCTTCTGGTTCTTGCGCTCGCTGCTCTCGGATACTATTACTATCGCAGGTGGAAGAAACGGCGTGAGGAGGGGTTTGTACCGATCAAACCGTCCATACCTCCGGGTCAGGTGGCGCTCTCGGCATTACGCGTCCTTGAAGAGAAACACCTGTGGCAGCAGGGAATGGTCAAGCAGTACTATTCCGAGGTGACAGAAATCGTCCGCCGATTCGTCGAGGATCAATATGGCGTGCTTGCCCTTGAATCGACATCGGATGAAATCCTCGCGCAGCTCCTGAAGCTCCCTGAAGCTCAAGCGCTGCTCAAAGAATTTCGCTCCTTCTTTACCACGGCAGATCTCGTCAAATTCGCGAAGTATGTCCCGGCCCCCGAGGATCACGACCATGAACTTCGCTGGGCATACGAAATTGTCCGGGCCATGATCCCGAAACCGACACCTCAACCGGAAGAGCAGGAGGTGGAGAATGTTCGGTGACGGGTTTGCATATCCATGGGTGCTTTGGTTCCTGTTCCTGATTCCGGTGCTCGGATTCGTCTTCTGGAGACGGCGAAGAACGATGGTCACAGAGGTGACCTTCTCTTCCCTTCAGCCGTTCGACCATACGCCCCGCACGCTGCGTGAGAGACTGCATCTGGCACCGCTCTGGCTCCGCCTCGCCGCGCTCGCTCTCTTTATTGTCGCCCTGGCGCGCCCGCAATCGGTATCCAGCAAAGAAAATGTGTCGACAGAGGGAATCGACATCGTGCTTGTTCTTGACATCTCCGGCAGTATGCTTGCCGAAGATTTTACGCCGAACCGCATGCAGGCGGCGAAACAGGTTGCCGAGGAATTCATCGACGGGCGCGCGAACGACCGCATCGGCCTGGTGATTTTTTCAGCCGAGAGTTTCACGCAGTGTCCGCTTACAACCGACTATCCGGTTCTGAAATCACTCCTCAAGGAAGTGAAGAACGGCATGATCACCGACGGAACAGCGATCGGGCTCGCCCTCGCCAACGGCGTCAACCGTCTCAAAGACAGCAAGGCAAAGAGTCGTGTGATGATCCTGTTGACGGACGGTGTGAACAACCGGGGCGAAATTGATCCCATCACGGCAGCGAAGATCGCGGCGACATTTGCCATTCGTGTCTATACTGTTGGAGTCGGAGCTCAGGGCGAAGCCCCTTATCCCGTTGAAACGCCCTTTGGCATACAGCGAAGGCTCATTCCTGTCGACCTCGACGAAAAAACGCTCTCGGCGGTTGCCGATATGACCGGCGGCAAGTACTACCGCGCCACCGATAACAGAAAGCTGAAGGCGATTTATAAGGAAATTGATCAGCTCGAACGTTCCAAAATTGAAGTGACCGCCTACAAACGGTATTCGGAGAAGTTTTATGGGTGGCTTTTTGGGGGGTTGTTTATGTTGATGCTGGAATTCGGATTGGCAACTACGGTGTTGAGGAAGATTCCGTAGCAAAAAGCCGTTAGCTGTTGGCAATTAGCTGTTAGCGAATAACTCCGATTGTCTTCGTGCCATTGTGTGAAAGCCTGACTATGAAAGATTTCCGGGAATTACGCGTATGGCAGAAAGCTCATAGCCTCACGTTACACGTCTACAACGTGACAAAAAAGTTTCCCAAAGAGGAAATGTACGGATTGACAAGCCAGATCCGTAGAGCAAGCAGTTCGATTGCTGCCAATATCGCAGAAGGATGTGGCCGAAAGACAGATGCAGATTCTTGCCGGTTCTTGGTTGTCGCTTTGGGCTCCGGCACCGAGCTCGAGTATCACCTTTTGCTTTCACACGATCTCAAGCTCCTGACTGATGTCGAATACGAGTCACTCCAGCAAGAGTTGACCGAGATCAAAAAGATGCTCAACGCTTTTATCACGAGACTTTCAACTTGAAGCCAGCAGCTAATAGCTAAAAGCCAACAGCCCTTATGCTTCGTTTCGCACATTCAACATATCTCTGGGCCTTGTTGCTCATTCCAGCGCTTGCTCTCGCCTTCTTTTTCCTTCATCACCGGCGAAAGCAGTTGCTGCGCGAGTTCGTCTCTGAGCCCTTGGTTGCTCAGCTGGCACCCGATGCGAGCACTGCCAAAAGAACCGTGAAACAGGCGCTCTTCCTGTTCTCGCTTGCGTGCCTGATTGTAGCCGCGGCGAATCCGCAGGTAGGAACGCGGCTCGAAGAGATTAAGCGGGAAGGTATAGATCTCTTCATTGCGCTGGATGTTTCCCTCAGCATGAAGGCCGAGGACATCCGTCCCAGCCGGCTTGAGAAAGCAAAGCGAGATGTTTCCGATTTGTTGCGTAAATTGCAGGGGGATCGCGTTGGGCTTGTGGTGTTTGCAGGAGAGGCTTTTGTTCAGTTTCCTTTGACGGCGGATTACTCGGCAGCGGATCTGTTTCTCAATGCGGTCGATGTCGAGGCGGTGCCGGTGCCGGGAACAATGATCGGCAGCGCTATTGAAGTCTCGCTGAAATCTTTCCGGAAAGACCTTCCGACGCAGAAGGCCATTGTGGTTGTCAGCGACGGCGAAAACACCGAAGGTGATGTTGCCGGTGCGGTGGAGAAGGCGAGGAAAGAGGGGGCACGGGTGTTTACGATCGGCATGGGAACGCCGGAAGGAAACCCCATCCCTATCTATGGGGCAAGCGGGGAGCGAGTTGATTACAAGCATGACCGCGCCGGAAATATCGTTCTCACGAAACTCGACGAGTCGGCACTCCAGCAGATCGCCCTCGCAACAGGCGGCAGCTACCGTCGGGCAACAAACGCCGGAAACGAAATCGACGAAATTCATAAAGAGCTCGCTTCGTTGCAGAAGACCGAGATGGCAAGTCTCCAGGTCACCGGATTCGAAGATCAGTTTCAGTACCCGCTCACGCTGGCGATTCTTCTGCTCATCATCGAGCTTTTGCTTTCGGAGCGCCGCGGCAAATTCCTGACCCGACTCATGCGCATCCTCCCTGTTGGGCGCGTGGTCCCGCTTCTCATGATCGTCTGCATCGCGTCCGCGTCGGCTCAGACGGTTCGCTCGCACGTTGCGAGCGGCAATGAGGCATACGCAAAAACAAAATACGCCGACGCCGAGGCAGAATACAAGAAAGCCCTCGCAAAAGACACCTCTTCCCGCGAGGCTCAGTTCAATCTCGGCAATGCATACTACAAGCAGCAGCGCGCAGATGAGGCGCAGCGGATCTATGCAAGCCGCCTCGCGGCCTCCAAGTCGCCTGCGGACAAGGAAATGGCTTATTATAACATCGGCAACACCTTCTTCAAATCGAATAAATTCGAGGAGAGCGTCGAAAGCTACAAGCGTTCGCTCCGATTGGATCCGAAGGACGAGGACGCGCGCTATAACTACCTTCTCGCAAGAGACCGCCTGAAGAAGCAGCAGGACCAGAAGAAACAGGACAAGCAGGACAAAAAAGACAACAAGGATAACAAAGACAAACAAGACCAGAACCAACAGAACAAGCAAGACCAGCAGAAGAATCAGGATCAACAAAACCAGGACAAGCAGGACGAAAAGAACCAGCAGCAACAGCAACAACCGCCGCAACAACAGCAAGCGAAACCGGATCAGACGAGCCAGCAGCAAAAAAACCAGATGCAGAAGCAACAGGCTGAACGCATCCTCGATGCTCTCCGGAACAACGAAAAGGATATTCAAAAGAAGCTGAGGAAGCGGGTGGCTTCAAAAATCATCATTGAGAAAGATTGGTAGTGAGAACTGTTGTAGGACAGATAATGCTGTTCGTCGTCTTCGCGATGACCGCGGCAGCACAGAACGGAACATTCGTCGCCAGCGTTGATCGCTCGAGCGTGGGAACAGGGGATCGTTTTGAGGTCTCGTTTACTGTTTCCGGTTCTGACGTCAACGGCATCAAGAATTTCAAGGCGCCGAATTTCGCCCCGTTCGTCGTCCTCAGCGGACCCAATCAATCCACCAATATGCAATTTATCAACGGACAGATGTCGGGGTCTGTGACCTACACCTATTATTTATACGCGCAACAGGTTGGCAAGTACACCGTTGCATCAGCCAGCATCGAGTACAAAGGGACGACGCTTCAAACAAAACCGGTTCCGATCGAAGTCGTGCAGGGCAAACCCAAGACCCAGCAAAAGGAACCGGATAACATCCAGAATATCGGCGACAACCTCCTTATCCGGGCTTTTGCAGACAGGCAGCGCGTCAAACAAGGAGAGCCGGTGACGATTACCTACAAGCTCCTTATGAATCCGCGGCTCGCGGTCAATGGTTATGACATCGCCAAAGCGCCCGTGTACCAGGGCTTTTGGGCAGAAGAGATTGAACAGCCGAAACAGCCCACGGTTACAAATGAAACCATCGAGGGGAAACAGTACCGCGTCGCAACGATCCGAAAGTCGTCTCTCTTCCCGACGCAAAGCGGGAAGCTCGTCATCTCACCGCTTGAAGTCCGCTGCGCATATCAGGTCCAGTCGCAAAAAAAGAGCAATGACCCGTTCGATTCATTCTTCAATGACCCTTTCTTTGCACGAACGCAAACCATCGAGCACGAATTCAAATCAAACCCGCTGACTCTCACTGTGGATCCCTTACCGGGCAATCCCCCCGCATCATTCACGGGCGCGGTCGGACGGTTCACATTCACCGCAACGGTGGACAAGAGGGAAGTCAAGACTGGTGATCCGATCACCCTGCGGCTCACCGTGACGGGTTCCGGAAACATCAAGCTTCTGAATCCCCCGAAACCGAACCTCCCGGCTGATTTTGAAGCATATGATCCAAAAATCTCCGATGAGGTCACCCGCGACGGCGGTGTTATCAGAGGAAAAAAGATCGCCGAGTATCTCATCATTCCGCGCAATGCGGGCGATCGGGCGATCGAGCCGATTTTGTTCACGTATTTCGATCTCGACCGGAATGCGTACAGCACAATCCATTCCCAGCGCTTCGACTTCTCCGTTCTGCAGGGAAAAGACGTGAGCGGCGGCGTCTCCATTGCCGCGAAGTCGGATGTGCGGCTTCTTGGAGAGGATATTCGATTTCTGAAGCTCACCATGGGTGAGTTGCAACCCATCGGCCAATCACTCTTCGCCGGCACCTGGTTATTCACTCTCTTTGTTGTTCCGCCGATGGCATTCTTTGCCGCGTTTGCCTACCGAAAACGACAAGAGAAGCTTTCCGGCAAAATTGATCAATTACGATTTGCCAAAGCGGGGCGCGAGGCATCGAAGCGATTGAAGCAGGCGCGAAAACTCCTCTCCCAGGGAAACACAGAGAACTACCATGCTGAGATTTCGAAGGCGATCATGGGGTACCTCGAAGACAAGCTTCACATCGCCAAGGCATCACTGACCATTGATGATGCAGCGTCGCTTCTGGAACAGCACCATGTTCCGCAGGAGACTGTCCAATCGCTGCGGTCATGTATTGAGAGGGCTGAATTTGCGCGCTTTGCTCCGGCTTCCGACACACAGGAGGCCCGGTCGGAAGTTCTCGATACGGCCGCCGGAATTATCAACAGTGTGGAACGAACGTTCAGCAAGAAACCATGAAGGCACGGATCCACATCATAGTGTCGGTTCTTCTCTGCAGCTTGTCTACCCTTGTCATGGGCCAGACGGCGGCGGATGAGTTCGAGCGCGGAAACGCATTGTATCGCGACGGCAAGTTCGACCAGGCGGCAGCGGCGTACGAAACCATCTTGAAACAGGGAGTCGGGAGCTCTGCGATTTACTTCAACCTTGGAAATTCGTACTATCGTCTGGGAAGGACGGCTCCGACCATCATCGCTTACGAGCGGGCACTGCGCCTGCGCCCTAGCGATCCCGACATCAGACACAATCTCGCTCTTGTCAACCTCAAGACCGCCGACCGTATCGAGCCGCTGCCGGAATTGTTTTTCATTGAGTGGTTGCGCACGGTCTCCTCGTATGTTCCGCTTCACACGACAATATGGATTTTTGTCTTCGCGTGGTTGATCCTTTTCGCGAGTCTTGCAGCCCTGTACGTGCTTACGAGTCCCAATATCCTGCGATTGCTCCGTACGCTTGCAATCGCCGCTCTGGTCTCACTCGTTCCCATCGGCGTCTTCCTTGTGACGCAAATCGCTGATACGCGTGTGCGCAACGACGCAATTGTCACAACGCCTGTCGCGACTGCAAAGTCATCTCCCGACTCTCAGAGCCTGGACGCGTTTGTCATTCATGAGGGGTTGAGAGTGAAGCTGAGTGATTCTGTCGCAGATTGGGTGAAGATTGTGCTTGCGGATGGAAAGGTGGGGTGGATACGATCGCAGGAGTGCGAGCGAATTTAGGGCCACGCCGGATGTGCTTCTATTGTTGTCAACGCACCTTTACGATGACCATTGTTTGATCGTCGTGCTGTTCTCCCCCCTTGCCGAATTCACGCGTTGCGTTCATGATCTCGTTCAGAATGCCCACCGCATCCTTGTCCGCGTGCTGCGCGATCAGACCTATCAAACCATCTTCTCCAAGTTGCGCTCCTGAAATGTCCTCTGCTTCCGTCACACCATCGCTGGCAAGAACAAAGACATCGTTTGGCTGATAGAGAATTACTCGTTCTTCGAGTTCGGCAGCAAAAAGATCTGTGGACTCGAGGCCGAGGCCCAGGCCTTTCGGTGTGACGATTTCAACCTTGCGGGTCAGTGCGACAAAGTGGTACAACGGAAGGTGGCCGGCGCGGGCCACAACGAGCTTTCTTTTCCGCGGTTCAAAAGCGCCAGTAATCGCGGTCACAAATGAGCTTTTCTCGAGATCGTGACAGAGCAGCTTGTTTGTCCGCACGAAGAGTTCTTTCGGAGAGAGTTTGAACGCGTTGAGCGACCGCAGGATCCCCTGGACTTTCGACATATACAACGCAGCCGAGGTCCCCTTCCCGCTCACGTCCCCCACGATGATCGTGATGCTGTCCGCCTCTCCGTTCAGATAATCAAAGTAGTCTCCTCCTACTTCCAGAGCCGGGTGAGATGCCCCGGCGATATCAAGCCCATCAATCGTTGGCGTTGTCTGCGGCAGGGAAGCGAGTTGAATTCTTCTCGCGATCGCCAGCTCATGCTTCATCCTCTCCTGTTGTGCAAGTTCCTCATAGAGAAACGCGTTTTCGATGGCAACAGACGCCTGTTTCGCCACGACGCCCAGGAAATCAAGATCCTCCTGCTGAAATGTCGCTTCAGATCGTTTCTCTCCAACGAGTAGCGCACCGACAAGCTTGTCTTTTGATCTGATGGTCGCAACGTACAGGAAGCCGTTTTTTCGAAATTCGTTCCGGATATCTTCCGGAAGAGCGTCCACATTCGATTCTATCTGCAGTTCCTGCAGCGCCTCCGTCAGTTCCTGATCGTGCCGGATACAGAACTCTCCCCACGACGAACCATCAAATCCATGCACTTCCTGGCAACAGCTCACAGATTGGTCCCGGAAAAAGAGCACGCCGACGCGTTTCAACTGCAACAACCCCGAAAGTTTTTCCACCATTCCCTGCGCAAGCTCGACCATGCTCAGTTTCGTTGCCATGACCTCCGCCAATTCGTTGGCGGCCAGCCGGTAGTCGTACCGTGACCGGTAATACAGTTTGTCTATCAGGTTCCGGCCGCGGCGTGCAATCTTCCACCCGCCAAACACAACGAGAACCGACAGAAGCATCAGGATTCCTTTCTCCAGCCAAATCCGTTGCTCCGGCCGGAGCGGTGAGTCGAGCACCTCGACCGACGTCGATGTCAGATGAATGTTGGGAATGGGGAGTTGGGCTCCCTGCAGCCAGAACAGGATCCTGAACGCCACAAGGCCAAGGACAACCATCCACGCTGATGTCACCAGGATATACTGAACGTTTCGTCGAACGCGCAGGTCAAGCCCCATCAACCGATAGCGGCCAATGGTATAGAGGTGACCGAGCGGGATGAGGATCAGTGGAAACGTCATATATCCGATATCCTGCTGCTGGAAGGTGTACAGGAGATAGACGGCACAGAGAAAGCTTCCTGCGGCGGCGATGAGTGACGCGTTTCGGACAACCATGTTGAGTCGTTTGAATTCCTCGCTCGCCTGCTTTCGAAACACCACAATGATCGCGACGGCATACAGGACCAGGACCACAAGGGTGCCAAAGAAGGCAGCGTTTCCAACAAGAAGTGCGACCGCTATCCCAACGATTGCGATGCCATAGGGAACCCATCGCACCCATTTCCGGGCGAGCAATTCGGGACGCTCTGCCGGGAAATAGTGCCCCGCATGGATTGAGAGCGGGATTGCGAAGTAGAGGACAAGGGCCATGGTGATGTTACGTACCACCTCAAACGTCGAAACGACATATGCGGGGCGAATAAGAAGTACGACGATGAAGTAACCAAACGCAATGAAGCTGAGACCGCTGAGCCTCGCCGCGATGTAGCGCGACCTGACAAGGCCGAGGAATATCCCCATCGCGAAAAAGGCAAGGCCGGTGAGAGTCGAAACGAGAACCGGAAAGGCAATACCAATTGCGGCAATGATCACGTGGAGCGACAAGACCTCGTTGTCCCGCAGCACGTCGTACACAAGATCCTTGCCTACCTGCCCCTCGGCAAGAATACGGTCTGCGTCGGTGGAGTTCTTGAAGCTCTTGCCATTGATCCGGAGTATCAGATCGCCGACGAACATGCCCGCCCGATCAGACGCTCCCCCTGGCGTTACCGAAATCACTCTCGCGGTCGGTCCTATATCACGCACGGTCGTTTCGTCGAGGCGGCTTTTCACAACGCGATAGGTTTTCTTCTCGCCGACTTTGTACCGGGCGACTGTAATTTCTGAGGTGCTGTCCGGCGCCCTTGCGAGTTCGCGCTTCAGGTCATCCCGATCCACAACAGACATCTTCTCCACGCCCGTGATCAAATCACCGGGCTGTATTTCGTTATCGCTCGGTCCTTTCTTACCGCTGACCAGTGTCGAGGGGATTTGTTGTGTGACATAGAGGTTGGATTGCGGGTTGGTGAAGAGATTTTCATCGGTCGGTCTGGTGGCGATCTGATAAAATGTGACCCCAGCCAGAAGCAGCAGATATCCCGCGAGAATCCCGAATAAGAGGCGAAACTGATTTGGGTGTCGGTCGAAGTAAAGCATAATCCTGGTTTGAAAGTGCTCTTCTTGGATACGGGACTCGGGTGGCATAGTTCCGTATAATGTGTCGCTTTTTCGGGGAGAATACAATGTGGCGGGTAGCGGTTGGCCGCTAGCTGATAGCCGATAGCTAAAAGCTAATTACCCGTATTAACACCAGAGCCCGGCATCACACCGGGCCCCGATCAAGAACGCTTTCCCTTTAGACGCCGGTTATAACTTCTTCCGCGTGTATGTAATCAGCATGGTCGGCTTCTTGTCGCCGTATGCTTTCACATCATAGACTTCGAAGATGTGTTTGTCGGCGTCAATGATCCGCGTGACATATTTTACTTTCTTTCCTTTTTCGCCGGTCATGGGTTCGTCCATTTTTCCCCACATGGTGAATGTTGAGCCCTTTTTGTCGAGAGCCCCGTCCATCGTGGCCATCCCCGTACTCATGTTGTCAATCCAGAAGGCGACATATTTCTTGTTGAAATTGTCATACCCCGTATATCCGATGCCGTTGAACGGCTGGTTCATCATCTCACCTGCAAATTCCTGTTGTACGTATCTTCCGCCAAGAACGAGCTTGTTCAACGAGGTTCCTTTCGAGACGGTGGCCTCTCCCGCAGGGCCGTTCATCCACATCTTCACTTCCGCTTCCCACGTGCCAACCATTGCGTCGAGCTTCTTGTGCGCGTCGCCGGGCGTCATCGATTCTTCCCATTTCTTCATCATCTCTTCCTGGCTTGGCCTTTTCTTGTCAGCTTTCTTCTTTTCCTGAGCGGCCGACTCACCGGCGATCAGAATTGCCAGCGCAATGATTGCTGCTCCCAGAAGCATGAGTGTTTTCTTCATGGTGATCTCCTTTAAATTAACGATAGAATGTGGGACGCTGTTTCTGCCCAATATCTCCGAACGGGTTTACTTATTAACCGCATCCCCTCGCACCGAGTTCCCGTCTGTCCTCAAGGCCCACGTTGACGATACAACATACTCCGGGGGCTCCGCATTCACTTTCATTCCAGCGTTCGATAGCTTCTTTGAGGTGCCGGGAAGCCCGGAATTGCCTCCGCGGGAATCAATCTGTCCCTTTCCGGTGTTAGACGTATGGTGGGCAACCCGTGCTCATTACGTTCTTGCTTCGCGTGGAGTCTGATTCCTTATCCGCGTATTGTGAAGGTTCTCGGCATATGAAAACCATGATGTTCACCCGGGCAGTTGTATTATTTTCTTTCGGTACGATCTTGCCGCTCGTTTGTCTCTTCCAGTCGTGCGCTGTGAACGCGGGACAGCATGGTGGCGTGCTCTCGCCCATTCATGGGATGTATGAATTGCGAGCCAGCCATACCGCAACAGTCCTGCAGGATGGTCGCGTTCTCATTGCCGGAGGATTCAAGAAGGGGCCCGACGGCCGCAGCCAGATCTATTCTCTTACTGCGGAGTTGTTTGATCCAAAGACCGGATCGTTTTCGCTGACCGCCAACATGAATGTTCGCCGCGCCGGACACACCGCAACATTACTACAGAACGGCAGGGTGTTGATCGCAGGCGGATTCACCGAAAACGGAATCACCGCAAGCGCTGAGGTGTACGACCCATCTTCAAAGATTTTTTCGCCGGTTGGAAACATGTCGACAGCGCGTGACGGCTCGACCGCAACCCTTCTTCCGAATGGCGATGTACTCATCGCTGGCGGTGGAGATGTCGTCGCAACCGCGTCCGCAGATTTGTTTCGTCCTGCCACCAGCCAATTCTCTCCCACAGGCGCCATGACCGTTGCCCGCCTGGCGCACACGGCCACCCTTTTGCCTGATGGCAGGGTTCTCATCCTTGGAGGATCAAACAATCGCAGAGTGTTCGGCTCTGCGGAATTGTTTGACCCCGCCACAAACACATTCACACCGGCCGGCGCGATGACGTTTCCACGGCACAAACATGCCGCAATCGTGCTCAACGATGGCCACACCCTGATACTTGGAGGCTCCGACGAGCGGGACTGGGGGGGACAGTATTCCGGTGCGGAAATTTATGATTGGAAACCCGGGAAGTACACGCCGATATCTTCCATGATAAGTCCGCGCTTTAAATTTCCGACGGCTCTCGTCCGGCTTGCCAACGGAAACGTTTTGATCTGCGGCGGGAGCAAGACGGTGGAGATCTTTGATTTTCTGACAAAGCGGTTTGTTTCAACCGCCATCTTCGACCAGGCGCACTACTACAGCACCGCCTCCCTCTTGCACGATGGCCGTGTCTTGATTGTCGGAGGCTATACCGGTTCACCGCAATCGACCGATCGGGCCTGGATGTATAAGGAGTAGTCCGGCGTCCATGGGCCGGCTGATCCGCTCCAAATCTATGCGCAGAAATACCCGCCGGTCTGGCTTAGTCAAGACTTGGAACCGGATGAACAGGCGTTTTGTTGATAGTACTCGAAACATATAACCAGATATCTCCGTATCTTTGTGGCACGATTTTTTGCTATTCCCTTACACTATTCAAGTCATGGAAAATCGAAACGCTGATCTCTCTGGTTTACGCATTAATCGCACACAGGACGAGGAGCCGCAATCGCGCCGACGAGGCTCCGCTCTCAAGACTATTCTCTTTGCAGCCATCGCCATCGTGGTGGTCGTTCTTGGTTACATCCTCTTCTCCCGTATGTTTGAGTCTGCTCTCGAGGTCCAGCTCTCGACGGCTTCGTTTTCATCTCCATCCCAGGCAAACGCCGTGCTGACTGCGAGCGGTTATGTCGTCGCTCAACGTAAAGCTGCTGTCGCGTCCAAGGCAACGGGCCGGCTGATGTACCTCGGTGTTGTCGAGGGGGATCGCGCAAAAAAGGGCCAGGTGCTCGCCCGCATCGAGGATACCGATATTAAGGCTACCCTTGACCAGGCGCGGGCTAATCTACAACTGTACGAGGCCGATCTGAAGGATGCGGCCCAATGGCTCGATCGTCAGAAGAAACTTCTGCAGAGCGGAGTCTCGACCCAGTCAGATTATGACGGAGCCGAAGCTCGCTACCGCCGGGTTCTTGCGTCCATCGACGTGGCAAAAGCTATGGTCGTCGGGGCGGAGGTTTCTCTCGAAAACACGCTCATCCGTGCCCCGTTCGACGGCACTGTTCTCACAAAAAATGCTGACGTCGGTGAAATGGTCGTCCCGATGGCGGCAAGCGCAAGTTCCAAGTCCGCCGTTGTGACGATTGCGGATATGAGTTCACTGCAGGTTGAGACGGACGTCTCTGAATCCAATATTGAGCGCATCATTCCGGATCAGCCTTGCGAAATCACGCTGGATGCGTATCCCGCGATTCGTTACCGGGGATTTGTGGCAAAGGTCGTCCCCACAGCAGACCGCGCAAAAGCGACCGTCATGGTGAAGGTCGGCTTCAGGTCGTACGACAGCAAGGTGCTCCCCGAGATGAGCGCCAAGGTTCTTTTTCTTACAAAAGCTGCCGAGGCGGCCGCGTCAACAGCGAAACCGATGCTGACGATTCCGCTCTCCTCGGTCGCGACGCGGGGCGGCAAGAAGGTTGTGTTCACTGTTCGCGAGAACCAGGCCGTGGAGTCGTCTATCGTGGTAGGAAAAGAGTTCGGAGCGTTTGTGGAAGTGACGCAGGGCTTGTCTTCGGGCGACAAGGTTATTTCCAACGTGACGGAGCAAATCACCGCCGGGTCCCGGGTAAAAATTCGGTAGTATCGCGTTCGAGAGAACCAGAGGAACAGGAAAGAGAATATGGATCCCATCATTCGGGTACACGATGTTTCAAAATCATATTGGCGGGACAGCTTTGAAGTCCCCGTTCTCAATGGTATCTCTTTCGACGTACCCGAGGGCGAGTTCCTCGCGTTGATGGGCCCTTCCGGATCAGGAAAGACAACACTCCTGAATCTTATCGCCGGCATCGATCGGCCGGACAAAGGAAGCATCAACGTCTCCGGGACAGACATTGCCTCGCTGAACGAATCGCGGCTCGCGAAGTGGCGCTCCGCGAACGTCGGTTTCATCTTCCAGTTTTACAACCTTATTCCCGTTCTTACCGCGTATGAAAACGTGGAGCTGCCCCTGCTGCTTACCTCGCTCTCAAAGCAGGAACGGCGCCAGCATGTGGAAACAGCCCTGACGGTTGTCGGTTTGCAGGACAGGATGCGCCACTACCCGAAACAGCTTTCGGGGGGCCAGGAACAGCGCGTCGCGATCGCCCGCGCTATTACCACCGATCCGACGCTCCTTGTTGCAGACGAGCCAACCGGCGATCTCGACAAACATTCAGCGGATGAGATTCTTACGTTGCTCGAACGGTTGAACAAGGAGTTCAAGAAGACCATTGTGATGGTAACGCACGATCCACGGGCAGCAGAAAAGGCGCACATAGTCCGGCATCTTGACAAAGGGGAGCTCCGCCAAGACTGACGATGAAAGTTTTCAAGCTCATATTCAAAAACGCCCTCAGGCATAAGCTCCGAACAGCGCTTACAATCCTCGGTATCTCTATTGCCGTGATGGCGTTCGGGTTGCTCCGCACGGTTGTCACCGCGTGGTATGCCGGTGTCGAAGCTTCCGCGGCGAATCGCCTTATCTCACGCCAGGCCGTCTCATTCATTTTTCCCCTCCCCTACTCGTACAGGGATCAAATTGCGAAGATCCCCGGCGTCGAGCAGGTTACGTATCTAAACTGGTTTCAGGGTGTCTACATCGACAAGAACCAGTTCTTTGCCCGCCTGGCTGTTGACGCTGAGACGGTCTTTGATGTATATCCGGAATTTCTGCTCGATTCCGAGCAACTTCAGAATTTCAAACGCGAACGCAATTCGTGCGTCGTCGGCGCTGATCTTGCGAAACAGTATGGTTTCAAGCTCGGCGATATCGTTCAGATAGAAGGGGACATCTATCCCGGCACCTGGCAGTTTGTTGTGCGCGGCATCTACAAGCCGCGCGACAAGACCACCGATGCGACGCAGATGTTCTTCCACTGGCAGTATCTTGACGAGCGGATGAGAAAAGACTTTCCCGACCGCGCAGGACAGGTGGGATGGTATGTCGTCCGCATCGCCGATCCCGCACAATCGGGGACAATATCGAGCCAGATTGACGGGCTTTTCAATAATTCGCGCGCAGAAACGAAGACTGAAACCGAACGTGCATTCCAACAGGGATTCATCGCGGCCGCGGGCGCAATCATCACGGCGATGAATTTCATGTCCTTCGTCATCATCGGTATTATCATGCTGGTGGTGGGTAACACGATGATTATGTCCGCCCGCGAGCGAACCCGTGAGTACGCCGTGTTCAAGACCCTTGGGTTCTCGGCCGGACATCTTGTCGGATTGATACTCGGAGAATCAATGCTCATCTCCGCTCTCGGTGGTGCGCTTGGTTTGTTTTTCACGTTCCCCTTTGTTGCCGCCTTCGCCGCAGCCGTACCAAAAGGATTTTTCCCAATCTTCAATGTCGAGCCGGTTACCGTGATTCTTGCGGTCTCTTCGGCACTCATTGTTGGTCTTGTCGCTTCGATTTTCCCGATCCAGCGGGCGTTGACAACGCGGATCGTTGATGGGCTGCGCCATGTCGGCTAAGCTGGTTTCTCAATTGATGGCAAAAGAATAAGTGAAGATCCCTCTTAAATATACTCTCCGCAACCTGGGCACACGTCGATTGACGACGGGCATCACCGTCCTCGGCATCGCGCTTGTCGTCTTTGTGTTTTCGGCTGTGTTGATGATGGCGTATGGCGTTCAGAAAACTCTTATCGCCACCGGTTCGGATGAGAACGTTCTGGTCGCGCGCAAGGCGGCGAACGGGGAGATCTCCAGCATCATCGACAGGGAAACTGCGAACGTTATCCTTACTCTCCCTCACATTGCGAAGACCTCCGAGGGAAAACCCATCGCCTCAGGTGAACCGGTCGTCGTCATCAATCTGAACAAGGTGGACGGTGGTCTCAGCAACGTCACGGTGCGCGGCGTATCACCACAGGTGTTCACCCTCAGACCCCAGGTGAAATTGAAAGAGGGTCGAATGTTTACGTGGGGGGCTCGCGAGCTTGTTACCGGAGTGTCGATCGCGAAGCACTTCGCGGGATCGAAGATCGGTGACATTGTGCGCTTCGCCGGAGACAACTGGACCGTCGTGGGTCTCTTCGATTCTGACGGCAGCGGATTTGACTCCGAAATGTGGGGCGACACGGAGCAATTGCTCGACGCGTTTACTCGCAGCGCGTACTCGACCATGACGTTCCGGCTTGACCAGCCGAACGCCTTCAATGATTTTGTTGCCGCGTTCAACAAAGAACCGCGGTTGCAGCAATTCGAGCCGAAAATTGAGAAACGGTTCTTCGAGGAACAGTCCGAATTGATGGCGGGATTCATCCGGATCCTCGGAATTTTTATCACGGTGATCTTCAGTGCCGGGGCGACCATTGGTGCGATGATCACGATGTACGCCGCGGTCGCAAACCGGACCGTTGAGGTGGGGACCCTTCGTGCGCTCGGATTCCCCCGGCGCAGTGTGCTCGCCGCTTTTCTGACAGAATCGCTCTTGCTGTCTCTCATTGGCGGCGCCATTGGTCTCGCTTTCGCTTCAACGCTTCAGTTTGTGACTATCTCAACGCTTAATTTTGGCTCTTTTTCCGAGCTTGCCTTCTCCTTCGCTCTTTCCCCCTCCATTATTGTATCCTCGCTCCTTTTTTCTTTGATGATGGGTCTCCTTGGGGGGTTCTTGCCCTCGGTCCGTGCAGCGCGCCTCAATATCGTCAACGCCCTTCGTTCGTCCTGATTTCCGGCTTTGATTGCTTTTGCCGGAGTTCCCTCGGCCTTTCGTCTTGATAGAAAGAGAGATGCTCTCTATATTCTATTGAAGGGCTGCGAAGCCCCAATGACCTGCGGGTTTTCCGAAGCATATTCAATGATGCCCGACGGGCCTGCCGGGGAACTTCTAGCCTCCTGGGGTCTTGTGAAGCACATCAGCGAACACAGCATCGAATTGTATGTTCTCAAGCCAACAATTTTCGATGCCGCGACGCGCGCGTTCATGGAAGAGCACTTGCGGTCGTGCGCAGTCTGTGCGGAGGTGGAACGCGAACTCCGGGTGTATCATGCCGAGCTTAACAGCAATCCGCGCACCGCTTCCGACCGCGTCCGGGTGATTATCGAAAGACCCTCTGAGCTTTCGAGCGTTATCCGGCTCTATCCGTACAAGCATCTTCCCGGATCGGGGTTCATCGACAATCGCGGTATAACGGTGCTGGCCGCTCAGTCGCCGGGATCGTTTCCGCACCGCTTCAAACCGGTTGCGGTGTATTCTTCCGTCGATCAGCAAATCGTCGTACGCATCGTGCAGGACACAGAGGAAGATCTTTACAAGCTCTATGTCCTGGGGGCACAACAGGAGAACTGCCGCTTTGCCGTCGTTTCCTTTCCAGAGCTCGAGATGGATCTCGGCACAGACGAATCGGGCAAGAAGGATTTCTCGCTCCCAGCCGATAAGCGTCCGTCAGATTGGTATATGCTGAATGCCTTCGTCCGGCTCCGCGGGCAATAACATAGATTCCCCCCTGTTTTCCATCGGTGGATTTTCGAGAGTAATGAGAGGTCGGACGGCGCCGGCCGGCGGACCGTCTCCGGCGTCTATGTTCTCACAGATGTTCTTGTGTACTATTTTTGGGGACCACCGTGAAGCCAACTCCTTTTGAAACAGAGAGTCGCTTTCAAGATCTCCTCCTTACTCTCACCTTTCTTTCTTCACCCCGTCAACGGCTTCGAGAAATCCGGGGATTTCTTGAGAGCCTTCGGGGGCAGATTCAGGTTTCCGAGCCCTATATCCTCGATATTGTGCAGCGTCTTCCTCACTTGCTCCGACAACTTCAACCGGAAGGCATCGAACCCGAAGAATTGCGAACCGCTCTTTGTTCCCTTCAAGAACTTGGCATAACCTTGCCGATTCTCCGTTCTGTGAAAGAATTCGACAGGTCGCTTGAACTTCTGAAGCGTTTTCTCGCCCGTCAGCTCGTGTATGCGGGGGAAGTTGAGCAGGCTGCTTTCCTGTTCAGTGATGATCCGCTTCTGCTGACGATCCCCGCTGAAACCGTTCTGACTCCTTTTGAACTCCTCGAACTCGGCTTGCACGCTGCAAGAGAGCTGAAACATCCGGCGCTTGGTCCTTTTACGGAGTTTCTCCGCGCATGGAAAGAGCGAACCCGCTCGGCTCCAAGTCGCACCATTTTCCCGGCTGTGGAGAAACCCCTTGTGGCAGCAGGTCAGCAATCTACCGGACGCTTGCGCGGCGTATCAGTTGAACTCTTCGGCGAAACAAAAAATGGCAGTGATGATCTTCGGGCCGATGTCGCGATGCTCCCTGAGGGAGAACAGGACTTTGTCCTTCCTGCTTTTGCTGCGGTTCGAACCTTGATAGCGGACATGCACCCCAATCTTGTTGATCACTTCTACTCTGGGCGCATTCGTTTTGACGATCTGACAGCGCTGCATGAAGGGAGTTCTGCAAATCTTGCGATCGCAGCGATCACGTACTGTGAAATCCTCCGTTATTCGAATCAACGCACGGTTTTTCAACTCTCTTCTCGGGCGGCATTCACCGGCGGAATCAACGAAAGCGGTGAGGTTCTTCCGGTTGAACCTGCGACGCTCGTGGAGAAGATCAAAGCTGCGGTTTTTTCGCCTGTGGATTTCCTCGTTATTCCGCGCCAGCAGCTGGCAGAGGCTCAACGCCTTACACGTGATTTGGAAAAATCCTATCCGCGAAGAAATCTTGTGCTTGTCGTTTTAGGAAACCTCAGGGATGTGTTTGTTGACAGGCGGTTGAGCGCCCTTCTTGTTGTCGGGCCCGTCCGTCACCTGGGAAAGATGGTCTGGAGAAGAAAACCCTTCGTTCTGGCTCTGGGGGTTGTGGCTGTTTTGCTGCTCGTTATTGCCAGGCTTTGGTTTGGTCCGGTCGACAGGAGGCCCTCGTACACAGAAACTGTTGGTGAAGAACTCCTGGTCAAGAACGCGTTCGGCGCCGTGCTCGACGCCGTCCACATCAACCGGGCTACCGCCGACGCGGCGGCACAACACCAGACATATTTGAGCTTGAGCGCGCTTGTTGACGTAAACGGTGACGGGAAACCCGAATTGATTTGGGCCGAAGCCAATGCAGAAAGATCTGCGGAAACCTCCTTTGTTGCATGCAAGATTGTCGGAACGGATACAATCCTTTGGCGACATGAGGTAAGGAACCGATTTTCGTTTCCAAAGAATAGAGACGCCGAAGCGGGTGGATATGGAATCACCGATCTGGTTGTCGATGATGTCGATGGCGATCGTCAACCCGATGTCTTCTTCGCCGCACAAAACCCCATGTTTTGCTCCATCGTTGTCAGGCTTGATGCCAGAACCGGAAAGGAAATCGACTGCTACCTCAATATTGGTCATATCATCGATTTGCTACTGATGGACCTGAAGAATACTGGAAAGCCGATGCTGATCGGCTGCGGGGTCAATAATGCTTTCGGGCGGGGATGCATGGTTGTTCTCGATCCATCCAGAATGAGCGGACATTCTCCGTTACAGGGAGACTATGTGGTCGACGGTCTTCCTCTTGGAAGAGAGGTTTATTACTTGCTGGCACCCAGGTCATCCCTCGCTGAAATCTACAGTGAAACTGTTCACAACAACGCACAGAGCATAGAGAAGATACGTGGGGGTGGGATCTTGTGGACGGTGAGGGATTTTTTTGTACACAAGAACCGGGTTGAGGGCTTTGTGAGGTTTCACCTGGACACAACCATGCATTTTCGGCAAGCGGGTTCGAATAATGAGTGGGGTGTTTTCAGACGAAAGGCTCTCTCCGAAAACTTACTTCCTGTGGTGGCTGAAGACGAATACCTCCGGCAGCTCGGCAACAATATTCTCTATTGGGATGGAGGGGGCTGGCAGAAGACTGCGGTCATGAATCGACGCTACAGCGAGGTTGTCGGCAACAAAGAGTGACCGTTGTCTCCAAACCCGCTAGGCCCTTCTGGTTTTCAATGATATTGCGATGTAACGTCGCGGATCTGCTCTTCCTGGAAACTCAACGTTCCTGCGCCACCGCCCTTGAATCCCTCCCCATCATACTGTATCTTTCCAATTGTTCTTTCCAACTTGTCCGACAGAGGCGCCGGCCCGCCTCAATGAACTAGTATGGCTGGCGGGGGTCCACCTTCGGCGGAAAACTTGAAACTCCAGACCCGTTTATGTTCTTTCTTCAGCTCATAAAGAACTTCATCCAAATTCTACGCTCGGGACAAACCCCGCGGCAGGTTGCTGCAGGCTTTGCTCTCGGCTCGATGGTCGGATTGATGCCTTTCTTCACGCTCCAGGGGCCGCTGGTGTGGCTGGTGATTCTCCTCTTCGACGTAAACCTCAGTGCGGCAATTCTCTCGGCTACGCTTTTCACGCTTGTTGCCTATCTTTTCGATCCCGTGTTCCACGCGCTTGGCTACCTTGTTCTCACAGATGTCTCTGGCTTGCATGGACTCTGGACAAGCTTGTACAACGCTCCCATCGCGCCCTTGACGCGGTTTAACAACACCGTTGTGTTGGGAAGCCTGTTGTGTAGTTTCGTTCTCCTTCTTCCGATTTATTTCGGTATGACACGATTTGTACTCGCGTACCGGGCACACCTCCATACCAGAATCGAAAAGTGGAAGATCTATCAGGTGATCAGCAAGAGCACCCTGGTGCGGTGGTACGACAGAGTTAAAAACCTCGGCTCATAGGCATGCGCAAGAAATTCATATACTTCTTATTCATTCCACTTGTTCTTCTCTGCCTGGTGGTGTATCTGTTTATAGACGGGTGGGTTGAGAGTGGTCTCGAATCCGCTGGTGAGGGGATCGCCGGCGCAAGGGTCGAGATCGACAATCTCAGGGTTTCCCTCTCGCCCATCGCTGTCCAGTTCTCACGCCTTCAGGTTGCGAACCGCCATGATCCCTGGAAGAATGTATTCGAAACCGGCAAGGTTCGCTTCGCACTGAATTTTGGGCAATTGCTGAGGGGAAAATACATCATAGAAACGATGGAGGTTAACGGCGTCGTGCTCGGAACCAAGCGCTCAACCGACGGATCCCTGCCGAAACCTCCGCCGACTGCCGGTGAGTCGTCTATCCTTTCAGAGGCGGCCGCCTCTCTGGTTCACGAAGCTCAAAAAGCACCGGTGTTCGACCTCGGCAAGATCCGGAAAGAACTGAAAATCGATAGTCTGCTGAACGTGCAGAATCTTCGATCCGTTCAATACATCGATACGCTGAAGCACCGGGTTCAGGAGGCCGGCCAGCAATGGCAAGCGACGTTGAACGATATTGAGAAGTCGAAGCAGCGGGTTTCTGAAATCCAGGCGAATATAGCGGCTATCAACATAAACGAACTCAAGACCGTGGAAAGTATCACGGCGGCTGTTGGCAACGCAAACAACGCCTACAAAGGGCTGACGGACCTCAATGAGACTTTCAAAACCCGCCGCACCTCCGTCACCGATCAGATCAACCGCCTGTATGCTTCCGCTAGCACTGTCGATGAGCTGGCCCGGGCAGACTATGAAATGGTGAAGCGGCTTGCGCGGCTTCCGGACCTCAGCACACAGGGGATCGCCAAACTCTTACTGGGAAGAGAGATTCTTCAGAAGGTGAACATGTACATGTCGTATGTGGACTTTGCGCGGACGAACATTCCAAAATATACGCCAAAGCCCGACTACGAGCCGCCGGCACGCTTCAAAGGAAAGGATATACCCTTTCCCGCTGACCGCGCCTATCCAAAGTGGTGGATACAGAAGCTTGCTATCTCCGGCGGCGAAGATAAGAACCAGAACCCCGAGTTTTTTAATGTGAAGGGTGAAATCCGGAATATTACCGATAACCAACGTCTTACCGGTCTTCCGCTCACGATTGCGCTTGCCGCCGCAAAAGCGCGGGGAAGCAGTTTTACCATCGACGCTTCTTTTGACCGCCGTCCTGAAATACCGGTCGACAAGTATCGCGTCACCGCATCCGATCTGCCGGGCGGGGACATTGCGTTCGGGCAGGCCGATTTCCTCCCGTCGCGCATTACCAAAGCAATGATCAACGCCAGCGCCGACGTTACTGTGCCGGGCGACAGGTTTGATACAAACGTGAAGATGATTTTCCGGAAGCTTTCGCTTGTATTCGACAGACCGCCTCAAAACGATGTTGAGCGACTCACCCGCGATGTTCTCGCCTCCATTGCCGGTTTCAACGTGGGGCTCCGAATGCGGAACACCAGCGGACCGCTCGATATTGCGCTCAGCACGGACCTTGACGAGCAGCTGGCGGCACGAACGAAGAAAGTTATTGGCGACGAACTTGCCCGGCTGCAGAACGACATCCGCACCAGGGTCAACCAGGTGATTGCAGAAAAACGGGCGGAATTCGAAAAGCTCTTTAACCAGAAAAAGGAGGAGGCGCTGTCGCAGCTGCGTTCCTATGAATCTCTGGTAAACCAGAACCTTTCGCTGCTTGACGCGAAGAAGAAGGAGCTCGACGCGCGCGTCGATCAGGCAAAGAAAAAGGGACTTGAGGATGCCCTCAAGGGACTCTTCAAACAATAGCAACGCACTGACGGAAAACGAATCTCATGAGCAAAAAACAGAAACATGCCGAAGCTCCACGACCACCGAAAAGAAACACGAAATCCATCGCTGCAGTTGCCGGCACCGTGTTCCTGATCCTTGCGCTGATCGGCGTACTGACGTATCAGCCGTCGAACAAGCCGGCTCCTCTCACTCAACCGCCAACCCCAAGCGCGCAGCAGGAGGCATACGAATTCGTGAAACAGGGTGAACTTCGTTTTCAGTCAGCAAAACAGGATTTTATCTCCGCGATCGACATTGAGCTTGCACAGGACGATTCAAGACGGCAATTAGGGCTGATGTATCGCGATAAGCTTGCAGAGAACCAGGGGATGTTGTTTATCTTCGAGGGGGATGAGGCGAGGGCTTTTTGGATGAAGAATACGGTTCTTTCGCTGGACATGATTTTCGTGAACAGCAAAAATGAAGTTGTTACAATCCACAAAAACACGACTCCGTATTCCGAACAATCTTACGCGTCGTCAAAACCGGCACAATTCGTCGTTGAGGTCAACGCTGGATACACAGACAAACACAAGATCTCCGTGGGCGACCGGATTGTGTGGAGTAGGTTTTGAGTTGTGAGTTTCAAGTTCTGGGTTTTGGTTTTCGCTCAACCGTTGTCGGTTTCTACTTCAAGAGCGGTTCTCCGCGTTTGATGAACTGAATCGGCAAGCCCCATGGATCGCGCAGAACAAGAACCTGATCCCCCGCGTTTGTTTCACGGATTTCGTCCGCCAACGTCGCTCCCGCCTCAATCAAACCCGTCCGCAGGGACCGAACATCGTCTACGACAAACGCGACATGTATTGACACAGTATTAAGTTTTATCAGATCCAGCATTGGCGCGGATGTACTCGTTGAAAACTCGAGCATCATGTTTTTTCCGTCATCGGCAACGAACTGCGTGAATGAAGGCGCACCCCCCTGCCGGACTACGCGCATGCCAAGGTTTTCCACATACCAGTTCGCTGCCGACCACGGGTCCGCAAGGTTGAGCGCCAGGTGCTCAAAGCGAAGGCCCCCGGGCTTCAGCATTGGAGAAACCCTCACTGTGAACTGAATCGGAAGCCCCCAGGGGTCTCGCAGCATGAGGATCCGGTCACCGGAGGGTGTCGTCACGAGGTCCTCGGCAATCGCCGCACGCGCGGCGAGCAGCCGGCTTCTTATTTCGTCGACATCGTCGACTGCAAATGCGAGATGCAGGGACACATGGCTGATTGTTGCGTAATCCGGAATTGGCGCCTTCTCGTTTCTATAGAGCTCAAGCGTCATGGTTCCAGCGGAATCAGCAATGAAGTGCGTTGTGGCAGGGGGCGGACTCCTGCGCACAATCTTCATCCCCAGATTATCACAGTACCACTTCGCCACTGCAACCGGGTCTGAGACGTTGAAGGCTATGTGCTCGGGACGCGGCTTTTTGGCCAACGCGAAAACCTCGTCATTGACAGGGGCTGTTTTCGGCACCGCACCGTTACTCTCCAGCTCAACGCTATTGTTGATTACGGTGATTTCGTTCAGGCTGTTCTCTGGATCGATCTGCACGCTGCATCCGTTCGGAACGCCTCCTGTTGGCACCGGAATGATTACTTCAGCGAACCTTGGCTCAAGATCAACCGGGGCCTGGATGGCTGGCACGTCGACCGAGGCGATTATCTTCTTCTCTTTCATGATCACCGCTGTCGTCCGCGGGCTGGCAACCGAACCAAGACTGTGAACCTTCACATGCACGGTCTTCCCTTCAAGCCAAACATCTTCCTTGCTGATCCCGAGATCCGGCCGTTGAGAATATGGGGTTGATCGGGATTGCAGACGAAGAGTCAGAATTGTTGCCTTGCGCGGTTCAAACTTCAGCGGGATTGTTAACGTCCGTTCAAGGTACATCGTCTGTTTCGAGATGGTTGTGTCAGCGACGTCGTCGTTGTTCATATCAAGCCCCTGCAGCACCTCCCATGTTCCGGGCTCGATGTTCCAAAGCGTCATGGACGCTTCAACCGGTTTCTGATCGAGCGTGTATGCGATGGCCTTGATTGCCGATGGGATTGCTTCTGGGACGAGGATGGCTACGCTCTGATCGGTCGCCGGCGCCCTGAATTTCCAGCTTACCGCGTGTCCAGAGTGGATGGCCCCCCGCACGAGCGCGACACCTCCAAGCCTTGAGCGCTGCAACTCGCGGTTGGCTGCAAACACACGATCGCTCCAGAGTGATCCTTCGGTGTTGATATACTCCCTCAGCGCCGAGGCCTCGGCCTGGTCGGCATAATAATGCTCCAGAAATGCTTTGTTTCCCGTGGTCTGCCAGGCAAGATGCCGAAACAGGTCGGTTCCCTTCTCCGGGGTAGTCTTGTCTGCGATTTGATGTCCCCACGTTTGTTTGAGGTTGAGTATGTTGAGTGCGTCGTTGCTTATCAATCCGAGAACACTCTCGCCGAGATCCAGAAGGGGCTGTAGATATTTCACTTCTCCGGTCGTCCGATAGACCCACCAGAGCAGTTGGAGTGCTGCCGACGATGTGCTTATCGTCGCTCCGTCTCCCGTGCCTGCTGAAAGTATTGCCTTTGTTCCCAGAGGAGACGGCCTCGTCGAATCGCTTGTGAAGTTGATTTCTGAATCCAGAACAATCTTGCCTTTGTTGTCCTTCCTTGCGTGCGCTAACAATCCATCTGCGACATCGATCGCCAGCTGGCGGGCGCGGGGATTGCCGTTGAAGTCGGCAAGAGTCAGAACGGGTTGAAGCAGCAGGAACTCCTGCGGTTGGAGCGACCACTCCCAGACGCTTTCGTCCGCCATCCTGGTTCCACTGAAATAGCTCGAACGAAAATGCCGGTGTCCCGCCTTATTCTTGAGAA
This sequence comes from Ignavibacteriales bacterium, assembly GCA_026390595.1. Taxonomy (NCBI): domain Bacteria; kingdom Pseudomonadati; phylum Ignavibacteriota; class Ignavibacteria; order Ignavibacteriales; species Ignavibacteriales bacterium. Next base: position 181,863 of record JAPLFQ010000005.1, read on the forward strand.
TCACCTTTTCGTCAAGAGCACGGACGGTTTCCATGATTCGTTCCACCTGCTTCGGGCTTCCGTAATCCACAAGCATCGCCTGGGTCTGCGCCTCGATTCCCTCTTCGTGTGCATGCAGACCATCGGTTTGAATTGTTGAGAGACCATGTGTTAACATTCCGTTCTCGTAGATCGCATCCAACAACCGAAGCACCGCACCGCTGATTTTTCCCGGCTCGCAGCCCATGAGGGCGGCGCCTGGCCAGCAGTTGGTGAGATCGTCATCATCGGAAAGTCCGCCGCCAAGCTCTCCGTTTCCAATCTGGCGGTTGTCGATCCACCACAATACAAAGCGTTTGAAATACCGAAGATCCTCTATCTGCCGAAAAGCCCAGGCGGGAATTCCCTCTGGCACTGCGGGCTGGACGTAGAGCGGCTTGCCGTGAGCGTGGTCAAGATCGTACCAATAATTTTGTCCGGGGTAGTGCTTTGAATCCACCCTCAGGAGGTCGTTGACATCACCTTCAAACCGGTTATAAATATTCAACCGCGGATCATCCGGCCTTTCTTCGACGAGAAACGCATAATTATCCCGCACCTGCGTGAACCGGTCTTGAACGTGCTCCCGGTACGCATCCTTCCAGTCTTTGAACACCACTCGGATTTGAGCTCCTTCGAGTGCGCCCTGCGCAAAATCCGGCGCATCGGATGCGATGACGAGATAGAGGCTTTTCGTTTTCGGAAGAATCCGATCCCGCGTATCAAGCCACAGCGTGCGCGCCTCGCCCGGTTTCACAGAGAACGAGAAATCGAGCATGCTGCGGTTCGGCCAGAGCGGGTCTCTGACTTGTATGTTCATCGGGATGAATGTTCCCTGTGTCGGTTGTAGACTCAACGGCGGCAAATCGATCGCAACGCCGTCGAGACCACCGCTGATTGTCGCCCAATCATACGACGAATCGGATTCGGCGCCTGCAGCACTTCCGGCACGAGCATCGTATGGAATGATGATGTGAATAAGCGGAAGGCGCTGTTGATTTTTCAGCGGCGGTTTTTGCATGCCCGGCTTCACCGGCAAGGCGATCATTGTTGACCGCTCATCCGCCGCGAATCGCCCGTTGATATAGCCCAAAACTGACGCCACCTGGTTGACCGCGTTTTCTGATCCGCCGTGAAGAAAATAGCGCAGTGACCGCTCCCCTCGCGGCTCATTTCCCGGTTCAACGTGATAGACAGACAATTCTCCGATCGGTGTTTCCTGTTCGCCGTTTTTGAAGTGCAGTTCTCCTCCGGTCACCGTATTCTGCAGTCTATGAACGGTCTTTTCCTGTCCCCGGGGTCTTGTGAAAACACTCTCGCTGTTTCCTTGTTGGTTGCCGCCGGTGAGCGTCATGGTTCCCCACGCTCCGCCCGAGATTTCCACATGATTCCATGTTTCGTCCGGCAGCGAAAAAGTGATAGCGTTGCCCGACTGCGAATAGCAATCCCAATCCGGCAACTGGAAGTAATCGTTGCGGCCCGGCAGGCGAGAGCGGTTATAGACTCCCGGCCACGACGTTTCACGGATCCCGTCTGTTCCTTTCCACCACCAGCGTTTGAGATCGTAGGCGTTCTGAATTTCTATTTTTCGCACGTGTGTGGAGCGTTCATCGAGATATGGCGGGATGTCTCCCGCTCGGTTCCAACCGTACCGCAATCGCCATTCTGATTGCCAGCGGGCGCCTTTGAGGTTTCGTTTCAGGTCGGGGATGTTTCCCGCCGAAGCATGTTTGGCAAGCTGTGTAATATTCGCATCGGAAAGCATGCGATCATAAATACGTACCTCATCGATGTCTCCCCCGCGCTGAAAATTGTATGCGCTTTGAACCTGGTACGGGCTGATGATGCGGGAGTGCGGTCCAAATTGATCAAGTCCGGCATACAGAACGGTGGTGCTGTCCTTCTGCGCAACAAGTTTTCCATCAGCATAGAATCGAATCCCGGCGGTCTCATCCCAGGTGAGGGCAAGGTGTATCCACTGTTTGGGTTGTGGAAACGGCTGAATGGCGTGCGATATTCTTATGCGTGCGAGGTTGACATCGGTAACGAACGCGTCAAAACCATGGCCGTTGTAATCGATGCGGAGCCATACCATGTCCCAGCTTGAGTGGTCGGCATAGGCAACCCGAAAGATCGGGAATTCGGTTTCACCGACCGGCTCGCGTGATCTCCAGAAAAAGCTCAACGTACCTCGTTCCGCGTAGATGTTACCTGGCGCCCGGTAAGTCATGAGCTGCTTGTGTCCGCACTCGAAACCTGCGCCTTTGGCACCGTCGGGGATGATTTTTACATTCTCAAGGAAGTTTGGCGTGGCTGTCCCGGCTGCTGAATAGTCGGCGTTGAAGCCGTGATCACCTGAGAGATAAAAAAGAAGGCCAGGCTCGGGGGCGTTCGGAGGCTTCTTATCCTGAGAATACAGCCGGGGCTGTGGAAACAGCAGGCCGAGGATCAGCAGAGAATACAACACGCGAGACGGTGACACACGGTGCTTGGACACAAACAATCTCCTTGCCCGGCGGTTCTGTGCGGGCGCATGTTCATCGGTATGTCTTATCATCAATACGACTGAGGTCAATGCCGTCCTTAAAGACTCCAAGGGTCACAATCGCGAACGTGAACACTGTCGTTCCGGGTTCGAGGTGACCGCCGAAAGCATTTTCCGCGTTGGTCAAAGTCATGTGTGCATGAATACGACCATCGATGATGTAACCGTTCATGCTCACAAGGTCGGCCGGGGCGGAGGGGTTCTTGACGAGAAGGTTCTTTGACGGAAACGTCCGGTTGCTCACCATGTGAAAGTGGTATCCCGTGAGTGAGCCGGCGCCGGAAATAACAACGGCATTTCTGATTTTCTGTTCTTTGACCATCTTTTCCATGCCCGCCAGCAAGTCTGTCTGATATTTGAACCGAAGCACGACAATGCGCTCGAACTGGCCGTTGAGCGCGTAGACGTCCGGGATGGAGTCGTTGTTGGCCTTCTTGTCCTCTGATGGCGTGGTGGCTTTCGTGACCTCGGTACGGGTCTCTTGCGCAACCAGCGACCCCGTCATCACCAGGGCGGTCAACGCATATAGGAGTGCTCGCATGTGGTTCTCCCTGGATGGTTCTGCTAAGCGAACTACCGTTTCATGAATTCCGTCGGCACAAGACATTTCGGCGTAATCCGAATATTGTAGATGCTCCCTTTGAACCATGACACTTTGTTCATGCGGACCCCGATCGAAGCACCGCCCTTCTTGAAGGGGGAGAAGGCAACCACGCCGTTCAGCTCATGCTCACCGTTCACGTAGGTATCCATCGTCCCGCCATCGACAACCAGGGCGACATGATACCACCTCCCCGCCTGATGAAGTTTTTCCTTGTCTACCAACGCCCGGGAAGAATCCCCTGATTTGATAAAGGCATCAAGATACCATCGATCATCGTCCGTCACGCGGGTTTCGAGGAGCAGCCTGTCGCCGTTGGCTTCCCCCATATGGAGAAACCTCTGTTCGTGCGGCGCCCTGGGGTCTGGTTGGAACAAAACTTCTATCGTGAATTGTGTCAACCTCTCAAGTGGGTTTGCGTTCAGCAGTATTCCGTCCTTTGTACCGTCAAAGCACAGCGCCTTTCCATACGGGCAGCCGACGATGTGCGGCGCCCCCTCTTTTGTGACGTCTTTCGTTTCTGAGCTGTAAAGCTCTGCGAGTCTCCAGTCGACCACATGCTGTTGTTCTGCCACGACCGTGTCCTTTCGCAATGGGCCTGTTTGCGCAGAGAAGAGCGGCTCCCCGCACAATAGTAATACTGTTATGATTATTCCCAGCGCCGTAATCGTCTTCATGCTGTTTGTCCGGGGTCGGGTCTATTGCGTTGGTTTGCGCGGAATTCGCTGATCGCTCATCGCGGCGTGATACGCAAAAGCAGCCATGATGACGGCGTTCTTCTTTAAATCTTCCTGCACCAGTGTGTCAAATACATCCATGTTCGAGTGACCTCCGATACCAACCCGGTCCTGCAGAAACTGAAACCCCGGCAGTCCGCTGTTATTGAACGGAATGTGATCCGTGCTCCCGACGCTCTGGATTGTGAGCGTGGTCATGCCAAGGTCCCGAAAGGGCTCCATCCATGCGCCAAATATCCGCCGGACGAATTCGTTTCCCTGCAGGTTGATTCCGCGATATGCTCCCGCCCCATAATCCTGATTGAAATAGACGCTGAATTTCTCGTACTCCGGTTTCTTACCGTTTTTCGGGTCGCCGAAATGGGCTGACACATACTCCCGGGACCCGTTCAAACCCTGCTCTTCGCCGCTCCAGAGAGCAATGCGAATCGTCCGCCGCGGATGAACACCGATCGCTTTCAGAATTCTTGCCGCCTCCAGAGCCACAGCGCAACCGGACGCATTATCGCTCGCCCCCGGACTTTCGTGCCAGCTGTCGAGATGTGCTCCGATCATGACGATTTCGTTCTTCAGGTCTGTGCCGGGAATTTCACCAATCACGTTGCATGCTTTTTCGACCGATTCTCCAATCCGATTCCTTACCTCTACCTCAATTCCTACCGGGATGTCGCGTTTCAGAATGCGATACATTCGGTTATAGTATTCCGGCGTTACAGCGACAATGGGAAGCGAGTTCAGGTCTTTCTCGCGTGACCATTTGTCGTTGTTCGAACCTGGCCGACTGAAACCCCGGACCAGTCCGAATGTTCCGCCGTCATGCTGGAGGATGACGGTAACACCTTCCGATTTGAGAAATTCAATCCGCTCTTCTGGTCTCATCAGTTCCGGGTTTGGTATGGGCGGAGTGAAGACCCGCGGCGGTTGTACGGCCATGCCCTCAAGAGATTTTAGTTCTTCATCGGCGAGCCGGGAAAAACCTTTTGGGAGATTGGCGAGGTCTATCGTGTTTATTGGGGAAATCAGCACCGCGGCATTTTTCAGTTTCCCGCGGTACTTCTCGCAATCGGCTTTAACTTGAATGTCGACGATGACCGCAGGGCAGACAAGCTTTCCTGCAGTCCCCGGAGTGTATGCAAGCGGAAATCCCACCATGGGAACATACGACGGTTCGATCATGTGCAGCGAGAAGTACTCGTTATCCCACGCCGCACCATAATCCATGAATGGTTCGATGACGACGTTTGTGAGACCGATCGTTTCCATCTTCACTTTTGCCCACCCCTGGGCCTTCTTCATGTGCTCGGAGAGAGAGAGTCTCGATCCAAGCACATCCGTGATATATCCAACAATGTCCGTTACCTGCGAACGCTGGAAGCCTTCCTCGCGGATCTTGGCGACGGCGTCCCAATCAACCCTTGCCTGGTCTTTTTGCGCAAACAGGGTGAGGGGTAAGACAAACATGAAGATGGCAATCGTTGTGCGAACGTTTCTCATGGACGGATCCTTTGTATTTCGTTTGCGGTCAAGTGTATCTGTGCAAGCTGGTGCATTGCGTTCATTTAGTATGTGCACTCTTTCGCAGCGGCTGCGAAGACCTTTAGATTTTCAACAGGAGTATCGAAAAAGTGGTCCGAGGCAGAACAGACATACCCCCCGTCGACACCGACTTTCTCAAAGAGCTCAAAGACCTTGTTCCGTATATCCTCCGGCGAACCGGTTGTTAACGTGTTGTGTTGATCAACTCCGCCAATCAGTGCAATGCGTCCACCCACCTTCTGCTTCAGCTCCCAGGGCTCCTGGTTTCCTCCAACGCTTGGCGGAGCGACCGTTTCCGAGGCATCTGCACCGTTCTGTACGATATGTTCTTCTATGCCATGCGTACCGCCGCATGTGTGGTATGTTACCAGAAAATTCAGGCTGTGAAGCGCCTTGTGCATTGCTGTATCATAGGGCAGACAAAACTCCTTATGCAGGTCCGGCGAAATTACTGTTGATGATGCCGAGCCACCGCCGGTTTCAATGAGATCGAATGCTGCGCCTTTCATCGATTCGATGAACTGCAGTTTCTTTTCCAACAGAACATGAAGCAGCTCGTGTACCCATGCCGGTCTTTCCATAGCTGAAACGATGAGATCGCTGATATCCATCAGGCATGCCGCGTGCTGCCAGCATCCGGCTTGATCGCCCCAGACAAATCCGCGCAAGATTCCGTGATCCCGCAATTCATTGTACTTTTTCCTGATCGGTTCGAGTTTCAACTTCGGAACCGGCATGTACTTCCCGATGAGTTGAATATCACTGTCGTGTTTAATGAGGTACTCCGTTATCCAGGTCGTTTTCCGATCGCCCCTGGTTTTATATGTCAGGATTCCTTCTGGCGTCTCAATGGTGTGATGGATAATGCGATCATCCGGATTCTTGCTGATAACGCTTGGAATGTCCTTCCAGGTCGATGTGTTCAGCTTTGTAAAATCTGCATCAACCAACCAGAATTGTGCCATGTCCTCGAAGTATTGAATCTGTGCATCAAGACCAACCCGCTGAAACGCCTCGAGATCGCTGATGCCATCCATATATTCTTCCAGGTGATATCCCTGCCATTGGTGAATCGTTGCAGGCAAACGGTCTGGCTTTTCCCGATGGATTGCGGTCATCAGGCGATCTTTCGATGTCATGTGAATCTCCTCAGGGGGAAAGATGACTCGCTACTGTCGCTATTGTAACTTCAGTGGTTCACTGCGGCGGCACGTCAAAGATCAACGCTTGTCAATTGTTTGCTTCGCCACCCGCGCCAATTGCAGCAGACCCCAGTACGGCGCTGCGTATCCTTTCTTCTGCGTAAATTCTTCCGCCAGGCGCGCAAGCTCTGACTTGATTGCGGCATGTTTATCGGAATAATATTTATTCCTCAGGGCGGCAGCTGCGGTCATTCCTTCGGGGATGGGGCCGATTCCTCCAACCGCATTCATGAACAGGCTGTACGCTTTCGCCATCCTTCCCGTGGGAAGCATGTACCACGGATACGTCAGGCGTTCACCAGTTTCCGCTCCTTCAAGCATCGCCTCCGTCACAGCGTTGTCATGGTGGTCTTTTCGAAGTTGTTCGGGGTCGCGCCATTCTGCCACAACGCGCAACTGCGGATCATATTCAAGGTCTGACGGCTCCTGGGTTTCAAAATGTTCCACCCCGAAAGCGGCTAACCATGTTCGTAAACCGGGAGATGAAACATGGGAGAGTCCCATCCAAAGTTGGACGCCGTAATTCTTGTATGCGTTGGAGGCTACCTCAGAGCAAAACCACTTGTCGGAGTTTTGGAAGTCCATGCTGAAATCGTACGGGATGTGTTTCTCGCGCGCGTTCTTGAGCGCTAACTCAGCCGCCCGATGCGGCAGCATCGGATCTGCTTGAATTTGCGGAAGATCCTTGCGGGGCCGCAGGACCATCACTCGTAATTTGGTGTCCTTAATGTACTCTTCCGGTGTTGAAATGGCCGCGCCGCGCTCAATGTGTGACTCAATGATGCTGATAAGTCGTGTTTTTGGATCAACGTACGCAAGTGCAATGTGTGAGAAGTTGCCTGGAAAGTCGTTTCCCCGGGCTATCAGGGCTGACGTTGGCGCCCCTCCCCGTGAAACAAGTATGTCGCCGCTGTGAATCTTCACTCCAAGCATGCCGGCCCACGGTGTCTGCGAGGGTTCCTCTGTGCCTGGTGTCAGTGGATCACTTGTGGAGCCTGTGGGAATCTGCAACAAGACCTCTTCGATCGCACCACGGCTGCCGTAAAGAATCCGGTAGAGTGTTTCCCGCGATTCCTCGCTCTTCATGTCCCAGTGTTCTGACTGGCGTTTGATTGCTTTTCGGCTCGCCTCTGAAATTTCTTTCAACGCCGGAACCCGATCGGGGCATGAAGCCCCCAGTGACCCGATCCGAAATATCAAATTCTCGAGTCTTCTGAATGTTGGATTTCCCGGCTCAAGTCGGTTGCCATCAATGTAGGAAACCTCCCTTCTCGCGAGCGCCATAAGACTATCTGAAGAATGGCGTGTCTTTTCACACCCTGCTTCCTTTGCCGCGACAGACTCTATTTCGAGCTGCGTCCAGAAACGATCCTGGTTCCATGCAAACGCCTTTTTAGAACCCTTCGTCGGGTCGGCATGGGGGATTATTGGTTCGCGGTCGGGAATAAGCAGGGCCACCCACCCAAGCAGGACAACAACAAACACCAGGCGTATTGTTTTCTTCATGGCTTCGCGACCACCCCGAGATAGTTCCCGTAGCCAACGACAATGGTAGAGAGGACGAGTGTCAGTAGACCGATTGCAAGCTTTGTTCTCGTGGACGTGCTGCTTCCCCTCCACTCATGCAGCGCAATCCCCCACAGCGAGCTGAAGATGATGATGCTGGCCATGTGAATTGTCCAGCTGGAAAATTTGTACTCGCCCATTTGTGTCTCGCCCATTGTATAGAAGAAGAACTGCAGATACCATGTGACGCCGGCGAGCGCGCTGAAAAAGTAGTTGTTCAGCATCGGGGCGCGTGTTGTTCCTGGCGGGTGGGTTTCTGTTTCGTCTTTGTCCGTGGACTCGGCGCGAACGGTGCGGCTGAAGTACTGATATCCGGTCCGGTTCCTGACGTTCAACACGCCACACCAGATGAAGTTCGTCGTGAAGCCCCCGAAGAGAACCACGCACAGTTTTGGCAACCCAACCCAAAGGGCCGTCGTTCCATGTCTGGCCGAAAGATCTGCAATGGGGGCCGCGGCATCGAGACCGTAGGCGAAACATGCGCTCATGACTCCGGAGAACGTTGCCACAAGAATTCCTTTTGTGAAATTGAACTCTTTGATCGTTTCCTTCTTTTGCTCATCGGTCATTTCTTTTTCCTTGGAGCGGCCGGCTAACCCGGCAATGGCAATACCAAGGAGACACACCCCGACCCCGAGCAGGATGACCTGTCCCGATTGTGTTCCAAGCACCTTGCCGACAAATTCTCCGTGGAAAATCGGAGGCATGAGTGTACCGAACGCGGCGCAATACCCGAGAGCCACCCCCATTCCCAATGAGAGGCCGAGGTATCGCATTGTTAATCCGAAGGTGAGCCCTCCCAGCCCCCACATCGTTCCCCAGAAGTACGCCCACCAGATGCTCTCCGGCGGTGCTTCTTTCAGAACCATCAGGAGATCGTTTGTGTTGATGGCCGCAAGAATCCATGGCGCGATAATCCAGCTGAAGAATCCTCCCACAAGCCAGTAGACTTCCCACGACCATTTCTTGACTGCGCGATATGGAACATAGAAGCTGCCTGAGGCTAATCCGCCAAGCCAATGGAAAACGACACCAAGAAACGGGTTTGCAGTCACCGTAGCGTTCTCCTGTAGAGCGGGTTGTTGGGCCTATTGTGCGGCACAGAGCCGCGAGACAGCGGGAATCGGTGAAGATTGTTGGGAGATCGGTAAATCCTTGTTGCGTAAGACGCGGAACCGGGAGTGCGTCGACTTCGGTGCATTGGGTGGATCTGCTGACTCCGCATCTCAAAGCTACTGCAGTTCAGATTGAAAGGCAACTGAATGCGTCACATTGTAGTACTGGAGCTCTACAAGAAATATCGGCGCGCGGCGCACTCTTATTTGAAACTCTCTGTCTAATTCGGTACCATAAGGAGGTTGTCTCGGTTTCTCCGCGGGACTCGCTCAGCACCAAAATACCCGCATCAGTTTAGCGGATTGTTGAAAAACTAACCGCGAAGGCCGCCAAGAAAAGAATGAGTGTTGATTCTATTCCAAAAACATTGACTTTGCGTCTCTCTGCGGTCTTGGCGGTTTGATTCTGTCACTTGAAATATGAATTTCAACAACCCGCTAGAGGTCCCAACACAAGGATTTTCATGCCAAAGAAACGATTGCCAACACGATCTGTGTCTGTACGGAAACGACCAGCCGTCGCGGTCTCACAAAATCGCTCCGGACCTGCGGCCCGCCGGACACAAACCCATGGAATACACACCAATACGCCGGTACCGTTCGATCCCGGGCTCGTCCAATCGCTCCGCGTCAACCGGAGCGCTGTGGAAGCGAGGGCTATCGAACTTGGAACCCGCCGCACATTCAAGGTTGAGGCACAGGTCGCGGCGTACCTCTCCGCCATCCGCTGTATCGATCTCACAACTCTCGCCGGGGATGATACTCCTGGCAGGGTTACTCGCCTGTGCATGAAAGCGCTTGTTCCTTTGGAACGCGAGATTATTGCGGCCCTGGGACTCAAAGAACACATCACAACTGCCGCCGTCTGTGTGTATCCAGCGCAGGTACAAACAGCCGCTCAGTGTCTCGCCGGCCGCCTTCCTGTCGCGTCTGTTGCAACCGGTTTTCCTTCAGGCCAAACATTCATGAGGGTAAAACTTATCGAGATTGATCTTGCCATCAAAGCGGGCGCAACCGAAATCGATGTTGTCATCAGCCGCGAAAAGGTGCTCACCGGAAAGTGGAAATCGCTCTACGACGAAATTGTTGCCTATCGTGAGGTCTGCGGGACAAGGGCGAAACTGAAGACAATCCTTGGTGTCGGAAACCTGGAAACGCTCAGCAATATTGCCGCGGCTTCCGCTGTCGCGATCATGGCTGGATCGGATACGATCAAGACTTCAACCGGCTTCGAACCGACGAATGCAGCACTCCCGAGCGGCCTTGTGATGGTCCGTCAAATTCGCAGGTTTATGGATCTCGGCGTGCTCCGTGGCCGCCGTGTGGGTTTTAAGCCGGCCGGAGGAATTCGATCCGCAAAAGACTCCATGCTCTGGCTTACCCTCATGCTGGAGGAGTTGGGAATCGCGTGGACAAAACCTGACCTCTTCCGCATCGGTGCAAGCGGATTGCTTACAGACATCGAACGACAGCTTAGACATCTGGCGTTCGGACGATATTCGAACGCTCAGTACCATCCAATGGCTTGATGAACCAAACCCGAGATAATACAATGGATAAGAATAAACTCGCTTCACTTCTTGACAACCTCGACTACGGATCGGCGCCGGAACAGGAAAGTAAGACCCGGGAATGGCTGAAAAATCATGGGTCGAAGTTTTGTCACTCCATTAACGGCGCATGGCGGCCTCCCGAAAAAGGGGGCTACTTCAAGACCATCAATCCGGCGAAGAGCGACGAGGTGCTTGCCGAGATTGCGATGGGTACACAAGAAGACGTTAACGCTGCTATTCATGCTGCGAAGGCGGCTTTCCCCGCGTGGAGCGCTCTCTCCGGACACAAGCGTGCGCGCTATCTCTATGCCATTGCGCGCGCGGTCGCAAAGCACGGCCGTATTTTCGCGGTCCTGGAATCGCTCGACAACGGAAAACCAATCCGCGAGACAAGAGATATTGACGTCCCGGTCGTCATCCGGCATTTTTATTACCACGCCGGCTGGGCCCAGACGATGGAACACGAGTTCCCCGGCTATCGTCCCGGCGGTGTTGTTGCGCAGATTATTCCGTGGAATTTTCCTTTTCTTATGCTCGCCTGGAAGATTGCCCCCGCAATCGCTGCCGGCAACACGGTCGTCCTCAAACCGTCAAAATCCACGCCCCTTACAGCCCTCCTGCTGGCCGATATTCTGATGAACGAGGTGAAGCTTCCTCCGGGCGTCGTGAATATACTCACCGGGGATTCGAAAACCGGAACCATGTTGTACGAGCACCCGGTTCCGTGGAAGGTGACTTTTACGGGTTCAACTGAAGTCGGTCGCATTATCCGAAAGGGAACCGCTGGCTCGCGCAAACACCTTACGATGGAATTAGGCGGCAAGTCGCCATTTATCGTCTTCGAGAACGCCGACCTGGACTCGGCTGTTGAGGGTGTTGTCAATGGAATCTGGTTTAACGAGGGTCAGGTCTGCTGCGCGGGATCGCGGCTTCTTGTGCAGGAGGGAATCCACGACGACTTCATTAAGCGCCTCAAGCGCCGTATGAGCAGGTTGCGCGTCGGCAATCCCCTGGACAAGACCGTCGACATGGGGGCGATCAATAACGCTGAGCAACTGAAAAAGATTACGGAAATGATGGAGGTCGGAAAAAAAGAGGGGGCGACGATGTGGCAGCCGGACAATGTCGTCTGTCCGAAGGGGGGCTATTTCTTGCCGCCGACGCTATTTACAAACGTGGAGCCCTCGCATACGATAGCGCAGGAAGAAATTTTTGGTCCGGTTCTGGTGACCCTGACATTCCGGACGCCGGCCGAGGCTGTGCAGCTCGGAAATAACACGCGCTATGGTCTGGCGGCTTCAATCTGGTCGCAGGATATTGATACGGCAATGGACGTTGCCCGCAAAATCAGAGCCGGGACCGTTTGGATCAATTCCACAAATCTTTTCGACGCCGCAGCTGGTTTTGGTGGATACAAGGAGAGTGGTTATGGTCGCGAAGGCGGCCGCGAGGGAATGTACGATGTGCTGGTGGAGGCAGACCATGGCCAACAGAAAATTAGCGAACCCGCATCCTCCCAACCACCAATTAACCAATTAACCATTCACCAATTAACTCTTTCGAGCCCCACCATCGACCGCACATTCCGGTTTCTGATTGGCGGCAAGCTAGCCCGCCCGGATCAGGCTGGAAGTTATTCGGTGACATCTCCGTCGGGTCAACTGCTTGCCGTCGTCGGCGAGGCAAACAGAAAAGATGTCCGTAACGCTGTCGAAGCCGCGCGAACTGCGTTTCCGTCATGGTTTGACTCTGCTGCCCACCTCCGCGCACAGATCCTGTATTTTTGGGCTGAGAACCTCTCCGTCGAGAAGGAGCGTTTTGCCGACGGGATCGCAGCTCAAACGGGTTGTTCTATAGAAACAGCAAACATCGAGGTGGAACAGGCCATCAGCCGGCTTTTCGACTTCGCAGCGTATGCTGATAAGTTTGGCGGCATGGTTCAACCGGTTCTAGGCAGAAGACTTGTCGTCGGCTTGCGCGAGCCAATCGGTGTTGTCGGTATGCGGGCTTCCGACAATTCGCCGTTGCTTGGCTTGATCTCCGTACTCGCTCCGGCGGTTGCCATGGCAAACACTGCGGTCGCGATCGCGGGTAAGCATGCTATAACGGCAATGGACCTGGTTCAGATTATTCAACACTCCGATGTCCCCGCCGGCGTTATCAATCTGCTCACAGCCCAGAATCCCGACGTTGTCGCCAAAGTCCTTGCTGAGCATGAAGACGTTGATGCCATCTGGTCGTTCGGCGGTTCTGAAAGCGGAAAGGCGATTGAAGAGGCCTCGACAGGAAACATGAAGCAGACATGGGTTACAAATGGCGGTCAGGTCGACTGGGCAACGATGAAGAGCGAAAAACTCCTGCTCAAATCCACACAGGTCAAGAACATCTGGGTGCCGTACGGAGTGTGATCCGGGTTTTTGTCGGCCAGCTATAGACTGGAAAACCCCAGACAGACATGTGCTGTTTGGGGTTTTCTGTTGTTTGCAGATCGTGATCTTACACGACGTTTTACCCGTTCTCTCCCGCGAGCCGTGCAATCTGCAGCATGTAGAACCGCAGAAGCTGTTGCTTTTCAGGGGAGAGGGCCTGCTCTTCGATCTTTGCTATCTTTTCGACCTCTTTCAGCGACCGGACGATCGCAACCGGCACCTCGACCATCCCTTCTGAGATTGCTCCGAGATAGTTCAACGCCGAAGCAAGGAACTGACGCATATCGTCCGTCGGGTTGGAGGCGGTGAAGAAGTGCGAAAGCTCTGATGATAATTTCATAGCCCGAAGAGTCCTGGAGTCGTTTTTCAGCGGCTGATTGAGGGAAAGCGTGTTCAACGCAACCGCAAGTTCAACGAAACTTTGAACGCGCTGCATGATCGGGTTTTCAAGAAGGTCCCAGATCTTCGCACGCCACGAGCGGATATCCCCCGGTACAGCAAGAAGGCTATCGACGTCCTTCTGCCATTGCTCGTCTGTTGATCCGCGCGTTCCGCCGGACAGTTTTTCTGCGTCGGTATTGAAAAGGTCTCCCTGCAGCAGCACGGCCAGGTCGGGCCGGAGTGTGGGGAGAAGTTCCCTTATAAACGTCCCGTTCTCAAAAAAATCATTCACGTCGAGCCCGTGCCTTCGCAACAGTTCCTGCTGTAAAAGTCCGACGTACCGGGGAAGACTATCGTTGTCTTCTCTGAGAGCGAGAAACGCCGATATCCCGGCCGGGAACGCTGGTTCAATCCGCTTGAGGAACGTGAGCTCCGGATCGTGATAAATCCTCAGTGTGTGAAGCATCTCGTATACGGGAAGGTTGGGTAGCAGCCGGTCGGCAATCAACGACCGCGAATCCCCCTCTTTGAATTCAAGCTGTCGGAATCTATCCAGGGCCCGGAAGAGCCCCGTCGTGAGCTGGTTCAAACCAAGCACTGCTGTTTGTGCCTGGTTGTGTGCTATCGCTCGCAGCCGGCTCCCGTGCCGCGAGAGCGGTATGATTTTCGCGATTCGTTCCAGAATGCGCTGGCCGCGCTCGCTACCCGCTCCGGTTGTTGGCCGAATGGTGGGCCTGTCGCGGAGCTGCGGCATTGTTCGGGCGATGAAGTAGGAGATAATGTGAACACCGACCACATCTTCTTCTCTCCCGTAGAGAATCTGCCGGAAATCTTCCGTCAGCAGGGTGATGAATTGATCGTAGACGGCGTCCCTGGTTCCCACTGTCAGGCGCTCAAGCTCCTGCGCGCCCCGTTTCTTTTGTTGCAACCGACTTTCGACGAGCGACTCTGCAGCGCGTATCAAATCATTCCGGTGTCTGCGCTGCGATTCGCGCATGTGGTAGTGAACATTCGCGCTTTCTTCAACGGGGAGGTAGCGGAGTTGTTCCGATATGGTGCTCTGAAGTGTTCGAAGGTCACCACTGGTGAAGATTCCCATGAGTGGAGTTGTTGCGTACTCCGTGCTTTTCCGCGCTGCCGCCGGAAGGTGCGACGCAATAAGCTGCCGCGCAGATGGCGATTTCACAAACGCTGGCTCGCCCGACACGCCCGCATAGTATCCGCCCTGCCGTTGCATTGGCTCACCACTTCCCAGTTTGATTCTGACCCGCTCAATTACTTGGTGTTCTGCCAGCCAGAGAATCGTCGCGTGCTTTGCCTGCCGGTAGAGCGCGGCTCCGGCCGCCTGACCCACTTGTTGGCTGAGATCTGAACCCGCAATGAACACCTCCGAGATCACCTCGGCAAACCGGTCGGCGGTTTCCTGGTTTACGCGGCGGCTCTGAAGCGCATAGTCCCAGATTTTTGTCAGATACGATGGAATAGACCGGACCGACTCAAGGTCCTCGAAAAGCGGAATAAGCTGGATGACGGGCAGCTCAAGGCCGGGGTTGTTTCTCAGCACCTGTTCCCGCCGCGCGCGCAGCTTCCGGTCCACCGTGATCAGGGCTTCCGCCTGCGTTGACATGCTGACCTGCAGGGCAAGAATAATCCCCGGGGTGCCGTACTTCGCCGCTATTTCATTGATCTCGTATATGTTGTGAACGGTCGTATCGATCGCAAACGAGTCTTGCGCCGTGATCATCGCTTGATCAATGCGCGGCGTAATAACCATGCGTCGCAGCAGATCGCGGTAGAATGACGCTTCCCCCAACACTTCGTCGTTGCCGATGTTCTGCTGTATCGCCGCAATAAGGGCGAACAGCTGTTTTCGGAGCTTCTTATTAAGGGAGAAGTAATACTCCAGCGTTTCCCGGCGTTGAATACGAAGGTCCACCATCTTCCGTTCCAACCGGTCATTGTGCTGCCACAGCAGCGTCAGCGGATCCCGCGCGAGCCGAAGCTTCATCCCCACGTTGCGCACGGCTCCGGCGCGAACGCTGAACGGCAGAATCCCGCGATATCTTTTTTCCAGTTGGTGCGTCAGGTCGGTAATGTCGTTTAACAGCTTTGTAAATCGCCGATTGTGTTCCGCCAACGTTTGTAATTCGGCGGCAAGTTCCGGATCAATCCGAACGGCTTTGTCGGCACTCAACAGAACCGAAAGGAGTTTCGCAAGATGGCGTACGTTTTCGATGAGCACTGACGCGACCAGCCGGTGTCCTTGACCTGAGGGGCGATTACTTCCGTCCCAATCACCCCAGAAGGACATGATCTGAGGTTGCGTCGTGCCGACCCGCAGTAACGCGGCGCTCTCTGCGGCAATCATCGATCGAAGATCCAGGATAAGCTCATCTGATTCCTCGCTGGAGGTAATCGCGACATTCATGCCGAGATATTCTTCCAGCAGATATTGCGCCGCCTGGTCCACGCTCGACGGAGAAATCAATTCTTCGCGGACAAGTTTCGCAATAATATCTTCGAAGCAGCGCTCGGTCTGAATCGAGTACATCTGAGTCGGGTGCACTGTTCGATCGCTGGCGCGCTGCCGAAACCTTCGGTCGCGACGCTCAAGAGAATCCTTGTAAAGTTCCTGCTCAAGCCGCCGGACCATTGTTTTTCCTGCATTTGCGCGCGCTTCTTGAATAAGCTGGTCGCTCTCGAAAAACCGATCCATACCACGTTGCTTGAAAACGATGAGCCGCTGCACTGCATAGCCGTCGGAGAACCGCTGCTCCGAACCTGTTGCACGGAATTGCCCGTACTGTCGCAGGCTGATTCGCCGGCATGCGGTGAGCACCCGCTGTTCAACGTCGTTCCACCGATCCCCGTATCCACCCTGCCGCTTCTCGCTTGTGGTTGTGTGTTCGGGCAAAAGGGCGGGGTAGAGACGGTTATACCGTGCCGATTCTTCTGCAATAAGCCTGTTCAGGTCAATAAGAACGCGCCGCGTTTTCTTAAGGAGTATTTCTGCTCCGTCAGCTCCGCCAAGCGTAAGGCGAAAGGTCTTGCGACCTGTGTCGAAGCCGTGCTCCGTACGTGCAAACGTCGAGAGCGGCAGCATCCCGATCCCCTGGCGCGCAAGTCCCGAGGCCAGCCAGTCGAGCGATAATCCTGATGGTAGCTGGTGAACCACGAGCAGCGGGTAGAGGCTTCCGGCCGGGGGAAGAATGTCGATTTCAAAAGGATTGCGGTCCCGCGGAAGGCTTTTCACTGCCTCGAGGAGCGCGTCGGTACGTTCGCGGAGAATGTGGTTGCGCAGGCGCCAATAAGACCGAGCGATTTCCGTCTCGCTGCGATAGAAGAGGTATGTAAGAGCTATCGCACCGAGATTCGGTCGGATGTGATGGTGCATCTGGACAAAGCGACGATGAAGTTCGCGGTGTCGGATCTCAACAACCGCCAGGCGCGCGCCCGCCAGCGAGTCCGTTTTGGAAACAGAGTGGACGGTAACAACCTTTGCCGTCTGCTCCCGGACCAGCCTTCCCCCGGCAACGAGTTCGTCTGCAAGCTGGCGCACCGTCTTGATGTGCGGCAGCGTGTCGGCGGGGGCAACCTCCTGATACGACAGATCGTCAATAACCCACACGCCATGGTCGAGCAGCCAGCCGAGGAGTCTCTTGATTTCACCTTCATGAAAGATCCGGCCGGTCGCGTTGTGCGGATTATTGAGAACCACCGCTCCGTATTCATTCCAGCGCTCATCAGCGGAAAGCTGTTTCCGAACGGAGCCGATCATTGCATCCACGTCGAGGGCAAAGGATGGCGTAAGCGGAACCGGGTGCACCACCGGAAAACAGTGTTCATAACTCCAGCTCAGGTCCGGCACCACGACTTCGCGAATCCCGCAATGGAATCCAAGCAGGCCGAGGGCGCTCCTTGAAGAACCGCTCACCACAACGCTTCGGGATATTTCGTACTCGGGGTGGTGTTTCAGAAACGCACGAAGGAAGCTTTGTTCCAGCTCCCTCTGCCACTCCGGCGAATCTACCTTTCTTACCAGTTCGCCGAGAAACGCACCGGCATCCATCTCCGCGAACGCGTCAAGAGGAGCAAGCGAGCGAACGTCTTCCGCCCTGTCGGCGATCTTGTTTAACGTTCCGCTTATCCGGTCAATCCGGTTTTCTACCTTCTCAGACAGCTTTGTTATGTACGTATCAAGGCGTTCGTCCAGCAGCCGCGCAAAGGTGGAAAATGCGTCGGTTGAACGATCTCCTTGGAAGATGGGCTGATAGGAGGGTTCAACAATAATTTCGTTTGTTGGATGGCTCGCTGCCTGCGCCGTCTCCCTGTTCTCGAGAAGATAGGAAAGAAGTTCGATCTCAGAAGCCGAGGGGGTTCCCTTTAACTGAAAATGTGTTGATTCGAAAACTGCGAGAATGTCCGCGTTACCAGCCAGGAATACGGTCGCCAGCTCGCGGAAGCGGTTCTGGAAGATGGCTGGCGTAAGAATTCGCACAACCCGTTGTGTTAGTTTCGCTTCTCGCGCAAGAGAGAGGTGGTTCGGCGCATCGTTGGCTTCGATGAACAAGAGCGGTAATTCGAGGCTTGTCTGGCGCAGCGACCGTCGCGCCTCCTCTCCAAGAACCGAACCCATGATGAGTAGTGTCGGTGTCTGTGGAAATTGAACAAAGTGATTACCGAGCAGGCCGAGCGCATGCTGTTCGTCGTCAGGGAGTTGTGTGAACGCGAGTCCGCGATACGCCTGTTCGTCAACAACTTTCCTGGCGTGGTGCAGAAAGACATGGAGGGGCTGTTCCACAAGGAATGACGAAAGGGCATGGAAGAGTACCCGGAGCGCCTCTTCGACACCGCCCGTCGCGAGGATGATCTCGCGCCTTCCCGAAGTTTGCCCAAGGTCGTACGACAATGGTTCGGGTTGACTCTGAAGCCATTCGGAAAGAACTTTTACGGGGTTGTTCGGATTGTTGCGCGCAAAGCCGCCCCGGGGTGTGTAGGGCGCGCTCTTGTGGATAAGATTGCGGAGAAACGACAGCTTTGGTTCGTTCTGTTCGTCCCATTCAAGATATTTCAGGATTTCTTCGGTGTTTGCGTCCGACAGGTCCTCGCGCCGTATGTCGATGCCGAGGACAATCCGCAGGTATGCGGAGGCGAGCCGTTCGTCCTGAATGGGGTTGCCGATGTGAAAGTTGACGCGCTCTTCCGGCGCCGCTGACGAGGAGGCTGTCGTTTCGCTGATTTCCGAAACCCTGGCGGCCTTGAGCGGCTTGAGCCTAAACAAGGATAGGGGATCCCTGGAGTGTGTGTGCATGGAGTGCGCGTGACTCCCCCGTGAGGGGAGGCCCCGGTTAGTGAGTTATTCGACGGGGCGCTTTGGTTTTACCTTTTTCGCTTCCGTTCGATAGGATTCGATGGCGCTCAGAAGGATCTTCTGCAGGGTCCCCAACAACTCGGATCCATGTGACAGGTCCTGTGGAGAAAGTGATACGATGGTGCGCGCGTTTTTCAATCCCTGGCTTGCCTCTGCCAAGCGCGCTGCTTGCGGGGTGAGCATGAGAAGCTCCGGACTGCTCCTGAGAACATCCAGTTCTTCTTTGTCCAGCTCGAGTTTCTTGCGGCTCTGCTTGAGTTCCTCGTCGACGCGGATGTTCAAGAGCGACGACTCACGCTCCAGTTGGCTCTTTTTCAGGCTGTGCTTTTTCAACTCCAGTTCGTGTTCCAGGAGTGCTATTTCTTCGTCCGCTTTCAGCTTCGCTTTTGCTGTCGCGACGCGTGCCTGCTGGTTCAATTCTTCTGTCTGCTTGAGAATCCGGGCATGTTCCTGTTGTCGCAGGGCTTCCGAGATCTGCGGGTTGACGGGCTCGAAAGCAAGAAGCGTCAACGAGATTACTTCCAGACCAAACGAGGTTATGGTGACCGACGTTTTCTGCTTCAGGTGTTCAAGAATCTTCTCCGACGAGAGCTCCTCGATGCCGAGCTGTTCAGTGTAGGTTTTCACTATTCCCAGAAGAAGCGCTTCGAGGTCTTTCGCGGCGCGGGCAACGGCGTCGCCGTTCCATCCTCCCACACGGATAAGGGCCGCAAGGTTCGCGGGGCTGGCGGCTACGGTGAGTCCAAGCTTTACTCTGATTTCGAGGTTGCCTTTGGCGGTGGCGTCAACGGTTAGCTGCAGTGAGTGGGTCGTGCGCCGGATCGGCAGGCTGAAGTGCCGGGGATAGAGTCGGCCCTTTCTGGATGCAAGGCCGGCTTTGTCCTCATAGACAATGAGGTAGTCGGATTTTCTGAAACGATACTCGAAAAGGATGGCAAACAGCACCAGAACGAGGAAACCCGCAACGAACTCCATGCTCTTCTCCTTGATGATTGGGATGATCCCGGTTGCCGAAGATCTGGAACAAGGGGACTTTTGCGTCGCTGTTTCGCGGCGTTTCGTTCGGATTCAGCGACACAAGGCGGGGAGGATTCTTCCGCCTGAATTGTTATTTCGATTTCTTCTTTTTCTTCTGCGCTTTTTTGCTGCCCGACTCCTTCTTGGCTTCCACCTTGGCCGCCGGGGTTTTCCGCTCTTCCTTGATGTTTGCCTTGACTGGTTTTGTCGGCGCCGGACCGGACTTACCATCCTTCATCCCGTTTGTTTTCTTCTCCAGCTCCTTCTCCGCGAGCCGTTTCTCTTCTTCCTCCTCTGCCATAACAATCGCAACATCGGCAACCGTGTCGCCCTCATGCAGCCGGATCAACCGCACCCCTTGTGTGTTGCGTCCCGCAACGCGGATATCCGATGCATGCTGGCGGATAACCATGCCGTTGGTCGTCACGACCACCACGTCGTCGGTATCAACCGCCTCTTTGATCGCAACCATGATCCCGGTCTTTTCTGACGTCTTCACGGTAATAATCCCCTTCCCTCCGCGGTGGCTGACGCGGTATTCCTCTTCCTCGCTTCGCTTCCCATACCCGTTCTTGGTTGCGACGAGAATTGTGATCCCTTTTCTCCGGAGGTTCACAGCGCCGACGACTTTGTCTTTCTTTCCCAGGTTGATGCCGCGAACACCCGCGGCGCTTCGACCCATTGGCCGCACTTCTTCCTCGTGGAACCGTATTGCAATGCCTTCCTTGGTTCCGATAATGATGTCTTGTTTTCCGTCTGTGAGTTTCGCGTCTTTCAGTAAGTCGTCCTTCTTCAGCGTCATTGCCGCAATACCGCTCTTCCGCGGATTGCTGAACTCGGAGAGAAGGACCTTCTTCACAAGTCCGGCTTCTGTGACCATGAAGACGTAATGCTGGTCATCAAATTCCTTCACTGTTATAAAGGCGCTGATCGTTTCCTCTGAGCCCTTTGACAGCAGGGAGTTGATCGACTTCCCTTTCGCCGTCCGGCCTCCTTCGGGGATCTCAAAGACCTTCAGCCAGTAACACCGGCCGGCGTTTGTGAAGAAGAGGATGTAGTTGTGTGTGCTGGCGACAAACATGTGCGCCACAAAATCATCTTCTTTTGTCGCCGCCCCCGTAACCCCTTTGCCGCCGCGCGATTGCCGCCGGTAGCCGGAGACCGGAAACCTCTTGATCAATCCCTGGTGGCTGATGGTGATCACGACCTCTTCTTCAGCAATCATGTCCTCGATGCTGAACTCTTCAGCCTTGTAGACGATTTCGGTCCGGCGCTCATCGCCGTACTTTTCTTTCACCGTGATCAGTTCGTCTTCGATGATCTTCAGCTGCAGCTGCTTGCTCTTCAGGATCGCCTTGAGCTTCTCAATCAGCTTGATCGTTTCCCGGTACTCGTCTTCAACTTTCTTTCGTTCCAGGCCGGTCAACTTCTGCAGCCGCATGTCCAGAATGGCTTTTGCCTGAATCTCGGACAGCTTGAACTTCTTCATCAACCCGAGCTTTGCGGCCTCGACGTCCTTCGATTGCTTGATCAGCCTGATGATCGCATCGATGTTGTCGAGGGCAATAATGTATCCCTCGAGAATATGCGCCCGTTTTTCTGCTTCATCCAACTCGAACTTCGACCGGCGGACAACGACAACGTTTCGATGTTCGACAAATTTCTGGATCATCTCTTTCAGCGTCAGCACGCGGGGGCGGCCCTCCACGAGCGACAACATGATGATGCCGAACGTGGTCTGCATCTGCGTGTGCATATACAGGTTGTTGAGCACAACCTCCGCGTTCGCGTCCCGCCGCAGCTCGATGACCATGCGCATGCCGTCGCGATCGGATTCATCGCGCACGTCGGCAATATCTTCGATCTTCTTGTCGTTCACGAGATCTGCGATTTTTTCGATCAGCGAGGCTTTGTTCACCATGTAGGGAAGTTCGGAGACGATGATGCGCTGCCGGTCTCCTTTGCCCGTCTCGATGCTCGCGCGTGCGCGCACAAGAATGCGCCCTCGTCCCGTTGTGTACGCGTCCCGTACGCCATCGTACCCGTAGATGATACCACCCGTCGGGAAGTCCGGAGCAACGATGTGCTTCATCAGCTGCGCGTTGGTAATCTCCGCGTCTTTGATGAAGGCAAGACATCCGTCAATAACCTCGTTCAGGTTGTGCGGCGGAATGTTTGTGGCCATGCCGACAGCGATACCGCTGGCGCCGTTACAGAGGAGGTTCGGAAAAAGAGCCGGGAGGACTGAGGGCTCTTTGAGTGTATCGTCAAAATTTGGCGTGAAATCGACCGTGTTCTTTTCCAGGTCGCGCAGCATCTCTTCGGCAATCTTCGCAAGGCGCGCCTCCGTATACCGCATCGCCGCGGCCGAGTCCCCGTCCACAGAACCAAAGTTGCCCTGCCCGTCCACGAGCGGATAGCGCAGGGAAAAGTCCTGCACCATGCGCACCATGCTGTCGTACACCGCCGAGTCGCCGTGCGGGTGATACTTGCCAAGCACCTCACCAACGATGCGCGCGCTTTTCTTGTACGCCCGGCTGCTTGCAAGGCCAAGGTCTTGCATCCCAAAAAGCACGCGACGGTGAACCGGTTTCAGGCCGTCGCGCACGTCGGGCAGCGCCCGCGCAACGATCACCGACATCGAATAGTCGATGTAGGAGCCCTTCATTTCTTCTTCGATGTCAACCGGTATAATCTTCTCGTTCAGATTCGCCATTCGTATTCCCGTTTAGAGCTGTGTAATATCCGAATTGTCTGGTGCTTTAGACGTCAAGGTTTCGCACGTACTTCGCGTTCTTCTCGATGAATTCGCGCCGCGGTTCAACTTCGTCTCCCATAAGAATGGAGAAGGTTCTGTCCGCGTCCGCAGCGTTTTCGATTGTAACCTGGAGAATCGTTCGCGAGTCCGGATTCATTGTTGTTGACCAGAGTTGCTCAGGGTTCATCTCGCCGAGGCCTTTGAATCTCGAAATAATAAATCCGTCGCTGCTCATAACCTCTCCGTCTAGGGTCGCGGCCAGCAATTCCGCTTCCTCCTCCGCCTTGCGCCCCCCCTTCTTTTCGCTCTTTATGCGCTTTATGATTTCGTCCCGCTCCTCCTCGTCGAAAGCGTAGTGTTCCTGCTTTCCTTTCTTAACCTTGTAGAGCGGGGGCTGGGCAATGTAGACGTGTCCCAGTTCGACGAGTTCCTTCATGTAGCGGAAGAACAACGTAAGCAGAAGAGTGCGGATGTGGGATCCATCAACGTCCGCGTCGCACATGATGATGATCTTGCCATACCGGATTTTCGAGGCATCAAACTCCGCGCCGACCCCGGCGCCGATTGCCGTGAAAATGTTTCGGATTTCATCGTTCTCCAGTATCTTGTGGAGCCGTGCTTTTTCGACGTTGAGGATTTTACCCTTCAACGGAAGAATTGCCTGTGACCTTCTATCGCGACCCTGTTTCGCACTGCCACCCGCAGAGTCTCCCTCAACCAGGTACAATTCGCAGTGTTCGGGATCGCTGATCGAGCAGTCCGCCAGTTTCCCGGGCAGCCCTCCGCCATCCAAAGCGTTTTTGCGCCGCGTCAGATCCCGCGCTTTTCTTGCTGCCTCGCGCGCTTCTGCGGCACGCAGCGTTTTGTCGATGATGCGTCTTGCTTCCGCGGGGTTTTCCTCAAGCCAGCTTTGCAGCTGCGCGCCCATGACCGACTCGACGATGCTCTTCACCTCGCTGTTGCCAAGCTTCGTCTTCGTCTGTCCTTCGAATTGCGGCTCGGGCACCTTCACGCTGAGGACGGCCGTCAGGCCCTCGCGGAAGTCGTCTCCCACAAGCTGAACGCCCGTCTCTTTCATGAGGCCGCTCTTGTAGCCATAGTTATTGATGGTGCGTGTGAGCGCGGTCCGGAATCCGATCAGGTGTGTGCCGCCTTCATGCGTGTTGATGTTATTGACGTAGCTGAAGACGTTTTCGCTGAACTGATCGTTGTATTGGATGGCCATCTCCACTTCAACCATCCTGCCGCTTTCGTCCTTGTCCTGTCCCTTGGCATAGAACGGCTTCTTCGTGATCGCCGGACGCGTGGCGTCGATATACTTGACAAACTCCCGGAGACCACCTTCGAAGTGGAAAACTTCTTCCTCACCATTCTTTGTCCTAGCGTCTTCGATCCGCAGTATCACCTCGGGGTTGAGAAACGCGAGTTCTCTCAGCCGCTCAGCCAGGGTCTCGAACTTGAACGTGCGGGTTTTGAAAATCGAGTTATCGGGGAGAAATGTTATTTTTGTCCCCGTCGTTGCCTTTTCATCTTTCCCGATTACCTTCACCGGCGCCACCGGGTCGCCCTTTTTGTACCTCTGGAAAAACACCTTCCCGTCCCGCCGAACCTCTACGTCGAGCCACTCACTGAGGGCGTTCACCACCGATACGCCGACACCATGCAGTCCACCCGACACTTTATAGGTGTTCTTGTCGAACTTGCCGCCGGCATGGAGAACGGTCATCACGACTTCGAGGGCCGATCGTTTCTCCTGCGGATGCATGTCCGTCGGTATTCCCCGGCCATCATCGTCCACCGTCACCGAGCCGTCGCTGTTCATGGTAACCGCAATGTTCTTGCAGTATCCTGCAAGCGCCTCGTCTATGGAGTTGTCGACAACCTCGTACACAAGGTGGTGGAGTCCGCGGGCACTCGTATCACCGATATACATCGCGGGCCGGCGGCGAACAGCTTCCAGCCCCTTCAGCACGGTGATGTCGTCTGCGGTATAGCCGCGGTCGCCGTTCGAGGAGCGCGTTCCCTTTGGGTTTTCCGCTTTCTTCTCTTCGGGTGCAGCCTTCTTTTTGTTTTTCAAATTCTTCGTGTCAACCGCCATGCGCTTCCCTATTGAAATTTAATGTCCTTGACGATCTCTTCTTCAAGAACCTCGTTGAGCCTGCCAAGAATTTCCGTCTTCCGCAGGCTTAATTCGTTTCTCCACACGCCGCTTTTGACGTCCACGAACAGCGTCCCTTTTGCTATGCGCGTGGGTCTGGCAACCTGAGCTATACGTTCCCCCACGGCTCTGTCCCAGAAATCAAAAACATTCTGCTCCCGGAGTTTTTTCTTGATGCCAAGGCTTTCGATGAGCTCATCGAGCGCATCGCCGAGTGACTTAATTCGCGAGACTGGCCGGTTTCGCATACTCAACCGTTCCTTTGCTCACCAAGAACCGCCGGTTTGCCCCCGTCCAATCGAACGCGGGAGGAAAAACGCTTTCGCTTGTCGTCGTGATGAACGCCTGGCCGACCGATCCGGTCAGCGCCAGAAGTCTTTCGGATCTGTGGTGATCAAGCTCCGTGAAAACATCGTCGAGCAAGAGAATTGGCCGCTCGTTCCGTTTTGCCTGAAGGTAGACGAACTCTGCAATCTTCAGGGCAATCAGGAATGTTTTGTGCTGTCCCTGCGATGCGTGTGACCGAACGCTCAGAGTGTTGATTGCAAGATCGAGTTCATCCCTGTGCGGTCCGACCAGCGTGATTCCGAGCCGCTTTTCCTCAGATGCTTTGGCCCTCAACGTTTGCTGAAAGAGACTTTTCAGCTCCTCTTCGGACGCCCCGTCTTCATGTGTTACCGATGGCTGATACTGTATCGCGGGCTGCTCAATCCTGCCTGCGATCTGGCTGTACGATTCATGGACAATGGGCTGAAGCTCTTTGAGAAACAGGCTGCGTCGGTGAGTGATCCGCGCTCCGCTGTCGACCAATTCCTGATCCCAGGGCTCGATCACATCCGCATAGTCTATTCGGCGCACCTTGCTGTCAAACAACACTCTGTTTCGCTGCCGCAGCACCCGGCGGTATTCGAGCAGGTCTTCCAGATACACCTTGCTCGCCTGCGCAATCACAAAGTCCAGAAATCGCCGCCGATCTGCCGGCCCCCCGCTTGTAATCGCTCCCGATTCCGGCGACAAGACTACGACCGGAAACTGTCCCACGACTTCCGAGAACTTCTCCACGGGCGCTTTGTTGATCAGAAATCTCTTTTCCCCGGACTCGTGATCGTAGGAGACTGCTATGTGATACCGCAATCCCGAATCCGTTTCCAGTTCACCGCTGGCGTTGAACCGCGATGCCCCAACCCGAAGAACCACGCCGTCGGCGCTGCCAAAGAAACTTTTCGTCAGACACAGGTACGAGATGGCTTCGAGGAGGTTGGTCTTCCCCTCGCCATTTCTACCAAGAACCGCATTGATCCCCTCTCCGAAGACTACGTCGGTATGAGTGTGGTTGCGGAAATTCTGTGCGTGGAGTTCGCGGATCTTCACATTCTCTGATGGCGCTTACAATGCGATAGCCCCGCTCCCGCGTTGCGGGATGGGGCTACCTTCACAAATTCACCCAACCCAACGGCATAGTCTTATGTGTTCAGCCGCATGGGCATGACAAGCATGAGCAGGTCCTCGTTCGGTTTTTGGTGTGCCGGCGTTATAATTGCGGCCCGAACGGCCGTGCCCAGCTTGAATTCTGCTTCCTCGCCGTCAAGGTGTGAAAGAATATCGATGAGATACGTCGAGTTGAAACCTATCTCCAATTCCTCCCCGTTGTAGTCGCACGGGACCTTTTCTTTTGCCTCTCCCCCGAAATCAATGTCTTCCGCCATCACGCGCAGTTCGTTCTTCCGAAGCGAACAACGAACCTGGTGTGTGGTCGAACTTGAATACAACGCCACGCGGCGGACGGCTGCAAGAAGAAGATCTCTCGCTACAACAAGTTTTTTGTCGTTGTCAAGAGGTATAACGGATTCATAGTTGGGATAACCCTCCTCTATTACTCGCGATGTCAGCGTGGTTGTTCCAAAAGTGAACTGAACGTGCGTTGCGTCGACGGCAATGGTATTGGTCTCGCTGTCGACAGACCGAGAAACGAGATTGAGGGCTTTTGCGGGGACAATTATATCCCACTTCACTTTTGGCTGCTTCAGGCCGGTATATTGAATTCGAACAAGCCGGTGTCCGTCGGTGGAAACGGTTCGCAGATCTCCGTCTTTTACCTGCATCAGTATTCCTGTCATAGCAGGCCGCAATTCATCGGTGCTGACGGCAAACAAGGTACGGTGAATCATGCTTTTTAGCATTTCACCGCTCAGTGTTATTTTATCTTCACCCTTTACCTGCGGAATGGTAGGAAATTCTTCGCTTGATTCTCCCATCAGAACATATTCACCCATCTCGGTAATCATCTTCACCTTGTTGGATGACATATCTGCATTAAACACAAGTTGTATATCCGGCAAGGCTCGGATGGTTTCCATCAATCGTTTGGCCGGTACCGCAATTGATCCCTCTTCATTCCCTTTTACATCAAGGGAAGCAGACATAGATACTTCAAGATCCGTTGCTACAAGTTGCAGCACATTTTTGGAAAGCCTGAATAATATATTTTCTAGTATTGGGAGTGTCGATTTCGACGGAACAACGCCACTGACCTTAGCCAGTGCCTTTTGTAGTTCATTACTTGCAACGGTGAATTTCATTCCTATCTCCTTCTTTGGCGAGATGGGCAATTGGGCATTGATAGGGAAAAATACCTAAAAATTTGGGTATTTACAAACGAAGATTGGGAATTACACAAGAGTTGTTATATCTAATAGTAATAATATAAGGAAGATATAAGATAAGACTTATAATAAGGCTGTTGATACTGTTAATAACTATTTATGTAAATATTAAAACCAAGCGTTACAACTTAAAACCGGATTATTGGAGTTAGTAAAAGTGTTAGTAAAGTGTTGATGGTTACCCCTCATATTAACAATCAAACGAGAAACTGAAGAGAGTCCCCTCTTTTGTTTTTTTATAAACAATTCACGAACAGTTATCCACGCGGTTTGTCCGGAGATATGAACAAAACCGACAGCCGGGCAAACAAAGAGAGGCTAGGGAATACAAGGTATATTGAAGCAAGTGAAGAGAGGGGTTTATCGACCCGACAGTTCAACGCGCCGCCGCAATTGGTCGACGTTTTGCTTGAAAGCGGAATCACTCCTAAGACGATCCTGAATAGCCTGACAAGAATGAATTACCGTGCTATGATCTCTGCCGCCGAAGTGCAGTCCGATTGTCTTGAGCGATGAGTTTGTAAGCTCCTTCGAGAGATACATTGCGACCTGACGAGCATTCACCACTTCTTGTTTCCTCGTTTTGGCTCTCAAGAGATCTTCGGGTATGTCGTAAAAGTCACAAACGGTACGTTGAATCTGATCAATGTTTATAGGCGATTTTGACTCGTTAACAACCATCCGCAAAACCTCCCTTGCCAGGTCAACGGTTATTTCCCGGCCTTCGAGAGAAGATCTGGCTATAAGGCTGATAAGACACCCCTCCAATTCACGGATGTTGCTGGTAACGTTGGAGGCGATGAAATCAACAACCTCCTGACTCAACTCAAAGCTGTTATCCTCACTTTTCTTGCGGAGAATAGCGATTCTTGTCTCTAGATCGGGGGGTTGGATGTCGGCGGTCAAACCAGACTGGAACCTGGAGATCAACCGCTCGTCGAGACCCCTCAGTTCTTTTGGTGGGACATCAGAGGAAAGTACAATCTGCTTCCCCAGCTGATAGAGAGTGTTAAACGTGTGGAAGAAATTGTCCTGAGTCTTTTCCTTCCCGGAAAAGAACTGAATGTCGTCAACGATCAGAAGGTCTACGCTCCGATAAAAGTAGGAAAACTCATTTACCCGATCCGACTGAATAGCTTCAACAAACTCAATAGTAAACTTCTCGCTCGAAACATAGACAACACGCTTTGCTTTGCCAAGGGCGATAGCATGGTTGCCAAGAGCATGCATGAGGTGAGTCTTCCCAAGCCCGGTGCCGCCATAGATAACCAGCGGATTAAACGAGGTTCCGCCCGGGTTGTTGCCGACCGCAAGAGCCGCGGCACGAGCAAGTTGGTTGCTGTCCCCCTTGATGAAGTTTTCAAATGTATAACGGGGGTTCAGGTTGCTCTGTGCTATTGGCTGCTCGGTCTGCCGGAACGCCGCCCGCGGGGGAAAAAACGTCTGAGGCTGTTGAAAAGAAGACGGGACATCGTGCGTGGGCGACGCCGACAGCAAGGACTGTGAATTGAGCCGAGGAGGGCTTTGTTCCTGATCGACCTCCTCCGAAGCAATCGAGTAGTACAGCTTAGCACCCTCGCCAAGGACCGACGAGATCGTCTCGCGTATGAGTGCATTGTAGTGTTGATCCACCCAGTCATAGAAGAACTGACTTGGGACCTGTACGGTAATTTCCTTTTCCACTAATTTAACTGGCGTAATCGGCTGAAACCAGGTCTTGTAACCCAGGCTCGTCACTTGCCGTTGAATTTTCTCCAAGCACTGGTCCCAGACGGACAACAAAGGGTCTGTCGAATTCGGAGTTTCTATAGGGTTTTGGAATAAATCGCTTGTATTCTCGGTAGCCATAACATCCATATTAGCAAAAGAAGGCGAGGGTTGTTAACACACGAAGAACAAAGTAGTTAACCGCGTAGAATAAACGGAATTTCTTAACTTTATACAACTCTTCAACTTGTAAACATTACAAGAAGCTCGTAACGCGTTAAAAAACAAGCCGATTCCATTGTTAAGAACATAGTTATCAACAGGCAAGAGTAACAATTTAAAACCATAGAATAACTCAGAAAAACGAGGTTGCTGAGCCGGGCAACCGTTGTCCACACGTTATCAACAGGACGGACGGTGTGTGGGCACCTCCTGATGATAATATCATAGAACCTCGAGTGCA
This sequence comes from Ignavibacteriales bacterium, assembly GCA_026390595.1. NCBI lineage: Bacteria > Pseudomonadati > Ignavibacteriota > Ignavibacteria > Ignavibacteriales > Ignavibacteriales bacterium. The sequence continues at coordinate 211,683 of JAPLFQ010000005.1, forward strand.
AGCGAAAAATTCATAAATCGACCATTTGAGGGAGAAAAATTCAAGAGAACCAACGCTGCCTGGTTTCGAACCGAGAGTCCCTCCACAGAATTACAAGATCCTTGTATTCGCGATCAAATTGTCTTACCTTGTAAAGCTTTGTAATAGTTCAACGAAATCTCGCGGAGTATCAACGTGAAACGAACCTACCAGCCACATCAGCGCAAACGGACAAATAAACACGGTTTCAGGGCGCGCATGGCCACGAAAAACGGGCGAAAAGTTCTATCGCGCCGCAGGGCAAAAGGGCGCCGCCGTCTTACCGTGAGCGACGAGAAGTAAGATTCGCTACAAACCGTGAAACCGCCTCGCGCATCCCTGAAGAAGCAAGAAATCCTCCGAGGGTACCATACCTTTTCGCGAGTGATTACAGAGGGGAAATCTCTGCAGCAAGGCGTCGTCAGGTGTTTCTTTTCACCGGCGCCCAGGCCACACAACTCCGTGCGGATCGGTTTTTCTGTTAGCCGAAGCGTGCGAAACGCGGTCGAACGCAACCGCGCACGACGGTGGATGAAAGAGGCGTACCGAAAAAACAAGAACCTCCTCATCGATTCGCTAGTGCCAGCACAAAAGTCCACGGACATTGTCTTCATGCTGCGCGTGCGGGGGCGGTTGTCGCGAATGGAAAACGCCCGCGCCGCAATTGATCAGGCAATTGTAGCTCTCCTGAAAGAGCTCCATCATCACCTTTCCGAAAAACCATGAGACGCCTGCTCATTTTTGTCATCCGATTTTATCAACTACTCGTCTCACCACTTCTTCCATTTAACAGCTGTCGCTTTTCTCCGTCCTGCTCGCACTATGCCGAGGAAGCCATTGCGAAACATGGCGTCCCCAAGGGAGGCTGGTACGCGCTGAAGCGGATCGCTCGGTGTCACCCTTTTCATAAACACGCGGGCTACGACCCGGTGCCGTAATCCACATTGTTGTAGGGATACTCAATGGATCGTCAATCAATACTCGGCTACATCCTCATCTTCGTCCTCCTGGTTGTCTGGATGTGGATGAACTCTCCGAAGCAGACCCAGCAACCGCAGCAGCAGAAAGCGGTCGCAACGCAGATCGCACCACAAGATTCTTCAAAACGCGTGGACACGCTTCGCGTTCAGCAGAAAGAAAACACACAGGCAGACCCGCTTGGAAAATTTTTCGCTGGTCGGGACAAGGGTGTCGATCGCACAATCAGGATTGAAACCGACCTCTACATCGCGGAAATCGCGTCAAGAGGCGGACTGATCAAGCGGTGGGAGCTGAAAAAGTACAAAACGTGGGATGGTCACCCCGTTCAACTTGTTGATCTGAAAAAAGGGGGAGACCTGAGTCTGTTGTTCGCAACGTCGGACGGCCGCTTGATCAACACGCGGGATTTGTACTTCGACGTGGGCGACAACGGCTTCAGCGAACATGTGGTTGGAGCAGGTGAAGAGTATGACTTGCAACTGGTGCTGCCGGTTGTTGGAGGAGGGCAGATCAGCAAGACGCTGAAGTTCAAGAACGGGGAGTACGGCGTTGGGTTTGACGCGAAATTCATAAGAACAGCTAGTGTGGTCGCGAACTTTGAATACCAGGTTATCTGGGAAAGCGGATTACGATACGCCGAGCAAAACAGCATCGATGAGTCGAGCTTTTCAGCAGCCTACGCTTATGCTGGAAAAGAGCTGACAGAAATAGATGCTGCGAATTTTGACAACCGGCCCGAGAAAAACATCACAGGAACGGTCGACTGGGTTGCGATGAGGACAAAGTATTTTGCCCTCGCACTCATGCCGACGGAAAAAACAAGCGACGGAGCATATCTCGCCGGTTCGCGGGCACAAGCGCCGGACAAGGGCGCCGTAGAAGCCTACAGCATCGCAGTGAAAATGCCCTTCAAGGGAGGGGCGGAAGAAGGGGCCTCGTTCAGGATTTTCTTTGGACCGGCCGACTTGAGCTTGTTGAAGATGTACAATATTGGATTGGACAAAATTGTCGGGTTGGGATGGACGTGGCTCATCCGGCCGATCTCGGAATACGTCTTGCTGCCGCTCATGAGCTTCATTCATTATGTCGTGCCGAACTGGGGGCTCGTCATTGTCGTCTTCTCGATCATCATCAAAATTGTCCTGCACCCGCTGACGCGGAGCAGCATGCGCTCAATGAAGAAGATGCAGGCGCTGCAGCCCCTGATGACCGAGATAAAAGAGAAGTATAAAGATGACCCGCAGAAGATGAACCAACAGGTTTTGAATCTGTATAAAGAGTATGGCGTGAACCCGGCGGGCGGATGTCTACCCGTCCTGCTTCAATTTCCAATCTTGATTGCGTTATACAATGTGTTTCGCGCAACCATCGAGTTGCGCCAAGGGAGCTTTGTCTGGTGGATTACGGATCTTTCGATTCCCGACCGGATAGCTACCCTTCCATTCGAAATCCCGTTTTTCGGTATTCGAGACGTCAGCGGGTTGGCGCTGCTCATGGGTATTACGATGTTCGTGCAACAGAAGCAGACGGTGAAGGATCCGCGACAGAAGGCGATGATATGGATGATGCCGGTGATGATGACGCTGCTCTTCAACAGTTTTCCATCGGGACTGAACCTCTACTATTTCGTCTTCAACGTCCTTTCTATTGGGCAGCAGATGATCATCAATCGCCAGTCAGACGATCAGCCGCTCCGAAAAGTCGAACCGAAAAAGAAGAAAGGGGGAGGCATCTTCGCAAGACTCGGCAAGGACCTTCCCAGGCTGAAGAAATAAAAGAACAAGCATTTCCGAAAAAGCCCCGCCGGCAAACCGGCAGGGCTTTTTTGTTTATAGACGCGCGGTTGTATGTCGGTCGGTGATTTTGTACATTCCCCTTCTTCTCCCACGACCCTCAAGAGATGACCATGTCCATTATCCACGAAGCAGACACCATCGCCGCGGTCGCGACACCGATTGGGGAGGGGGGCCTTTCCGTTATCAGAATCAGCGGGGATGACGCGTTTCGAATCGCTGATCTTGGATTCAGAGGAAAACGCTCACTCTCCGAAGCGCCATCCCACACCGCCCACTACGGGAGATTCGTCAACGAGAAAGGGGCGCTGATCGATAACGTGGTTGGCTTGGTCTTCAGAAACCCCCACTCATACACCGGAGAGGACACCGTAGAACTGAGCTGCCATGGCGGCCAGTTTCTCGTAAAACAAATTCTGGAGGCGGTGATTCGTTATGGAGCCCGCGCAGCGCAAGCCGGCGAGTTTACCAAACGCGCATTTCTGAATGGCCGGATTGATCTCACGCAAGCCGAGGCCGTCGCGGATCTGATTCGTTGCCGCTCTGAGCGCGCCCACCAATCGTCATTGGTTCAACTCAACGGAGCCCTATCGGAGAAAATGAATGGGCTGAGGGGTCAGCTGATAGAAAGCCTGGGGTTGCTCGAGTTGGAATTGGATTTTGCCGAAGACGGGTACGAGTTCACAGAAAAGACCAGGGTGGCCAACCAACTCAAAGGCCTGATCGCGCAGGTAGACGAACTCATCGCCAGCTACCGGGTCGGAAAAATCTACCGGGACGGGGTCCAGGTTGCCTTGGCTGGAGCCCCCAATGTTGGGAAATCGAGCTTGCTCAACGCCTTCTTAAAGGAAGAGCGGGCGATTGTCACAAGCCTCCCGGGCACGACAAGGGACATTATTGAAGAGTCCCTTTCGCTCGACGGAATCCTGTTCATTCTTTCCGACACGGCTGGCCTCAGGGAAACCACAGATCCAATTGAGCGAGAGGGAGTCAGAAGGGCCGAAGAAAAGCTCAAGAGTTGTGACATTCTACTCTTAATGCTGGACAGAACAAGGCCGCTTAATCCGGCCGAAGGCTCATCAGCCATCAAGCTCATAGCAGAGGTTGAGGCAAGGGGTGCTACCTGCCTGCTGGTGATCAACAAGGTCGACATTGCGCCCCACCCGGGAGACATTTTTTCTAGTATGTCCGAAATTTTCTCGAATCACCCCGTGTTAGAGATATCAGCAAGGACACTCTTGGGATTTGACAGGCTAGAGGCAGAACTTGTGAGGCTTGCAACCGGAGGATCGACGGCAACGAGTGAAAGCGGTGTCATGATCACCAACGCGAGGCACTTTTCAGCCCTCAAGAAGGTTAAGCGGAGCCTGGAACTGGCTCTCGAATCTACGCTTTCGCGAAGGAGCAGCGAGTTTATTGCCTTGGATCTTAGGGTTGGGCTTGATGCTATTGGAGAGGTTGTTGGAATTACAACAACAGAAGACATTCTGAATTCTATTTTTGGCAAGTTCTGCATAGGCAAGTAGAAATCGTTTCACGTGGAACACTCAGTGAGAAATGCTTGATATTAAGACAAATACCGACATTATAGTCGTTGGCGGAGGGCACGCCGGCGTTGAGGCATCGCTGGCTGCGGCCAGGATGGGGTGCCGCGTTCTCATGATAACAATGAGCAAAGAAGCCATTGGCAGGATGTCGTGTAACCCGGCTATTGGAGGCACCGCAAAGGGGCACCTGGTTCGAGAAATTGACGCTCTCGGCGGAGAAATGGGGAAGATCGCAGACGCCACCGGGATTCAATTCCGACTCCTGAACCGGTCCAAAGGTCCAGCCGTTTGGAGTCCAAGGTGCCAGAACGATCGAGAATGGTACTCCCGTGAGGCAAGAAAACGACTCGAGTACCAAGGCGGTCTGTCAATACTTGAAGATTCAATTGAGAGCGTTGAGACTGTAGCTGTGCCAAACAGCAGGCAGAGGAAAATTGTCGGAGTTGTAACCAAGTCCCGGTCCAGGATTCCCTGTAAAGTGGTAATCCTAAGCGCTGGCACGTTTCTTCGCGCCCTGATGCATACAGGATTGAAGAACCGCGAGGGTGGGCGGTACGGAGAGGCGGCATCGAAGGGGTTGACCGAGAATCTCGCAGATCTCGGAATTGTCAGTGGAAGGCTTAAGACGGGAACGCCACCACGCATCGATCTCTCGACTCTTGACCTCTCAATGACCGAGGAACAGCACAGCGACGATCCACCACAGACGTTTTCTTATTCGACGAGGGCAATTACCAATCGACTCATCCCGATGTATCTTACGTACACCAACCCGGAAACCCACCGAATACTCAGGAAGGGGTTCGATCGGTCCCCACTTTTCACGGGGGTCATCAAAGGGGTTGGTCCAAGATACTGCCCGTCCATTGAAGACAAGGTCGTACGGTTCGAGGAGAAGGAGCGCCACCAGATCTTCCTTGAACCAGAGGGATACGATACAAACGTTGTTTATGTCAATGGATTCTCGACAAGCCTTCCCGAGGAAGTTCAACTTGAAGGATTGAGATCGATCATCGGTCTTGAAAAGGTCAGAATGTTGAGGCCCGGATACGCCGTGGAGTACGACTATTTTCCACCGCATCAAGTCAAGCTTTCCCTGGAGACAAAAAGAGTTGACGGCCTTTTCTTGGCGGGCCAGGTAAACGGGACCTCCGGCTACGAAGAAGCGGCTGCGCAGGGGCTGGTTGCCGGCATAAACGCCGCTCTTCAGGTGAAGCACCAGGATCCATTCATACTCAAACGATCCGAAGCATACATTGGCGTGTTGATAGACGACCTAGTCAACAAGAGCACGGATGAGCCGTACAGAATGTTCACCTCAAGAGCGGAACACAGACTGGTGTTGCGCCAGGACAACGCCGACCGCCGGCTCATGAGAAAGGGGTTCGACCTTGGGCTGGTCGAAGGCTTGACGTTGGAAAGGCTTAAGAAAAAAGAGGAATTGACGGCGGAGTTCATTGCCTTTGCCGGCCAATTTTCCCTGTCGCCTGAAACCGTGAACCCGTATCTTGAGAGCGTCGAGGAAGTCAGACTAGACGAGCGAGAACGATTGTCAAAACTCCTGAAACGAACCGGGGTCAGGTTGGGAAAGCTACTCGAACTAGACTCGCTGTCAAGTCAAGCGATCTCCCGCAAGCTCTCTGAGGTGACGGACTCCGGACTGAGGGCCGAGATCATAGAACAAATCGAAATCGATCTGAAGTACGAAGGATACATTCAGCGTCAGATCGAGCAAATTCAGAAGTTTGACAAGTTCGAAGATCAGAAAATCCCGGTCGATTATGACTATTCGAAAATAAAATCACTCTCTGCCGAAGGAATAGAGAAATTGAGCAAAGTGAAACCCGAGTCCATTGGACAAGCTTCTCGCATCAGCGGCGTTACACCGTCGGACGTTTCGATCCTGATGGTGTCCCTCCGGGGATAGCTGTTTCACGTGGAACGACAACCGCAAGTTGTTATAAATCAACAGGTTATGGAAGCCGCACACCCAAAACAGTGGATCGGTAAGATCTGCGCTCAGAATGGCCTTCGTTTAAGCGACGAGCAGCTGCAATCAATCGAGTTGCTCGCAACGCTTCTGCTCGACTGGAACAAGAAGATCAACCTGGTTTCCAGACGGGACGAAGAAAATTTTTGGACCAGCCACATCCTTCATTGCCTTTCTCTTCTGTTCAAGGTTGACCTTCCGGCCGATGCAACCATCCTGGATCTTGGTACCGGCGGAGGGCTTCCCGGTCTTCCGCTGAAAATCGCGCGGCCGGATCTTTTGTTCACACTTCTTGATTCTACTCACAAAAAAATAAATGTTGTTAACGATATCATCGCAGTGCTTGGCCTGAGAGGAATTAACGCCGTATGGGGCCGCGCAGAGGAACTCAGCAAAACAAAGGAGCACAATCACCGCTATGATATTGTTGTCGCTCGCGCTGTCGCTTCGTTGAAAGATCTTGTCCGATGGTCGGAGCCGTTCCTGAAAACGGGCAGCACAACAACATTGCCGACCGCCGCCATCGCGGGTGATCAGACAAGAAGAAGGATGGAGAAGCCCACGCTCATTGCGCTCAAAGGGGGCGACCTCAACGGAGAAATTGAGCAAATACAAAAGCTGCCGCAGGTAAAGACAATCACCGTTCTAGATCTAACGTTGAAAGGCTCCAGTCAGTTTGACGGGAGCGAGAAGAAAATTGTGCTGGTGGAAATCACGGGTACCCCAAAGCAGAAAGCAGACAGACAGTGACGGACGAGAAAAAACTATTTGAACAGCTCACCCGGCTTAGCACAGAACAGCGCAATCCGGCCAGCATGGATATCGACGCGCTCTCAATTGAGGATGCTCTCCGCATCATAAACTCGGAAGACAAAAAGGTCGCGCTGGCCGTCGAGGTCGAGCTGCCGTACATCGCGAAGGCAGTCGAGCTTGTGGTGCGCGCCTTCAAAAACGGGGGGCGGCTGTTGTATGCGGGAGCGGGGACAAGTGGACGCCTAGGCGTCCTGGATGCCGTCGAGTGTCCGCCGACCTATGGTGTTCCATTCGAGATGGTCCAGGGAATGATCGCCGGCGGGGAAAAGGCGATGTTCCGCGCCCAGGAGGGGGCGGAAGACAAAGAAGAGAATGGCGCGCGGGATATCGACGAGAGAAAAGTCGGAGAACGGGATGTTGTATGTGGAATAGCGGCAAGCCTGAGAACTCCATACGTCATCGGGGCGGTGAAGCGAGCAAAACAGTTGGGAGCAAAAACCCTCTATGTAACCACAAACCCCAGAAGCCGGATGTATTCGCCGGAATTTGCGGAGATTGCGCGGGTCCTTGATATCGCGATTTGTCCGGAAGTTGGACCGGAAGTTATTATGGGTTCAACCAGGATGAAGTCCGGGACAGCGCAAAAACTCGTGCTCAACATGATCACGACAACGGCAATGGTGAGGCTGGGGAAGGTCTAAGAGAACATGATGATAGATCTTCAGATGACGAATCTGAAACTCAAGGAGAGGGCAAAAAGAGTGGTGATGACGATTACGGGGGTTGAGTACGAGCAGGCCGCAGAGTATCTGGAAAAGGCAGATGGACACGTAAAAACGGCGCTGGTGATGATCAAAGCCGGGGTTGGCAAGGACGAGGCCCGGCTGCGGCTGGAGAAAGCAGACGGGTTTGTGCGAGCCGCCATTGAAGGGAAAGAGTACACATCATTGTAGAGAGCGAGGCATCGAAAATGGTAGCAGCAGGAAAAATCTCCCTTTCAGACGTAGAATTCTACCCCCCCTTCGAAGGATTTCCGCGGGAAGGAATTGAGTTCATGAAACGCCTGAAGCGGAACAATAACCGGCCATGGTTTGAAAAACATAAACCGGATTATGAGTCTTTCGTAAAGACTCCAATGCAATCCCTCATTGTGGCGCTCCGACCGCACTTTGAGCGATTCGCGCCTGAGTTCGACATCAATCCCAAACGGTCCATTTTTCGGATCTATCGGGATGTACGTTTCAGCAAAGACAAGACGCCCTACAAAACGCACGTCGCAGCGCATTTTGTGCTACGCGGCAAACCCAAAGGCGTTGAGGGATCAGGCTACTATCTGCACATCGAGCCAGGCGAGATTTTTCTCGGTGGCGGCCTCTATATGCCCGACGGTGACCAGTTGAAGAAAATCCGCAGCGCAATTGCAGACAAACCCGAACGGTTTCTCTCCATTGTTCAGCATCAGCGATTTATAAAGATCTTTGGAAAACTCGAGGGGGCAAAACTCCAAAAAGCGCCCAAGGGGTACGAGCCAGATCATGCCATGGCGGAATGGCTCAAGTACAAACAATTCTTTGTCGGAGTGGAGTGGCCGGTGTCAAGGTGCCTGAAGGAAAAGTTTGTACCGGAGATCGCATCTGTGTTCGAAGCGGCAACGCCGCTTTTGCGATTTCTCAATGAAGCGGTGAGCTAGAAAGATTGCGCCACCAGACCCTCATGCTCAAGAAGCTTTTCCGGCGCCCAAACCGGCGGGGAGGTTACCTTGCTTCTCCCTCCATTTGTGGGTATATTTTGATTACTTAACGTCCCGATGCCCGGGACTCTTTTTGTTTTAGGGACAGACAACGAAGTGATGAAGGATTATGACCGAAACACCAGTCAAATTTAGCGACCCCACCATAGAAACAATAGACAACATTCCAAGAACCCTGCCGGTATTGCCCCTGCGCGATGTTGTTTTGTTCCCCTACATGATTTTTCCGGTCCTGGTGGGGCGGGAAAGCTCTCTCAAAGCGGCAAACGAGGCGTTGGAGCGTGGAAAAAACATTTTCCTGGTTGCGCAGAAAAGCGCTTCGGTTGACGAACCCACGTCGGACGACGTCTATGTTCATGGCACGGTTGCGAAGATCATTCAGATGTTGAAGCTTCCAAACGGCTTGATGAAAATCCTTGTGGACGGGACGGTGCAGGCCACGGTGAAGCGTTTCCTGCCGACGACAGCATACCTTGAGGCTGAAATTATCATCAACGACGCAGAGGTACCGTCGGGGCACGACATTGACGCCCTTGTGAGGCACGCGTCGACACTGTTCCAGGAATATGTAAAACTGAGCCGGAACGTCCCCCCGGAAGTGCTCATGGCGTTTGAAGGAATCAAAGAGCCCCCCCGGAAACTGTATTATATGGCGGCAAATCTCGTTCAGAGCGTGGACGTGAAGCAGCGCATCCTTCAGACGCAGCATCTCCGCGAGCAACTCTACGAATTGTCGAAGATCCTCACCACCGAAATTGACATTCTGAAAATCGAGCGGGAAATCGACACGAAGGTTCAAGACAACATCCAGAAGTCGCAGCGGAAGTTCTTCATCCAGGAACAGATCCGCATTCTGCAAGACGAGCTTGGGGATGATGAGGCGTCCCCTGAGCTGGCGAAACTGAAAGAGCAACTCCAGAAGGCAAAGATGCCAAAGGAGGTCGAAGAGAAGGCGATGGAGGAGTTCAACAAGCTCAAGAAGACCCCCCCGATGTCACCCGAATTCACCGTGACGCGGAATTATCTCGACTGGTTGATCGCCGTTCCATGGATGAAGCGGACGAAGGACGACCTTGATGTCGAGCATGTGAAACGAATTCTTGACGAGGACCATTTTGGACTCGAGAAGCCAAAAGAGCGGATACTGGAACACATCGCTGTTCTGAATCTCGTGAAGGAAATGAAGGGGCAGATCCTCTGTTTTGTTGGACCCCCGGGTGTCGGGAAAACCTCTCTGGCAAAGTCTATTGCCCGGGCGCTGGGGCGAAAGTTCGTGCGCATTTCTCTGGGCGGCGTGCGCGACGAGGCAGAGATCCGAGGTCACCGGCGGACGTACATTGGTTCCATGCCGGGCAAAATCATTCAATCCATGAAGCGGGCGGGCGTCGTGAACCCTGTATTGCTGATGGACGAAGTGGACAAGATGAGCATGGATTTTCGCGGTGATCCCTCTTCAGCGCTCCTCGAGGTTCTGGACCCCGAACAGAACAACACATTCAGCGATCACTATCTCGACGTGGACTACGATCTTTCGAAAGTGATGTTTGTGACGACAGCAAATGTCCGGTATGCGATTCCACTGCCGCTCCAGGATCGCATGGAAATTATCGAGCTCTCCGGATATCTTGACTATGACAAGAGAGAGATCGCGAAGCGCCACATCCTTCCGAAACAGCTTGCAGCGCATGGATTGACGGAGAAACTGCTGAAATTCACCGATGAATCCATCGACAAGATCATCAACGAGTACACACGGGAGGCGGGTGTACGTAACGTGGAACGCGAGCTTGCGTCGGTGTGCCGAAAAGCCGCGAAGGAAATCGTTCTCATCAAGAGAAAAAACGGAACGGCAAAACACAAACGCAAAACTGCCGCCGGCATTACGGTGACCGGAGAAATGATCGAGCGATACCTCGGTGTACCGAAATTCCGCAAGAAGGAAGCCGAGCGCGAACGCCGCGTGGGTTCTGTGACCGGCCTGGCCTGGACGAGTGTGGGGGGCGACATTCTCAACGTCGATGTGACCATCATGAGCGGTGCACAGAAGCTGACACTGACAGGCCAACTGGGAGAGGTGATGAAAGAGTCGGCGCAGGCCGCGTTGAGCTATATCCGGTCTAACGCAAAGCGTTTCGGCATTAACCCGGAATTCACAAAGGGAAAAGAGATTCACATTCACCTGCCGGAGGGAGCGATTCCAAAAGACGGCCCATCAGCCGGTATCACCATGGCGATGGCGATCATCTCAGCAGCAAGCAACAGGCCCGCCCGCAACGATGTTGCGATGACGGGTGAAATAACGCTGCGCGGCAACGTGCTCCCGATTGGGGGTCTCAACGAAAAACTTCTCGCAGCACAACGGAGCGGAATCAAAACCGTCATCATACCAAAAGAGAACGTGCAGGATCTTGCCGAAATTCAGGACAAAGTAAAAGAAGGATTGAAGATCATTCCCGTTGAAACAATCGAGGAAGCAGCAAAACTCGTATTTACGGCGAAAACAAAGAGAACCCGATAATACACGCCGAATGCGGCGGCGGCGATTTCCCTTTTTCGACATTACTTCTTAAGTTCGGTTCAACATGTCCTACCAGGTTACAGCCCGTAAGTGGCGACCGTTAGTTTTTGAAGACGTTGTCGGTCAATCGCACGTGACCAGCACGCTGCGCAATGCGATTGCGTCGAAGCGCCTTGCCCACGCGTATATTTTCAGCGGTGTGCGCGGTACCGGCAAGACAACAACCGCGCGGATTCTCGCAAAGGCGATCAACTGTCAGTCGCCGAAGGATTCCAACCCGGACAATGAATGCGAGATCTGCAAAGAGATCACGGCTGGTCGAAGCCTGGACGTCATCGAAATCGACGGCGCCTCGAACCGGGGAGTGGAAGAGATTCGAAACCTCCGGGAGTCGGTACGGTATACGCCGGCGCGCGGCAAGTACAAAGTCTACATCATCGATGAAGTACACATGCTGACAAAGGAGGCGTTCAACGCGCTCCTCAAGACGCTTGAAGAACCCCCTGAACATGTTGTTTTCATCTTTGCGACAACAGAAGTCCACAAGATTCCAATGACAATCCTGTCGCGTTGCCAGCGATTCGATTTCAGGCGGATCTCAATAGAAGAGATTAGCGGCAATCTCCAAAGCGTTGCACGCGGGGAAGGGGTGACGATCGACGAGGAAGCCCTCATGGTGGTGGCAAAAAAGGGGGACGGATCGCTTCGCGATGCACAGAGCATTTTCGATCAAATCCGCGCCTTCTGTGGAAATGAGATTACCGTTGCCGACGTCCTGAAGGTCCTGAACGTAGTAGACCAGGAGCTGTTCTTTAAGGTTACCGATCTCATCAAGAACCATGATGCCCGCGGCGGCATTCAACTGGTTGATGAAATCGTCAAAGGCGGATACGATCTGCGCGAGTTTCTTGGAGGATTGTCGGAACACCTCAGGAACCTCCTGGTTGTGTTGACAACAGAGGCGACAGAGCTTGTGGAGACTTCCGAGCCGTATCGAAAGCGTTACAGAGAAGAGGCAACACGCTTCCAGCAAAATGACATTCTCCGCCTTCTGAAACTGGTGAACGAACTCGAGCAAGCGATCCGATGGTCGCCGCAACCGCGCTTCAAACTGGAAGCGGGACTTCTGCAGATGATCAAGCTGGAACGCTCGGTGCAGATTGACGCGTTGCTGGGTCAGATTGATCAGTTGAAAAAAAAACTTAGTCCAGGCCGGGAAAACAGCAGCGGACAGGCGGCAAGCACGCGGACTCCGCAAGACGACGATTCCAGCACAGAGCTGAAGGTTGTCGGGCAGGTCAATGCCGGGAAGTTGCGCAGTGCGTCGAATATTTCGTACGGCGACGCCCCCAGGGAGTTCACATCGCAGAAGGCCGCTCTTCCAGCGATCCTTACCTCTCCTGTACAGGCCCCCCTAGTACACGAGAGCCCTTCCGTGGAAACAGGACGACAAGCAGAACCTATGCGCAAAATCACCGTGGAGGAAGCGTTCGAGCAATGGTCTCCATGGGTAAGTGAAGTAAGAAAGACGAAAATTGGTATTGGCACACTTCTGGGCGGGAGCCACATACTTGACATCGAAGACGGCGCAATGCGCATCGGCTGTCCCGACGATTACCACCTCTCATCGCTCAAACGGCATAAAGAATTTCTCACCGATTCTTTTCATAAAGTCACCGGAGTCAAAATCCGCATCGAGCCCGTCCTGAGTTCCAAGCCCGGTAACGGACATGGAACGCAGCAGACGGGCACAACAACGCAGTCACCCACCATTCCCCAAACGACCGATCAGAATCATGGAAACAATGGAGGCGGAGAACACCCCGTACTCCAGGCTCTTCGCCGCGAACTCGGGGCGGAGCCGGTCGAGTAAACGTCTGACGTTTGCTTCAATACTCTTTCTCCATTTCCCCTCGTTGTTAGTTCGCTATCACCCCATCTTCTTGCCAAGTCATTCTCCGTAGAATTTCCGATTTATTCCGTCAGAATCCTTGACACTGGTTTCCTGATTTATTAGATTGCCGCAGACGCCACGCACCGCACTCTCCGCGGACTTCCCGACATGTGATTCGCAAGCAGAGTTCTCCACCGTGTCCACGCCTCAAAGAACAGAAAACAAGAGTCAAGACGCTGACCGTGCTGCCGCGGGAAAACTCCCGGCGGCAATCGGGCTTGCGCTTCTCGTGTGCCTGCCCGCAGCTTTCGTGGTCGGCATTCTTCATACGAACAAACCACACCTTCTTGCCCCCGGTGATCAAGCTCCGGCCCTGACCGTCATCGACCTTGATTCAAGCACAATTCACCAGATCGGTTTCAAAGGTAAGCCAGCGGCCCTGCTCTTCTTCAGCGCCGATTGTCCCCACTGCCTGCGCGAAATCTCCAACTTCGATCGATTGAACAGACGGTTCGGAGATACGATACGATTTCTTGCTATCTCGACGAGCAGCAAGTCCAAGACATCAGAACTTCTCGGCGTCAACCAACTCGACATACAGACGGTGTTGGACTACAACCAGGCGGGATGCACCGACTTTGGTGTTGACATTGTTCCAGCCCTCTTTCTTGTCGGCGCCGATGGAACCATCATCTACGGCGAGTCGGGGGAGAAAAGCCTTGGATCCCGAGAGCAGCTATTGCTAAAACTCTCGAATACGACAACGCAAACAAAAGACTGACGGTAAAAAGAAAAAATGCACGGTAAAGCCGCAATAAGCTTCAGCGTTGTTGGTTTTCTGGCTGTCGGATTTGCGGTTTCGTGGAAGCTTGCAAGCGGAAGCCCGCCAACTGACGCGGTGAACCATCCAGTCGGCGAATCCGAAGTCATCTATCTTGGATCCAACGGCGTCGCGTTCCAACAGCGGACAAATGATTGTGGTTTAGCGGCGCTGGTAATGGTGCTCGACCATCACGGCATCAAAACCTCGGTGGGAGAGCTGGCTCGTAAGGTCCAATGGCAGCGCAAGGGGACGAGCATGGCGACCGTGAAGGAGTTGGGACAGTTGTGTGGTCTTGAGCTCTGCGGATGGAAGCTCGGGTTCAAAGATCTTTCGGGTACGCCGTTCCCGCTTATCTTTCTCGTTGAGGATAATCATTTCATCGTAGTGGACAGCGTAGATAGAAGGGGAAATCTGTTCGTGCGAGATCCCTCTGTCGGAAGGTTAAGAATTCCGAGTAATAAGATGGCGGATCGATGGCGGGGACAGGCTCTTGTGTGGTGCGGTGAGGGGCGACGATCCGATTAGAGTATTGAGAAAGAGAATGAAGTTGCTCGCTGGTCTATTGAGTGTAAACGATGATGAAGCGTCCGGCCGGCCCCCGGGCTCGACATCGGAGTTTACGCTCAACGGGCGGGCCGCAGCGAGCACTTAGATCAAGTCACCATTTTCCAGAAGGAGATAGAAATGAAAACGTCAATAATTGTAGCACTGCTCTCGGTTGGCATGCTTCTGCGGCCCCAACCGACGCACATTGCAGCCAACGTCGAAGCTTTCAACAACGCCGTGGTCGTTACAGCCACACAACAGGCAACACCACAAGCCCTGAACACAGCAGAAATGCAAGGCGCCGTTGGTGCCGGACTCACCGGCTGTTATCAAACAAAGGACGCGAGCGGCGATGTGTATGTTACCTGCTGTCTGGATTTGTGGATCTTTGCAATATGTGTCGCTGTCAATTGGAGTGCCGTCGAGAGGGCGATACCCTTCCTGTAGGCACGATGCCGAATTCGCCAGGGGCTAAGCCGAGAGCGGCTGGCCCCCGGCTTTGTTAGAAGGAGAAAGATGATGATACGACCTCGGTGTGTATGTGGTTCATTTCTGCTGTTGTGTGTTGCTGTCTCGGCAAGCGGGCAATTGCTCAACGGCGACGCACACTTTCCAATCATCAACGAGTTGCGATGGGAATCGACGATGAGCGAAGTGCAGAGTCTCTGCGAGCGACATGGCGTGGCCATGACAGCCACAGACAGCGCGATAGTCATCACGCTTCCGGTTCTCGGATTTGCGTCGCGCACGGAACTGCAATTCGATGAGAAACAAAAGACCTTGAAACTTGTCCAGGCAAAATTCGGCGAACCGACAAAAATCCTCGCAGATTCACTCACCAGCTATCTTACTCGAGCGCTAGGCCGCGGCCCCGTGCGGACAGCAAAGGAAAAGAGCCTGCTCATCATTACAGTCCGGATGGAAATGGCTCTTTGGAGAACGGCTGCGGGGATGGTGAATCTTGTAACAGCAACGCGGGGAGAGTCTCTCTTTAACGCCAGCCTGGTCCTCTTTCCCCCGACAGTGCAACAGAGCACCGGAGTAACGAAATAGTTGTAGCCCACAGGAACAGCGGAGGAAAAGCATGAGCACCCTTTCGAACATTCTTGTTGCACCATCAGACGCCTTCGAGGAAATCAGAACACGCCCCCGGTGGTTCCTTGCATCGTTGACGTGCCTGGTGACATTTTTCGTACTCGTATGGCTGGCCGGATGTTGGAAGAACGTGACAGACGGTTTCACGTTGTCATATCTTCTTGGGCCCGCCTTGATTTCTCCCATGATTGTTGGTATCGTCTCTCTAGGAAGTACGACGTTCCTTTACCTCATGAACATGGTGGTCTGGGGAGAAAGGGGAGAGGCGCCAGGGTTTAGGATGATATTCTCGCTCAACATTCACTGCGCGGCGATCATTCTCCTTGGCGAAATTTTCAACTTCCTGATGGTTCGTGCAAACGTTCTTGGTGATTCGGAATTCGCATTGCCGAATCGTTTTCCCGCCGGACTGGACCTTTTCTTCTTCATCTTTGGCAATCCAGGCCCGTATGCGACGATACTTCTTCACAGCACGAGCGTGTTCGTCCTCTGGTATTTGTTCGTGCTCGCGAAGGGGATGGCGGTTCTCACTGCATCAAGCAGGTTGAGATCCGGTCTGATCGCCGCCAGCCTCTGGTTCGTCGCAGTCGCAACAGCGATGAGCCTGGCATATGCAGCCGGAGGCGGAACGGTCATAAGGATTAGAATGGAGTGATTGCCAACATCCGAGGAGAAGCTCATGACGATCGAAACACGCACCCAGAGAACATGCCGGCGCTTCGGAATGCCGGCCGCCACACTAGCGCTTGCGTTGATTACTGCGGGTTGTAGCACGGGCGGACAACCTGCCGCACGCCATACTTCAAAGAAAGCCGTGGTTGTGTTTCAGCCATCTCATCAGAGCGATACAGGTGTCAATTTCAACGAGGCGGCCGTTTGCAACAGCATTGCGGAAGCAGCCCTGGCGGCGTCAACAGGAGCCGTGGAGGTTCATAAGGTGTGGAGTTACAATTCCGAGGGATTGCACCATGCCAGAGAAGGGAGCAACACAAAAGTCGACCACACGGCTATGATAGATTCGTTGGGGCGAATCTCGGGTTATGCATACGAGCTCCGGGAGACAAACAAATTGCGCCCCGATGTGTTTGTTGCTCTCCACAACAACGGCGCGACCAACCGGAATGCTTGCTGGGGGTACGTGCACGAAGGAGATGCGGGTGAAACGCAGAACAGGGAATTGGCCGGCGAGCTCGTGGCGGCCGTTTGCGAAGCTTCGGGCCTCGAGAACGGAGGAGTGCTTGGAGACAGTTCGCCAAACCGGAACGACTACAGATGCAAAAACTCCGGTAAGCTCTCATTTTACAGTCTTGATGAAAACATCAACTCGTCGCCGATCAGAGTACTTCTCGAGATCGGCGACAATAAAGTAAGTTTCGAATTATTGATGGATCCGGCGGTGCAGAAAAAAATCGGCGTGGCGATTCAGAAAATTATCGAACAACGATTCGGCAAAGCCAAACCCTGAGCATCAGTTCTCACGCCAGATCACAAGAGAACAACACCAAGCATTATGCGCATTGCTATTGTGCAAACGGACCCGGATTTCGGCACAACCGAACCCAACGTTCGGTCTGCAATCGAACTGATGGAAGGTTCGGCGGCAGACCTGTTTGTGTTGCCCGAGCTGTTCAACACGGGATACAATTTCCTGGAGCGACGGGAGGTGGAAGCCGTCGCCGAACAGGCGGACGGTCCGACGTTTCGAACCCTCCTGGACTTCGCACAGCGTCATTCATGCTTCATAGCATACGGATTTGCAGAGAGAGCGGGTGGTATCTACAACTCCGCTTCGCTCATCGGTCCAGACGGGCTGATCGGTCTGTATCGAAAAGTCCACCTCTTCGATAGAGAAACGCTTTTCTTCGAGCCGGGAGATCTTGGTTTTCCGGTATTCGATCTTCCGTTCGGGAGGGTGGGGATGATGATTTGCTTCGACTGGATCTATCCGGAATCGGCAAGAACTTTGGCACTCAACGGAGCGGAGTTGATTCTCCATCCCTCAAACCTGGTCCTGCCATATTGCCCGGACGCCATGATCACGCGCTGTCTGGAGAATCATGTGTTTGCGGCGACGGCCGACAGGGTGGGAAGAGAAAACCGGGGCTCGACGGATCTTCGTTTTATTGGGACGAGCGAAATTGTCTCGCCACGGGGAAAACTACTGGTGCGACTGGGAACAGATGAGGCGGGCGTTGCAGTCGTAAAAATCGATCTTGGGGAATCGAGAGAAAAGAAAATCAACAATCATAACGACCTGCTTGCAGATCGAAAGCCCGAACAATACAAGTTGTGAAAAAGGAAAGCCCGGCAGAGAACAGACCGGGCTTCGATACTCGCCATTCGAAGAGATCACTCGTCCAGCGTGAACCCCGCCTTCAGCGTAACCTGCCACTGAACCACCTTTCCTTCGTCGACCTGGCCCCGCGTCTCAAGGATTTGCAGCCATCGGATGTTTCGCACAGTCCTGGAAGCGCGCGCAACAGCGCTCTGGACAGCGTCTTCGATCGATGTGCTTGACGTCCCCGTCAGTTCAATGTGTTTGTAAACCCTGTTTGGCATAGGACAGCTCCTTTCAAATAGCTTCTTCTATAACAATGCGCCAGTCATCCGGATTTAATTTAGTGATTTCCACCTCGGGCACAACCCTTCTCGTAACTTAATCTACATCTTTCGTGATCCTCACATGAGTTGGCAGCATTTTCCCGGCGCACACATCGCAGCGCAAGGGAAGCGGCTGGAAGGAATCCGGTGTAACGAAGTCTTGCGACCACCGAAACAGATCTTGCCGCGTCACAACCCGAAAATCGGTGCGTTCAATAGACCGGCCGCAACGCTGGTGGCGGGCGGAGCAAAGACCCGAGAAGGAAGCATCCTGAATCTTGTTCATGAGGGTTCTTCCTGAGAGCCGCGAGAGGAGCGCCGTTCTTTCCGCGGCGACGGCTCCAAAACAGCAAGAGCTTAAGATTTTTTGGCGGTAAAATCAACAATATCCGCCGCGAGAGTTTGCCTCGGGGCGGCGGCTTGACAATCTCTGCGATTTTCCGTTATCTTCATGTCAGAAAGGGCACAAGAACATCGAAAATTGCTAGAGCGTGAGGTGGTGCGATACCAGCTTCAAGGCAAATCACTCTAGCAATGCATGCCTGCCGAATTCATTGCATGAGGGTGAATTCGGTTTTTTGTTTCATGTCCTTTCGCTGCAAGAAGACGGGAAACACCATGCGAAGATACGGGAATATTATTGCTATAATACTGGCGCTTCACGCCATCGTGGGCGCGCAAACAATCGCCAAATACGCCGGCGAGTTCATGGCAATTGGTGTTGGGGGCCGGGCGCTCGGGCTTGGCGGCGCGCACGTTGCCATGGTCAACGACGCGACGGCTGGCTATTGGAATCCGGCGGCGCTTGCTCGGATCAACTACCCCGAAGGCATCGTCATGCACGATGAGCGCTTTGGAAGCCTTGTGAACTATGACTTTGCCGGGGTGGCAATCCCGTATGGTCCGGATGCGAGCCTGGGATTAAGCGTCCTGAGGCTTGGCGTTGACGGAATCCCGGACACCAGAGATGCTTGGATCGACGGCAACGGCAACGGCGTTTTCGACAAGGCCGATCGTCTGGATTATGACAAGATCAGCTATTTCAACGCGGCAGATTGGGCGCTGTATTTCACGTATGCAAAACGATCGTCGAGAGAATTCAAGTACGGAGCGAACGTCAAAATTATCCGTCGCGACCTGGCAGATCAGTCTGCGACGGGTATCGGGTTTGATGTTGGGGCTCTCTATGCGCCAACCGACGACTTGTCGCTCGGCATAAACATCCAGGATGTCACGACAACACTCGTGGCATGGAGCACCGGGCGCAACGAACTTGTATCACCGACCATGAAAATCGGCGCGGCATATGGAATTGACGCTCTTAACGGCCGGTTCACACCGGTTGTCGATATTGATGTTCACTTTGAAAACCGCCGCTTCGCGTCCATCGCAAATCTCGGTCCGGTGAGTTTTGATCCGCATGCCGGATTGGAATTTGACTACAAGAAGACCCTGGCGTTGCGCGTTGGATACAACGACATCAAACAGCTCACTCTCGGAGCCGGACTTCATTTGCGTATGCTCGACGTCGACTATTCGTTTGCGAAGTTCGCCGCTGACGAGACCCTGGGGAACACTCATCGTATTTCGTTGCGGTTTATGTTGCAGGATGAAAGGTTTGTGAGAGCAGCGGCGCGGCAATAAGACCGAAGAACGTTTCGGATCGCCTAGCGCTTCCATCCGAAGCGACAATCCATTCCAACCCCATCAGCCGGCTTACGGAATCGCAGCGAGATTTCGTTTCCCGCCCTCTTTGTCCATACGTGCGACCAATTTGAACCGCTGCCGGCTTCGCAGACTCTTTTTCCTTTATGTGTTACCATCAACCCCAGACAGAGCAAGTCACCCTTGCTGCGCAGGAGGCTGTGTTTGACCGAGGTAAGCCCTTTGCCAAAACTCCAGCGAAGGACCGGTTGACGAAGGTCTCTTGACTCCCCCTCGAAAAGGCCCGAAACAAGCACGCCATCGAGTCTTTCGATGACCCCCGGGGTGACAACCCGGTCTCTGTACAACAGAGATGAAACCGTCCCCCCGCGCAACTCACCACCGTCAGGAATCACGATATCCGGCTGGAACCGAAGGTGATCGAGAACCCAGAGGTCCTCGTCATATAGCAACTGTCCGTAGAATTCGTGCACGAGCAGGTGAACGTGTTCTGGCGGACAGAATTGCTGAAGCGGGAGTTCAACCAGTTCGATCCGCCGGGAGACGCTCGCGGGGAGACGCTGAAAACGCTCCCGGGCGAGTCTTACCAGAAGAGGATTGTGCTCGACAGCGTACACCTTGCGCGCTCCCAGGCGAGCCAGCTCAACAGCAAAAAGGCCCAGTCCGCAGCCCCCCTCAACACAGACGGCGCCGCGAACGAGCTTTGCGTGAGAGCGAAGCAGTGACCGGTAGGAACGCGTCCGGAGCGAGTCATCGTAGATCGAGATGAACGCCAGAAGATCGTCAACCTCACGAAACCGCCGGGGCGAAAGCTGGTTGAGAATGTCCATAGAAAAAACAGAGCCGGAAAGGTGTCACTTTCCGGCTCTTCTCCTGTTGAGTTCGGACTTCTGCAGTCTATTTTGTTGTCATCACGAAGACGCCGGTCCAATCTGCAGGGGGCGGATTGAGTTGATAGAGATTCGCCCGCTGTTCGTAGATTTCCGACACCCGGCAGGTTGGATCAAGTTGCTTTGCCTGTTGGAAGTACGCGATGGCTTCCTGCCAGCTCCGTTCACGGTAGAGCCGAAGCCCTTCGTGATAAATTTCCAGCGACTGCTTTTGGTCGTCGGTCATGTGCATGTCGGCCGTGCCGAGCAGTTCCCACACCTTCACCGGCGCCGTCTTTCCTTTTACCTGAATGAGATCGAGTTCGCGAACCATCACCTGCCCCTTTACATGCTGGTAGGTGAAATCGCTGATCATGATACTGGAGCCATATTGCTTGTTTGCTCCTTCCAGGCGGGACGCGAGGTTGACGCTGTCACCGATAACAGTGTAGTCGAACCGGTCCCTTCCTCCCATATTGCCGACAATCATTGTTCCCGAGTTGATACCGATCCGGACCTCGAGAGCCGGTCTTCCTTCTTTCTTCCATTTCGGTCGCAACGCGGCGAGACGTTTTTGCATATCAAGCGACGCGAGGCACGTACGAAGGGCGTGGTCTTTTTGAGGGATCGGCGCCCCCCAGAAGGCCATGATTGCATCCCCCTCGTATTTATCCAGCGTTCCCTGATGGTTCAGAACGATGGTGGTCATTTCGTCGAGATACTCATTGAGTAATTCCACCAAACCTTCCGGCCGAGTGTAGAACTGCTCAGAGATTGTTGTGAAGCCGGCAATATCAGAGAAGAAAACCGTCAACTCACGACGATCGCCGCCGAGTTTTGCCTTTTCCGGGTTTGCGACGAGTTCATTGACGACCGCTGCGCTGATGTACTTGCTGAAGACGTTCTTGATCAGGGCTTTCTGCTGTCGTTCGGAGAGATATTGATAGACGGCAGCGCCGAGATAGGCGAGGACAACAGCCAGGCCGGGATACACAATATTGACGAGCGTGCTGTCGTTCATGAAAGAACGAACGGCGATCTCGAACACAGCGAACACCAGCAGCGCCACGATAGCGAGGGACGCAACCTCCAGCAGGGCGACAAAACGGACCTTTATCTGTCTGACCCTCAGAATCACGAGAAACGAAATAAGGGAGAGAAACACGATCAGGCCCAGCTCGAGGTTTGGATCAGCGCGGCGTATGTAATTCTGGTCCAGAACATTCTGTATCGCTGTTGCGTGAATCTCCACTCCGTACATCAGAGAAGTTCCATCGGGATTCAGTATGGGAATAGCGTGGTAATCGCGCTCTTCCGGCATCGTGGAACCGATGATGACAATCTTCCCCTTTAGAGCTTTGGGCACCTCGGGGTCGATATCGAACTGGTTGATGTCTGCTTCGACTTCCAGCTCTTCTTTCGTTTTGAACGTGGAGTCATCTATGACTTCCTGAAACTTCAAATACCGGAAGGTGCCGCTCGGGCCGTAATAATTAAGCATGAATGAGCGCCCGTCGATCGTGGGTATGACCCGGTCGCCGAGCACAAGGTTTCGACCACGAACATCCACCACAGCCGTGTCAGCGAGGTTCAGCGCGAGGTTGAGCGCCGCGAAGCCGAGCGTGGGCGTCAGAAAATTTCCAACGGCCATCATCGGATAATAGCGCCGAGCTACATCATCCCGGTCTTTCCCGGCGATATTGGTGAGGCCGACTCGCCGGCCCGGTTTGTAAAAGTAGTTGCCGTATGCCCGCTCCAGAGTGCTCAGCGTGTACTTCCCGCCGCCTGTAGACTCCTCACTTTTTGCAGCAAGCACAACATTGTTGTATTTGGTCATGACGTTCTCGAACGCCGCATCGGTAACGCTATCGCGCTTCGAGTCAAAAGTCACGTCAAGCACAACCCCAAGAACGCCGGCCTTTTCAAGGTTTTCAATCACATGCGCATAATATGAACGGGGGAACGGGAACGTCTCGGGAAGCGCTGTGAGGTCTTTATCGTTGATGCCGATGATTATGACATTGGCAAGGTTCCGATCCCACTGCTCACCGCCGCTCTTCTGCCGATCATATCTCTGTTGATAGCGATAGTCGGTGGTGAGGTGATCGACATTTTGAATAAACCCGGGATCCGCGACGCGGATGAGGGCGACAAGAATGCCAATCCCCAGTCCGATTCCGGCTTTAAGCAGAACAGGGAGGATGTTTTTTTTGAATGAGTAGGATGCCATGGACACCTTTCAGAAATCGAACTCAGAAATTAAAGCGGTAGACGAGGCTCATGATGTTGTCGTCTTTGTATCCGGAGTTCTGGATGTAATCATATTGCAGCGCCAGGGCGTGGCTGACGGTAATAGCGTAGTCGAGCCCTCCCTGAACCAGGGTACGGTTGAGATCGCCCGTGGAGGTGCTGACCGTCGTGACAACGCGCAGCTTATCTTCGAGGAGCCGGTACTGTGCGTTCAGCGAAATCGCTGTGAGTTTGAATTCGATTTGCGGCAGATTGGCGAGCGGTGTGGAAGCCAGAGCCGCGCTCTGAGTCATGTTGGTGTTGAACGAAACGGTTGTCTGCAGCGGTATCTGGAAAATTGATGTGAGCGAGCCGAAATAGCTGTTGTTCTTCTGGCCGCCGCGGTTGAGTGCGGCAGGAAGATTGTCTGTCTTGTCGGAGATGTTCGCGCCGAGCGAAAGATTGTGGCGCGCGCCGGCATTGAAATCATAGTTAAGCTGGATAGAGATACGATTCGTCTGGTCGTCGGCCGCGAAGAGTTTTTGCAGCGGATCTGTGAAGTTTGCGTCGCTCTTGCGAGTGAGGATTCCATAGCCGACAGTGAACGACGGGAAATTGTTCGCAGGGAACAGGGTAAGCGAGCCGTTGATGTTGCCGTATGTTGTGGTTGCGACCTTCGTTTTCGCGGTATTGTCTTTGCGTTGTTCGTAGGACAGGCTCAGCAGCGCCCTGTTTTGAAACATGCGAATACGGTCAGATACGGCAAGGCCTTGAATATCGGACTGGAGAAACTCGTTTCCGAACGATAGATATGCATTACCGCGCTGGTAGTATTGCGCGCGGATGAAGTTGTTGAAATAGTTCATCGTCAGCAAGCCTTCGTAGGCAACACCCGGGAGTCCGGTGCCGACGGGGTTGAGCGGGAACAAGTACTGGTTGACCGTCATGTATGCGCTGGCGGCGTCACCAATTTTCTTCAGATCATCGGCATCTTTTTGCCGCTCGGCTTTCTGACTCGCCGTCAAGCCCGGATCGTTCTTGCCCGCCATGAGATCATAGTCGGCCTGCTTGAAGCTTCCATTTGTAATGTCGGTGTTCGTCAGACTCAACTCTGCCTGTCCCTCGAGACGGAAATGCTGATCATCGAATGCGATCACGATATCCGAACCGGCAACGAGGTTTTGTTGCGGTGTGAGGCCGTAGCGGATCGACGCGATATCATCTTTCGCGCTCATATATGTGAGCCCGAACTGGAAGTTCTCGCCGGAGCCGAAACTCGGTCTGACCGCGAAGAAATTGCGAGTATACGTGCCAGCCTGAAACAAAGAATACGTGAGACCGGATTTCTGGAGCGCATTGCTTGGCCGCGAGAGCAGCGCTGTTGAATCTTTGAATGTGGTGTCGCGAAGGACAAGGCCCTCGATGCTGCGCATCGTCTGGCCGTATGCCACATCGACATTGAAGAACTTCAGGAACAGGTTGCCGGCAACGCCGCGCACCCGTTTTCCACTCACAATATTAGTCGGGAATTTCGGAAACACATCGCCCACCTGCACCTTGATGAAATCAAGGTCCGCATACGCCATGAAGCGATCCTGCGGCTGGCGGTCGGGCTTTTCCTCGTTTGTCAGAAACACGTTAGAGCCGAAGTTGAGCGACCCATAGGTGCCGAGCGCACGCAACTGACCGCGAATGAACGTGTTCTTCGTCGCAGCGACATCTTCGTTGCGGAACTCAAGCTGGCCGTCAAGGCCCATCTTGAAACGGGACTCGCGGGCGGCGATCGCGGCAGCAGTGGAGAGGTTGAAGTTCGATTCGATCGAATGGTAGGCGGAACCCTTCGTATCATACAGATCGACACGCAGGAATTGCACCCCGAGGCTCAATGGCCGGGGGAAATTCGCGGGGGAATACAGTATAACGTCGTCGGAGAACAAGGCCTGGGGTGTGACATCGATACCGTTCAGGAAAACCTTTGTGGCCTTCCGGTCTACATTTTCCGATGCGTAGTACAGTGAAACCGCGATCACGAGATCTTCGCTGGCAACCGTTTCCCCCTGTTCGGGGCTCAGGAGCCGGACCTCGAGCTCCTTTGCATCAACTGGTTTCACGGTCGCTTTCAAGGGGGTGGATTCAGCATTTTCAATCGGATAGGTTTCCATCCGCCCGCCCGACATCTGAACGATGATGTAATACTCAACATATGGAGGGAGAACATACTGTCCCGCAATGGTCAGCGAAGCAGAGTTCCCAGCCAGAAGCATTTCCTGCTGCCGGTATTCGCTTTCCCCAAAGCCGCGATACCGAAGCATCACACGCTCAACGCTGCCGCTCGGTGTAAACTCGACACTGATCGGTAACGGCTGGTTTTGACTGACCATCGGCGCGCTCACGCGCAGCACGACAGAACTCACCTGTGCCTCGACGTCGAGGAACGTCACAAAAAACAGGCAAAGAACGGTCGCAAAGACAACAAAGGCGCGATTCATGGGTGATCTCCCGTGATGTTAGAAATGAACGAGGAAAGGCGAATTGACAGATTGAGTTGAAGCGAAGACGGCAGGTCGTTGGACCTGCCGTCAATGTATTAAAAGCGACCAAGAGAAGCAATAAACGGTCCCGATTGTCCGGCAGACCTACTCTTCATAAGAGATTTGCAGAAAGCGCTGCTCTCCCGTGGGAGAGGTAACCGGGATCTTGAGGTACACCACCCTGGGTTTGACCGGCAGCGTGTATGGCGCCGACTCAGGGCTTGTATCCGGGAAGGTATACGTCGTTCCGTTGGAGCCGCGCATGGAGAAGTAATATTCGAATATCTTCGCAGTCCCCGCTTTAATGTCTCCAGGTGGCACAGTACCCGAGATGTTGGGGCCGCTGATGGCCATTGAGAGCTGCTTGAACGACGGCTCGCCCTGGTTCCTGTAGAACAGTGTTACCTGGCCGATTTCCTCGGGCGGATTCGCGAGAGCAATCTTGATCAGCGCTCCTGCGCCGGATGTCAACGTCCCGCTCAACGAGGAGTTCAGCGTAAATTTGTTCGTCGCAGGGGGCGGCGGAGGTTGGCTGTTGCCACCCTGCTTTGTGGTATCGATGACGGTTCCCTGATTGAGTCCGGAGCCCGGGTTGTTGTTGTTCAGCTCGCGGTGGGACGCAGTGTCCGTCTTGCAGCTGGCGCTGCTGTCAATCGTTCCGGTCATGCCAGCCTTGACATCTACTTTACAGCCGCTCCGCGTGCTCGAGAATTCAGCGACACCGGTAATAATTGTGATGTCGGCAAACGTGGTTGCCGGATCGAATCCCGTTCCTCCCTCTGTGCCGCGGATGGATGCAACAGAGATCGGTGAGGTAAACCGGAATTGCTCGGTCTGCTGCTTTTTGATGTCGAAGGATGTTCGCCCGCGTTCGATGTAGACGTCGCGATTGAGAATCTTCCCGCCGGCAACCTCGCCCGAGATCGTGATGATCGACTTCTCGCGTACAGCAACCTTTGAATCGTCGGCGAACTTGATCATCGCAAACGACTTCTCTTGTGTGCGGACCTCATAACCGGCCTTGAGCTCGGAAAGTTGCACCGCCTTTGTCCAGCCCTGAGAAGGACCGCCCCTGCGCTCGACATTGTTGACAACCTTCATGATGTAGGCCGCGATCGGCTTCTTGTCCTGGAAGTTCCAGGCAGGAGCCGCGAGGAGGGCTGCAACAACGACAATAATGACAAGCATGAATGATCGTTTCATCGGAAATTCCTCCATCCAAGAAGTTATTGGGTTACAATGCCGGCTTTGAATTGGACGTTTCGACTCGCAAGGCCCCTGAGAAATGAAAGCACCTGCGTGAGGTCGATAGATTGCTTCGCGCCGTTGTCCCCCTCTTGGAGGTAAAATGGGCTTGTAAGATTGAGCGTGTAACCTGAGTTAACCAGGTTTTGATATGTGGAGCCAATCGGATCGGGGGCACCCGCGAGGGCGTCGACGAGGCGACCGTAGAACGGATCGCTGGACACAACCGTGAAGGACCAGACCGGGCTCTTTTTCACTTCGCCGGTTCCCGCAGCGACAGAGGTTGAAGAAGCGTACGATCCAAGGAAGTACCATGAATACTTTTTGCCTGCGGTCCAGGGACGAGTGGCAAGGCCCGGACTGACGGCGTTCACCTGATTGCTGCCGGTTTGGTTTTGCGCGAACGCCACATCAACCACCTTCAACGGTGAATTGAGGTCCCGCGTAGCGTCATCGGGCGATTGTGTCAGGCTTGAATGTTCGAATACCAGGAGGCGCCCGCTGATGGAATTCTCAAAATTGAAGACAACGCTTGCAGACTGAGTGACCTGCTCACCATTCTGGGGAGAGGAAAGGCTCAGCGTTGCTTCGGTGGTGGATGCGCCGAGGATGGTGATCGTATGATTGCCGGATCCGAGCACCGCTCCGGTTGTTGCATCGTTGACAACTACATCTAACCGGTAGATGCCGGTTGGAATTGCGGCAACTCCCTGGGTGATCTTGTCTGCCAACGCATCAATACAGGTCTGATCTGTATTTGATGTCTGTACGCCGATACCCGACGAGCCGGTAAAATCGGAAGCGCCAAGATCGCGTCCCGCACCGACGATATCAAAAGGCACCGTCACGGCTGTGGCGATTTGTCTGTTACACTCGGTTACGCCGGATCCTTGCGCTGAAACGGCGATCGAAAGTCGAACCCGCTGTGCTTTGGTCAACGCGGGGATTGCCTGAATGTGCAGGGTGTGACCGGGCACGTTTGTCTTGAGTTTTCGATCAAGACCGATGTACGTACTGAGTTCAATACTGCCGTTTGGAAACCCGTCGAACACGAGGTTATAGGTTTGGCCCGGTGTTTGGGCGTGGGAGGAGGGAGCAAAGACGCACGCAAGAGTGACAACGGCAAAGACGGCACCGATGCGTAACAAACTCTCCCCACCGGCCAACAAGAGTTTTTTCATGAACATCCCTCCTTAATGGTTAAGATAGTTTGTCAGAAAAGTAAGAATCTTACGATTCAATAGAGGTGAGCACAGTCACACAGAAAGAGGTCAAAAACGAATGATGTCATTATACAGAACGAAGGCCATAAAAACAAGCAAAAGGACAAAGCCCACCTGCTGAAGAGCGATCTTCACCTTCGCCGGGATCTCGCGACGGAAGATGGCTTCATAGATCAAAAACATGGCATGCCCGCCGTCGAGGGCCGGGAACGGAAAAAGATTCAGAATCGCAAGGTTCATGCTCAGCAGCGCCATGAATCCAAGGAAGTTGATAACGCCAACCTCTGCGGACCGTGTCGCCATCTTGGCGATCATGATCGGACCGGCAACTGATTTTGAAAGAGAGACCCGCCCGACGAATATCTGGTAGATGCTTTTCACATTCATCCAGCTCATGTTCCAGGCATCTTTGATCCCTTCCGGCAACGCAGCGAAAACGGAATAATGAACGTTTGCATACGGACCATTATAAAGGGGCGTGTACCCAACGCCGATTTTCCCCTCGCCGGTTGGCACAAGACGAGCTTCCTTGACCTCCCCGTCACGCTTCCACGTGATCGTTACCTCTTTGCCCGCAAAGCGCTTGACCGTCTCGGGCAAAGAGTGATAAGAGATTTTCTGATTGCCCAGATCCAGAATCACATCCCCCGCCTTCAGACCCGCCAGGTCGGCCGGTTTGCCAGCCTCAACGCTTCCAACGAGCGCAACGATTCCTGCCGGAAACAACCCGAGACCACTCTCGAGCATTTCGGAGGTAATTGGTCGCCCGATCTTCAGACTTGTCGCCTCGCCGTTGCGCTTCAGGTTGACAATAAGATTCCCGGAAAGAGCGGTTGAATAGAGAAGGTTCTCTATTTCTTCCCAGTTCGCAGCCGGTTCACCGTTGACGCTGACGATAACGTCGCGTACCTGAAACCCGGCTTTTGCCGCGGGGCTTTCCGCAGCCACGTAGCCGACCTCGGTGACCGGCTTGACGGTCTTGCCCTGATACATGATGATTCCCCAGAAGATGACAATCGCCAAGAGGACGTTCATCACGACGCCGGCGCAGATCACGATCATGCGTTGCCAGATCGGCTTTGCGCGAAACTCCCATGGTTTCGGATCTTCATTCATGAACTCGGTGTCAAAACTCTCATCCACCATACCGGCGATCTTCACGTACCCGCCAATGGGAATCCAGGAAACGCAATAGTCTGTGTCTCCGATTTTCTTGCCGAAGGCGCGTGGAGGAAAACCGATGCTGAAGCGATCCACACGCATTCCGAAGAACTTCGCTGCCAGAAAGTGGCCGAGCTCATGCACAAGCACGAGGACGCCGATGACAACGAGGAAGTAAAAGAGGGTTGGGAAGAAATCCATAGAAGTCTCGATATAATGAATGTCAGGAAAGCACCCGGTGCCCGGGCCCACCTGTACTACCCAATTTAGTGCAAAAGAGTTCCTACAAAATCACGTGTTTGCCGATCTGCTTCAATAATATCGTGAATATCGGGATTCAATCGGGTTTTATGGAGGGTCAAAGCCCGCTCTATTACCGTCGGAATCTTCTCGAACGAAATCTTGCGACTCAAAAAAGAATTGACGGCGACCTCGTTGGCCGCATTGAGGACGGCAGGGGCTGTTCCGCCCAGCGCAAGAGCATCGTACGCGAGTCCCAGGCAGCGGAACTTGTCTCTGTCGGGTTCAAAAAACGTCATGGACTGAAGCGCCGGAAAATCGATGCGTGCTCCATTCATCGGCCAGCGCTCGGGATACGTGAGGGCGTACTGAATAGGCAGCTTCATGTCGGGGAGCCCGAGTTGGGCTTTGACGGAGCCGTCGACAAATTCGACCATGGAGTGAATGACAGACTGCGGATGGATGACCACATGAATCTGTTCGCCAGGCAGGCCGAACAGCCAATGCGCCTCGATGACTTCCAGCCCCTTGTTCATAAGGGTTGAGGAATCAATCGTTATCTTATTCCCCATTTTCCATTTTGGGTGATTGAGGGCCTGCTCGACCGTCAAAACGGAAAACGACGCGGCGGGAACATCAAGAAAAGGCCCTCCGGATGCAGTCAGGATCAATTTTGCCAGCTTGGAGCGATCTTCGCCGACGAGACACTGAAAAATTGCGCTATGCTCGCTATCGACGGGGAGAAGATCAACGCCATATTCGCGTGCGAGCGAGGTGATGAAGCCGCCGGCGACGACGAGCGTTTCCTTGTTCGCGAGGGCGATCCGCTTCCGGTGACGGATGGCGGCAATCGTCGGCTTCAGGCCGGCAAATCCGACCAGAGCGCTTATGACGGTATCAACATCATCCCGCGTTACCACTTGCTCCAGTCCCGACGTACCAGACAACACCTCTACAGAAGCATCAACCCGCGATCGAAGTTCGACGGCCTTTTCCTCGTCCAGCACCACAACGCCCCTCGGATGAAACTGATTGATTTGTTCGTGCAGCAAATCAATATTCCGGTTGGTGGTAAGGTATGTGGCTCGGAAGTGCCCGGGAAAACTCCTGATCACGTCCAGGCTGCTTGTGCCGATCGATCCGGTCGAACCGAGGATCGCTATGTTTTTCTGTACACTCATGCTCGTTAAAAAAGGTAAGCAAATTCACAGGGCAAATCAACCAAACGAACCGACAGAACAGAAACCACGGAACGCAATCGAACATAAACGGTGTTAAAAGAGGAGAGTATGCGTTTGTTTGATTACTGCGGTGTTTTTTGATAAGTTATCAAGAATATAACAATGAACTCGGTCGCACAAAAAATACGTTCGGGCCATCCTGTCAAGGTACGACTCGCAGGGTTCGTCATCGCGGCTCTTTGTGTTTGCACACTGTCTGTTACGGCACAAGAGGTCGACGTCGTGACGAAACTGCGGTTGGCGCAAAGCTTCGAGCAGGCGGGTGAATGGGAGCGCGCAGTGGCCCTGTATGAGTCGCTGCTTGAAACGAATCCCCAGAATTTTGTTATTCTCGAGGGTCTGCGCAGGGGATATACCGAACTCAAACAATACGACAAGGCGAAAGAGCTTGTTCGTGGACAGCTGCTGGCAAAAAACAACGACGAGAACCTTCTCTCGATCCTTGGCGGTCTGTATGACTTGGCCGGTGAGCCGCAGGTGGCAGACTCCATCTGGCATGTTGTTCTCCGAAAAGATCCAAAAAACGTGAACCTCTACCGGATGATTGCGTCACAATTGATTGAGCACCGTCAATACGACAAAGCAATCGCGATGTATCTGGAAGGACGCGACGGGGCAAAGAATCAAACGCTCTTTATGGAGGAGCTCGCGTCCCTCTATGGCGCCCTGCACCAGTTTGAATCCGCGACGCATGAGCTTGTTAAAATCCTGCGGTCCAACCCTCAGCAAGCAACGTACATTCAATCACGCCTTTCAGCGTTTACGGGTCGCGATGAAGGACGGCTTGCCGCTCTCGGAGTGATCAAAGCCGAGGTGACCCGTTTTCCGGACGAGGTGCCGCTTCATTCTGTTCTGGCGTGGCTTTATATGGAAGGGAAACAGTTTGACGCGGCGCTGGATCAATATCGGATCATTGATCGTCTCACGAAAGCAAACGGCTTCGAGCTCTTTCAATTCGCCCAGCGGGCCGCGCAGGAGCATGTGCATTTCACGGCGGCAAAAGCATTTCGGGAAGTTGTAGAAGGGAAACCCGCGCAGAATATTATCGGGTACGCGCGGTTTGGGTACGCACGCGCGATTGAGGAGCTCAGCGGGGAGAACGACACACTTGCCCGTCTCACCACCCCGCGGCCTTCCCCCGTTGGACGCGGATCAACCGTCTCGGAAACACAACCAACCTTTCAATGGGCCCTGGGGCTCTACGAATCGCTCATCAACGATCAGCCGAATACGGAGACGGCGATGCAGGCCCTTTATCGGATCGGGACAATCAGATTCTTGCGATTCTTTGACCTTAACGGAGCCGCGGCAGCATTCGACAGAATCAGATCCATGCCGTTCAGCTCAAATCTTGTGTACGAAGCCACGCTGAGTCTGGCAGAAGTTCAAACGGCGCAAAACGATCTTGTGAAGGCACGCGACGAATACAGTCGCCTGGCGAAGAACTCGCCGGATCCATACCGCGACCAGATCCTTTTTCGGCTAGCCGAACTTGATTTTTTTGAAGCTCGGTTCGACTCGGCGAGCGCGCTCCTGCAACGGATAAGCACAAATGCGTCGAACGACCTGACAAACGACGCCCTGCAACTTCTCTATTTCATCCAGGAAAACAAGGGGGCCGGGCAACCGGCTCTGAAAGAATTTTCAGCCGCCGACCTGCTGGTCCGCCAGCGGAAATACTCGGAGGCACTTGCACGCTTTCAATCTGTGACGCTTCGCTATCCGGCAACAACCCTGGTGGATGATGCAACCATGCGAAGCGGAGAAATGGAGCTGCTCCTCAACCGCCCCGACGAGGCGCTCGTTTTCTTCCGTAGGGTGATCAATGACATGCCGTCAAGCGTCCTGCGCGACAAGGCGCAGATGCGCGTCGGCGAAGTCTATGAATACAAAGTAAAGAACAAGCAAAAGGCTATAGAAGCGTACGAGGAAGTTCTGGCAAACCACCCCGCATCCCTGTATGTTGAAGAGGCGAGGAGACGAATTCGGCTCCTACGCGGAGACTCGATCTAGAGCAGTGGAGAAACAATGACGATGCGAACAATGAAAGCCCCAAGATGGTCTCTGCTGTTCCTGTTGATCGTGATAGAGGCCGCGGGCGTTGTGTTTGGACAATCCAAGCTTCTCATTCCGATGGATCTGAAACAGACGAATCATCTGAAGGCGTACGGGATCGCATTCTGGGTGCTGCAACGCAACGGTGAGGTAGATTGGCTTCTCAATTACAGGGGCGGATCGTTCCTGGCGGACTACAGCGACGTGCTGGCGCGCGAGTGCAGAATCCGGGGGGTTCTCTTTGAACCGGCGAGCGCTGCCGAGGCGGCGTCGGCATACGCCGAAGTGCAGCGAGAGGACAACAACATGGACGTCGTGCGCCTCGAAAAGGCGCCGAAAATCGCAGTCTATGTTCCGCCGAACTTCAAACCGTGGGATGATGCTGTGACGCTCGCGCTCGAATATGCAGAGATTCCCTATACAAAGATATGGGACGAGGAGGTGCTCTCCGGGAAGATGGCAGAGTACGACTGGCTGCACCTGCACCATGAAGATTTCACTGGGCAGTACGGGAAGTTCTACTCGAACTACCGATTTGCTCAATGGTACGTCGATCAGCAGCTTCTCTATGAAAAAGAGGCAAAGCGCCTCGGTTTCAAAAAGGTCTCAGACGAGAAGAAAGCGGTCGTGCGCACAATTAAGGACTTCGTTGGCAACGGCGGTTTCATGTTCGCGATGTGTTCAGCCACCGACAGCTATGACATCGCCCTGGCGGCTGACAGAGTAGACATCTGCGATGTGATGTTTGACGGAGACCCCCCTGATCCAGAGGCGCAGAAGAAACTGGACTTCAGCAAAACGCTCGCATTTGAAAATTTCAAACTCGACATGAACCCGATGCGCTACGAATACTCAGACATTGACATTCCGCCGAGCGATCCGCAGCCCATCCGCGATCCAAACACAGATTATTTTACATTGTTCGAGTTCTCCGCGAAGTATGATCCCGTTCCATCCATGCTGACACAGGACCACGTCTCGATCATCAGGGGGTTCATGGGGCAAACAACGGGATTCAAGAAGGACCTGATCAAGCGAACGGTGACACTGCTGGCGCAGCGGGAGGGGACTTCCGAAGTGAAGTACATCCATGGCAATTTTGGCCGCGGGACGTTTACCTGGTTCGGCGGACATGATCCCGAAGACTATCAACACGCTGTCGGCGATCCCCCGACGGACCTTTCACTTCACAAAAACTCTCCGGGATACCGCCTGATCCTCAATAACGTGTTGTTTCCTGCGGCAAAGAAAAAACAACAGAAAACATAGGCACGCCCCTCACCGAGTCCGGGCATGGTGCATCGCGGCACTATCGTGGTTTTGAGAATCTGCCGAAGACCACCGCCCCCACATCGCACTCCACACACCGCTCTTCACTGCAGTAGCATTTGTACAGTTGAATCACGCCCTGCTGAGTGCTAACAGATCTCAACACGACGCGCCCTCTGAGTAACTGACTTTCCATGAAACGCGTGACGGAATTCTCCGCGGCGGGGGGCATCGATTCGAACAATCGAAGAGCCCCCTCTCTCACAAGTCTGTCTTTAAAGATGCGGGCATACAACAACGCGAGAGGAATCACGACGTTCGCAATGGCAGCGTCCGTTCGTTCGAGACCAAATGGATGGACGGGTTTCGAAATTGCTTGGTCGAAGCGGTAGTGATGAGTCCAATACGGCAAAGGTGTTATTGCAAGGAGCTTGCGGAGGGCGCGAACCTCCAAACCCCCCGTGTTTGTTGTCTTCAAGTTTTCGATGATACGCCGGAACAAATCGTCGCAGAGGATGGCACGAATCAGTGGAGTTGCTGCCGCAATCCTCAGCGTGGGAAAATTAACCGGACGGGTTGGAAACAACTGCCAATCGGCTGCATGGAGAATTGAACCCCGATAGAGAGTCTTTTGCACCCTCCACTCATGAGAGAGTCGGCGGGCAAATTTCCGCGATTCCACGTCCTTCACCGTCTTGAGCTTCGGGAGCAAGCCCGCGGCACCGAAAAGCAGTGCCTGTAAAGCCTCTTCGTTGCTCTCGACGCGGTGCGACCGAATCACGCGGAGCGTAACCGCGCGTGCAAGCCGGACGAACGGTTCCTGGTTCTTGCTGTATCCAAGGCATTCCATGAATCCTTCATACAGCAGCTGGTCCCAGAAGTCGCGTGGCGCAAGCTGGGTGTGCGTGAGCTCCCAATGAGGAGGAGGTAGATCGTCGGGATCACCCTGTACGCGCCATGGACCATGCTGGCCATGAGAATCGTGGACGGCCAGAAGCCGGAGTTGCGCCAGCTCTTTCAGGCGTTCGTCGAATCGGCGCAATTTCAATTCCAGCCGTTCGACAGCAAGCCGCTTGATCCACCGGGAAAGAAGCGCCGTGTCGACATCATGATTCAAATCGGAACAGGGTAAAGTCTTCTTCCGCAACAACTGTTCATCCAGGATGGTCTTGTGCCAAAGCGTTCGTATGGACTCGTTGAGATGAGGCTCAAGGAGGAGGGTGGGGATGCTGCGCCCGCTCGCGACACGCGTCGTCACAGGCCCGGACCCGCGTTCAAAGACCACATGGAGTATTACTTTATTGTATCGCGGATCTTCAAAGTGTCTATGAAGTTGCCAATCAGCAATGGTACGGTGAAACTCCACGTCGCCGTGAAATGTGGTTTCCCCGATCTGAATGACCGCATCGCGAAAATCAGGTCCCCCATCGGCATTCATCCTCCCCGACCGGAACACCTGAATCGTCTGATTGTCGGTTGTCCTGAGGGCGAAGTGGTTGAGATATTGACGGCTCCAGATATGGCGGAGGAACCGTTCATGAATATTGAACGTGAGCTTTCCCACAGAGTAAGAAAAGAGGCAAATGAAGGTGCACGGCCGGACACGTCCGGCCGCCGGGACTACGAGAAGTGCTGTGTGCGGAATTGCTGCATCTGTTTGCGGAGTTGTTGTGCCTCGGCGCGTGCGGCGTTGGCGAAATCCTTGCCGGAGGAGGCGTACAGAACGCTTCGGCTGGCGTTGATGATGGCGAGCAGGCCACTTTTATCGCAGCCGAACCGGACAGCCGCTTCCAGATCTCCTCCCTGCGAACCAATCCCGGGAATGAGGATAGGCATTGTTGGTGCGAGGTCGCGAATCGGTTTCAACTCGGCCGGGTGGGTTGCGCCGACAACGAGTCCGATGTTTTGTTTGGTATTCCACTTCAGCGTTGTCTGGACAATTTTCTCATAGAGCGGGCGTCCATGAATAATGAGTCGTTGAAAGTCGTTGGAGCCCTTATTCGAAGTCAAGGCAAGAACAAAAGCGCAATGCTGGTCGTTTTGGATAAACGGTTCAACAGAATCGTACCCCAGGTACGGACTCACTGTCGCCGAGTCGAAACCCAGCTCATCATAGAGCGCGCGAGCATACCGTTCCGCCGTGTTGCCGATGTCCCCGCGCTTTCCATCGCCAATGGTCACGATGGCTTTGGGAATCACCGCCAGCGTTTCCCGGAGAATGTGCCACCCCTTCTCTCCGAGTGCCTCATAGAATGCGAGGTTGAGCTTGTATGCGCACACGAGATCGCTCGTGGCTTCGATGATTTCACGATTAAACTTCAGGACGGCATTCCTGGAAGATCCGAGATGCCGCGGTAGTTTGGCCGGGTCGGTATCAAGACCCACGCACAGGAGCGATCGATTTTTGCGTTGGACCTTCAGGAGTTTATCGACGAATTTCATGTGACACCGCTTTCCTCTCGTCTGCGTACGCGTGTGCAGGATCCTCGGTTACAGAGGCGTTCTATTTGAAATTCTTCCACATCATTGATTCAACGGGCTTTGTGGTTTTCTTGTTGTATTTCGCCCCGCGCTTCTTGCTGTAGGCAACATCCACGTCGCCAGAGATCTCAAAGTAGATCAACTGCCCAATTGGCATGCCGGCGTAGATTTTGACTGGGTGGCGGACGGAGATCTCAAGAGTCCATGTATTGCAGAAGCCGACGTCGCCCTTTCCGGCGGTGGCGTGAATGTCAATCCCGAGCCGACCGATACTGCTTTTTCCCTCGAGGAAAGGAACGTGAGCGTGGGTTTCCGTGTATTCCTGCGTGACACCGAGGTAGAGCATACTCGGGACGAGAAGCATTCCGCCCCGGGGGATTTTGAAATGCTGAACCTTGTTGTGTTTCCGGCAGTCGAGAATCTCTTCCTTGTACATCGCGAGCCACTCGCCAAGGTGCACGTCGTAGCTGTTCGATCCAAGATACTTTCGCCGAAACGGCCTGATCACTATGGAACCGCGCTTCATCTCTTCGAGAATCCTGCTATCGGAAAGTATCATGGGTTCCTTGTTTGTTGAAGGTTGTGAGATCCAGTGAAATCACGCTAACGGAGCGAGAACACAAGCTCACCGAGAAGCATGGCCAGGACAACAAGGGCAACGGCCACGAACGGCTTGTCCTTTTCAGCGGCAAATCCAATGGCAGCCGTCAAGACCCTGATGAACGGCGTCAGCATCAGGAGCAGCAATCCCGCAAAAATGAGGGTGGTGGGATCGAATGAACCAGCGGCGAGGTTTCTCAGAATTTCACCCGGCGTCGGGTTTTCGCGCGGCACCTGAAGGGAGCCGCTCGCAAGCCATGCCACGAGGAGCCCCGTCATCATCAGGCCGGCGCTGGCCCACACTCCGATGCGCAGCACCCAGCCCACCCAGCGTTCAACCGTATGTTCAAGCGCAAGCTTCTCAGAGGGTGTCATTGTTGTGGTGCTCATCCCATTATCTCCAGAACATCCTCAAAGAGACGAGAAGTAAAACGCCGGCGAAGATCCACGTGAGAAACGATCCCTTGACGCGCCGGTTGACCTTGACGCCGAGAAACGATCCACCGAGGACGCCGAGGACGGCGGGGGCAACGATGTAGGGATTCAAATGTCCATGTGCGAAGTAAATGAATGCGCTTGCGGCGGCGGTGACCCCAATCATGAAATTACTTGTCGCCGTTGCCGCTTTCATAGGAATTCCGGAAAGCATGTGCATTGCCGGGACCTTGAAGATTCCTCCACCGACCCCAAGCAACCCGGAGATATTACCGGCAATCAACGATACAAACAGAACCGCCGGTATCCGCCTGGCGGAATACGGCACAACCAATCCGGTTGCTTCATCCTTGTAGCTCGACGGAAACGCCCCGTCGGTCACAGCCGGTGCTGTGTCGTTCGAATGCTTCGATCTCCATATCATCATGAAAGAAACAAAGAGAAGAAGAGATGCAAAGATGCGGGACAGCACCTCACCGCTAAGGAGGTTAGCCGTCACACCGCCGAAGATGGCTCCCGCGACAGTCGCGATTTCAAGCACCATCCCCAACCGTATATTTACGGTCTGCCGCTCCATGTTCATCGCAGCTCCTGCGCTTGAGGTGGCAATGACAGCGAGGATGCTGGTAGCGATCGCCTGGTGCATGGGGAGACCGAAGACGAGCAGCAGGAACGGCGTTAGGAAGACGCCGCCGCCAAGGCCAAGCATCGCCCCGATGGTGCCCGCAATACCTCCGCCGAGCATGAGTAGAAGAAATGAAACCGTTGACATGGTTATGATTGCCCACATTGAAGATCTATGTCAGGATAACAAAAAGAGGTGTGAGTTTCAATCAAAGGAGCTTGGCAAAAGGAAATTGTGCGGGGGACAATAGCCCGAGGAGAGAAGGAGAATAGTTCTGAGTTGCTCGTAGCGAGGCGGTTAATGCTCTTTTCGATTGGCGTAAAAATTCATCAGGAGGCCGACCATGGCCATGTTTGCGATAAGAGCTGAGCCCCCATAGCTGAGGAAGGGGAGCGGAATGCCAATGACGGGGAGCAATCCCATCGACATGCCAATATTCACAAGGACATGGAACCCGAATATTCCTGTGATGCCGATTGCGGCGGCACTGGCAAATTTGTTTTTCGAGAGTCCGGCCACATTAATCCCATGGAGCAGAAGCGCCGTGAACAAACCAATCACAAGCGACGCCCCGACGAACCCAAACTCCTCACCGGGGACACAAAAAATGAAATCAGTCCATTGTTCGGGGATGAAATTCAGTTGCGTTTGAGTTCCCTGCAGGTACCCCTTGCCGAAAAATCCGCCGGACCCAATCGCAACCTTTGATTGATAGACGTTGTACCCCGCCCCCTTCTGATCCGCGCCGGGATTCATGAACGTCGAGATCCGTTTCTGCTGATATGATGGCATGCGTTCATACACCG
Organism: Ignavibacteriales bacterium; assembly: GCA_026390595.1. NCBI lineage: Bacteria > Pseudomonadati > Ignavibacteriota > Ignavibacteria > Ignavibacteriales > Ignavibacteriales bacterium. Next base: position 250,667 of record JAPLFQ010000005.1, read on the forward strand.
CCTGAACAGACAATCCGACACCCAGCGTGAGAGCAAAAACAACGGCAGCAGCGAAACGGTTCTGCCGGGCAAGATAGAGCAGCGTACCGCTGACGATGAGAGAGAAAAGAAAAACGAAAGTTCCGAACAGCGCACCTGCGGCAGCGATGATAGGTGCAAGAATTGCGGCGAGGACAAAATTGGAAGAGCCCGCCCAGAATAAAACCGGCAGCAGCATTGCAAAAAAGACCAGGGCCGTTCCAAGATCGGGCTGGGCAAGAATGAGCATCATGGGAACGCCGACGATACCGAAAACGATGATGAGATGTTTGACGTTGGACAGAGAGATGGACGACCGGGCAAGGAACGCCGAGAGCGCCAGCACGGTGGCGACCTTCGCGAATTCAGATGGTTGCCCCCCGAACGATGAGGGTCCGCCCGAGGCCCCGGATCCTCCCAGACCGAACCAGCTTTTTGATCCGGAAACCCGTTCCCCAACAACAAGCACGATGAAGAGGAGCAGGAGGTTGAGCGCGTAGACGGGCAGGGCAATTCGCTGGAGCGTCTTGATGGGGAAGAAGGCCATGACAAACAGCGCGAGGAGTCCGATTCCAGCCCAGACCATCTGCTTCCTGAATGCTGACGCCGCGCCCACATCGAACGTCGCGCTGTACACGGAAAGGAGGCCAAAGACCACCAGGGCAAGGCATATCAGGAAAGCTTTGAAGTCAAAATATTCCCGCAGATAATCGTACATATGTCCTTACGCTTCAGGTTCTCAATGTTGCACTGCGGCTCACATCAGTGAGCAACAGGCGCAGTTGCTCCGGCAACAGATTTCTGTGCTTGCACCGCTTTTGGTTTGTTGCGGATCAGTTCGCCGTACAGATATCGTTCCATAACCAGGCCCGCCAGAGGGGCAGCCTTTGCACCGCCAAAGCCTGAGTTCTCAAGCATCACCGCCACGGCAATCTTTGGATTCTCGAATGGGGCAAATCCGACATACCAGGCATGATCTTTTCCGTGCGTGTTCTCCGCAGTGCCGGTCTTGCCCGCCGAGATAACGCCCGGAATGCGCGCAAGACTGCCGGTGCCTCCCGGTGCGTGAACAACGCGTTGCATGCCCTCCCGGATCAGCTCCATGACGTGCGGAGACAAGCCGACGAGTGATGAATCGTGCGGAACAGAATCGATGGTCTGTCTTTTCTTGTTTCGAACCAGTTCCACAGCGTGTGGCTGATACACCGTGCCTCCGTTCGCGAGCGCTGAGGCGTAACGGGCCATCTGCAAAGGTGAAACCCCGACTTCGCCCTGACCGATGGCGAGACTGATCAGATATCCCTGCGTCCACTTCCCCTTGCCGTAGCGTGAATCGTAGTACTGCGTCGACGGAAGCAGTCCGGTCGTTTCTTCGCCCGTGTCGGTGTTTGTTGTCTGTCCGAAGCCGAAACGCCGTCCGTACTCAGTCCATCTATCGAATCCAACCTTCAGCATTAGCTGATAGAAAAAGACGTTGCATGATTTCTGGATCGCTTCGACCACATTCACAGAGCCATGAACGTGAAGATCTTTGAACACCCTGTTGCCGAATCGGAAGCCGCCGGTACAGTGAATGCGGAAGTTCTCGTCGATAACTCCCTCCTGAAGAGCCGCGGCAGCAAGGACCATCTTGAATGTTGAACCGGGAGGATAGCGCGTGAGCGTGGCGCGGTTATAGAGCGGTTTCGCCGGATTCGTTTGGAGATTGTACCAAAGATCAGCGGGGGTCACACCGCTCATAATGGACGGATCGTAGTCGGGCTTGCTGACGAGAGCGAGAATGCCGCCGTCCCTCGGGTCCATGGCGACAATCCCCCCGCTGTAGTTGGTCATCAGGGATTCAGCGAAAGCCTGGAGCCCGACATCGACGCTCAGAAGGAGGTCGTCCCCTTCTTTTGGCCCTACATCCCGTCTTCCATCTTCGAAGCTTCCAATGATCTGACCCTTCGAGTTCACCGAAACATATTCAAAGCCCTTTATTCCCTTGAGCAGCTGCTCATAGCGCGCTTCGAGTCCGGCGACGCCGACGAGATCCCCTTGTCGGTAACCTTCACCCGCGTCGGAGAGCTGCGCATCAGAAATCTCACGACGATATCCAAGGAGGTGCGACGCATAGGCGCCCGTGGGGTAGACGCGCTTCGATTCCACCTGGAAGGAGACACCGCGCAGCGTTGTGAGGTGTTCTTCAATCGCGGCGAGCGTCTTCATGTCGATATCGCGTTTGATGCGCGCAGGAATAAACGGAGAATAGGCGCGCGCGCGGGCGATACGTTCCTCAAGCGTTTGCGGTTCCATTTGCAGGATGGAAGAAAGAAGGGGAATGTTCCGCTTTTCGAACTCCGCCGGTACGAGCGTGACGGAATATGCCGGACCGACATCGACGATCAGTTTACCGTTCCGGTCATAGATGTACCCGCGCACCGGATCTTTGACGAGGCCGCGGACACTGTTCTCTTCCGACTTCTTGTCCAACTCCACATGGTACAACAACTGAAGCTGGTACAGCCTCATCATCAGCAGCGCGAACACGGCCAGAACGAAAATCGTAAGCGCTCTGCGCCGCTCAAGGGATCCAAATTGTTCGTCGTGAATCATAGTGATTGAGAGAACCGGTACTTGCGGACAAACGCGAACATGGGAAAGACGCCCACCATCAAAGTGTACAGACTTGTGAAAACGCTGAATTCAATCATCGTCGTAAACACAGAATCCTGTATGCCCTGAAGAAACACACCGTAATAGATAACGTTGTGGACAAACGATGACAGCACGAGGATCGTCAGGAAGCGGTAGGACGCGAGTGTTTGTTCTGTGCTGTTGTCATTGAAGAAATACCCGGCTACGAACCCTGCGATGGTCATCGTCAACGCGCTCAAGCCGAAGAATTGCATTGCGACGGCGTCCTGTAGCAATCCGACGAGAAATCCCGTGATGGTTGCCTCCATCTGGCCGTACCTGACAGCGACATACACCACCCAAATAAGGAACACATCGGGGAGAAATCCACCGATGGAAAGAAAAGGAATAAACGTTGTCTGGAGCAGCAACAACGCCAGGGCAACCAAAGCCGACCGTATGTAGTGTTCCATGCAAAAACCCTCGTCAAATCGACGGACAAAACTCATTGAGAAAACACGCGAGAAGCAATTTCACGACCGTGTAACCGATCACGAGCGCAGCAGTTCTCTTGCCTGTTCGTACTCTGCGTGGATGCGCACGCTTTGTTTTGGACGATTCATCGCCTCTTCAAGTTGTGGAGGAAGAGGAATCGTTATGCCCAGAGCTTTGGTCACCACCTCGGGAAACTTCGCGGGGTGCGCCGTCGCGGCGACAATCGTGGGCTCGATCGGCGATCCCGACGGGCTCTTCCCGCGCGCCGCCACGACACCCACGGCGGTGTGTGGGTCAAGCACGTAACCGCACCGATCATAGGTGCGGCGCATTTCGGTCAGCGTTTCGTCATCCCCGACGCTGAGAGCGGTGATCTCGTTCCGGATTCGCTGAAGATCGTTTCCGTAGAGAGCCCGAAGGCGGTCGAAGTTGCTCGGGTTTCCCACATCCATGGCGTTCGAAAACGTTTGTTGCGATCGGCGCGGTGTGAAAAGGCCGGTCTTGAAGTACTCCGGCACAACGTCATTTGAGTTGCTCGCCGAGATCAGGCCTACAATCGGGACCCCCATATGCTTGGAATATGTCGCGGCTGTCAGGTTCCCAAAATTTCCGCTCGGAACAGCGAACACCGGTCCCCGATCGCGGCGCCCGGCTTCACCGGGCATCTGCCCGTACAGAATTGCAGCCCAGGCGTAGTACATAATCTGCGGAATCAGCCTGCCGAGGTTGATAGAATTTGCGGTGGTGAGGTTCAGCGCTCGCACGAGATCGCGATCTGCGAGAGCGCTTTTCACAAGTCGCTGGCAATCGTCGAATGTTCCCTCTACCTCAACGGCATGAATATTACCCCCGAGGGTGGTCATCTGCTGTTCCTGCAGCCGGCTGATCTTGCCGGACGGATAGAAGACAAATACGGAGATGTTCGGAACATTGAAAAATCCATGGGCGACAGCGCTTCCCGTATCGCCCGACGTCGCAACGACTATTGTCAAATCCTGTCTCTCTCGCTCCAGAAAGTATGAGAGGGCGCGTGCCATAAAGCGGGCGCCCACATCTTTGAAGGCGAGTGTAGGACCATGAAACAATTCGAGGAGGAAGAGGTTCTGTTCGAGCCTGACAAGCGGGATCGGGAAGTTGAACGCCCGTTCGGCCATAGCCCGAATCTCTTCCATCGGAATATCGTCGATGAATGCACCCAACACCTCGGAGGCTACCACGGGCAATCGTTGAACAGCACCGCCGTGTTCGCTCGGTAGCGGCAGCTGCGGAATGTGTTCGGGAATGTACAGGCTTCCATCGGGTGCAAGACCGCGGAACAGAGCTTCACGAAAACTTACCGAAGGGCTTTCACCAAGGACAGAGCGGAACTTCATCGGTCTCTTCTCCAGACAACGCGTGCGCCGTACGGATTAGTCTTCGAAATGAACACATCGCTCGTGACACCGGCTGAGCGGCGAAAAGTCCGGACCATGGCAGCACTAATGACACGCGCTGCTCGCATCGAGGGGGCAATGGAAAAAACAGACGGGCCCGAGCCCGAAATTGAGCAGCCAAGCGCCCCCGCTCTGAGAGCCGCCTCTTTGACGGCGTCGAATCCCGGGATCAGTTTGGAGCGCAACGGCTCCATGATGACATCCTCAACAGATCGGCGAATCAGACTGTGATCTCCGCTTGCGAGTCCCAGGACGAGTCCGGCAACATTACCCCACTGGCGTACCGCGGTACGCAAGGGTATCTGCCGCGGTAACATTGCCCTGGCCTTCTTCGTGAGAACAACCACGTGCGGGTGAACGACGATCCAGACGAGGGAGTGATCCACGGGAATTGGAATGACGTCGACGGGATTGTAACTGCGGATGAGGCATCCACCACCCAGAAGAGAGGGGGCCGCGTTGTCTGCATGCATGGAGCCGCAGGCAAACAACTCACCGTCGAGTGCGAACCGGAGTAAGTCGGGTTTCTGAAGTGGTTTTGCCAGCAACGCGTTCACAGCCATCGCTGCCGCAACGCTGCTTGCTGCCGAACTGCCGAGTCCGGAACCGATGGGCATGGACTTATGTAGAACCATGCGAACGCCGAAGGACGGTTTCATTTCCTGAAGCATGCAGTCTGCGACATAGGCTGCGACATTTCTCTTTGAATCGAGAGGAACCTGTGTTTGGGAAGTCTTCACAGAGAACGCGAGCCCGGGTTGCCGTTGGCGGCTCGCGAGAACAAAATCCCCGGGCCGGTACAGAGCAACGCCAAGGACATCAAATCCGGGGCCGAGATTGGAAACGGTTGCGGGCGCGAACGTCTTGACTGATCTTGGGATCATTGTGCTCATACTCAATACGGCAAGTAATGAAGAAGCTTGAGAATATCTGAAAACACGCCCATTGCGGTCACATCCGCCCCGGCCCCCGGACCCTGAACAACGAGCGGGGTCCGCGAGTAACGATTTGTAGTGATGGCAATAATGTTGTCACTCCCTTTCGTTCCCGCGAACGGATGATCAGGCGGAACCTCTTTCAACTCAGCGGAAGCCTCACGCCCCCGCAAAGTGCCAACATACCGGAGCGCGTTGCCCCGCGTGCGCGCTTTCTGAAATCGTTGCTGTATCGTCCGGTCGAACCCGGCAAATCGAGAGTAGAAAGCGTCCGAGAACCCCCCTTTTCGCAGCGATGGGGGAACGAGGCTTTCCACCTGGATATCTTTCATATCAAGCTTCATCCCCAGGTGGCGCGCAAGGATGAGCAGCTTCCGGGCGACATCGCCGCCGGAAAGGTCTTCACGCGGATCGGGCTCTGTGAACCCAAGCTGGTGCGCCTCACGGACAAACTCGCTGAACGGTTTTGCACCGTCAAAGTGGTTGAACAGATAGCTCAATGTGCCGGAGAAAATTCCCTCGACTTTCACGATCTGGTCTCCGCTGGAGATAAGATCGGTCAGCGTCGATATCACAGGTAATCCGGCTCCGACGTTGGCTTCATACAGAAAGTGTTTCTTCCTGCTCTTCATGAGGTCCAGCAATGCGCTGTACCGGCTCCACGGGAGGACGTTCGCCTTTTTGTTTGGCGTGACGATATGAAGATTCGCGTTGACGAACTCCGGGTAGGCATCCACAACATCGGAACTCGCCGTGCAATCAACAAGCACGGCGTTGATAAGCTCGAGACGGCTTATCTGGCGTGCCAGGTCGCTGAGGGACATTTTTCGGTGTGACCGGTTGAGCTTGTCCCGCCACGATGTCAGATCGATTCCTGCCGGGTCGAGAATGTATTGTTTGCTGTTCGCGATGCCGCACACCCGGACATCATACCCTTGGGACAAAAGAAAGTCCCGCTGCTGGTGCAGTTGACGCAGCAGCGTGGAGCCGATATTGCCGACGCCCACAAGAATGACAGCAAGATGCTTGTTCTTCTCAAAGAAGGCTTCGTGAATGACGTTCAGGGCGCGGTTCATCTGATCGGATTGAATCACAAACGAAATGTTGCGTTCCGACGCTCCCTGAGCAATCGCAGAAACATTGATGCCGTTATTGCCGAGCGCCTGGAATACTTTTCCAGACACTCCCGGCGTGCCCCTCATTCCTTCCCCGACAATCGCAACGATCGTTTGGTTGGTTTTTTCGTCCAGCGACGTCAACTTGCTTTGGAGCTCGTAGTGGAATTCGCTCGCCAGCGCCCGGCGGGCCGCGGCGAGATCGGATGTGCTCACCGCGAAACAAATTGTATGTTCAGACGACGCCTGCGAGATGAGAATGACGTTGACACGGTGCGATGCAAGGGCCCGGAAAAGGCGTTCCGCTGTTCCCGGGACACCCACCATGCTCAGGCCGCGCAGCGTTAAAAGAGCAATGTTATCGACGGAAGCAATTCCTTTGGCTGCCCCCTCCCAGTCCCCGGCCTTTTCGGAAATACGCGTACCCGGTGCACCCGGGTTCAGCGTGTTCTTAATGTCAATCGGGATTTTCTTCGCAACGGCAGGAGCGATCGTCGCGGGGTGGAGCACCTTTGCGCCGAAATACGACAGCTCCATCGCTTCTTCATACGACATCTGGGAAAGAACAAACGCGGACGGGACAGCGCGCGGGTCGGCGCTCAGGATGCCGTCGACATCAGTCCATATCTCGATGACCGCAGCGTTCAGCGCTGCACCGACAATAGCTGCCGTGTAGTCTGAGCCATTGCGGCCGATAGTGGTTGTGCGGCCGTCTTCTGTCGAGCCGATAAAGCCGGTAACAACCGGTATCGGGGCTGGTCCGCTTTTCTTCATGAGCTGGTTGAAGTACGTCCGGATCTTCTTGTTCGTCTGGTCGAAGAGCACCATCGCGTGTGTGAACTGATCATCGGTGACTGTGAACTGGCGTGCGTCGACAAACACCGCGCGGCAAAGTTGCTGAAGATAGGCTGAAATAATTGTAGCGGAAAGCCGTTCGCCAAAGCTGGCGGTCAGGTCCAGCGCCCTTGGAGGGCAATCGCGCAAGAGGGATATCCCAAGAAGAACATTTCTGAGCTCGTCCAGAAGCCCGTCAACGGCGTCGAGCGTGCCCTTGCGTTTTCCTCGCTCGAGCAGCGCGTCGATGGCTTCGCGGTGTTTGTGAGCGATCTGATTATAGAGTTGTTGATAACTGGCGTCTCCCTTTTCAGCCGCACGGGCACACTGCAAAAGCTGGTTCGTGACACCCTGAAACGCAGAGACAACCACAACGACGCGGTCCCGTTTCGCTGCAGCAAGCACAATGTGTGCAACAGAACGGATACGCTTGGCATCGGCGACCGATGAGCCGCCAAATTTCAATACTTTCATAGAAAAATCCATTTTAAGATGATGAAACGGTGACGAGTTCCCGAAAGGTTATCGTCGCGTCTTCTGAGGCGTGGGCTGATCCAGCTCTGTCCGCTCAGAATCGGGGAGAAAAGAAAGAACAAAAACCTCTTCCAGCTTCACGAAATTCACGCCCGGTGAAACATAGACCTTCTTAAAGAGCGATCCCTGTTGTCCGCTCACCTCGCGCACAACACCTATACGGATATTCGGGGGGTAGGTACTGCTGTAATCGGACGTCAGGACGGTATCACCGGCCGCCACATCCAGAGTTTTTGCAACGTTCGTAAGCATCAGATCATCACCATCCCAGGCGATGATGCCGTCCACGCGGCTGCGCTGAATTTTTGCGCTGGCACGAAAATCGGTATTGAGAAGAACCCTGACAACGCAGTAATGATCGTTGACGCTTGAAACCACACCCACGAGCCCGCCGTCACCGACAACCGGCATGCGGGAAAGCACACCGTTGAGTTTTCCGACGTTGAGCGTCACGGTATTGCGAAGCAGGGTGAGGCTCTTCCCGACAACTTTTCCGGCAATCGTGGGATAGTGGTACGACTCTTTCAGGTTGAGAAGCTTCGCGAGTCTGTCGTTTTCCTGCCGGGCTTCGCGCAGGCGGCTTGCCTCGTCGGCAAGATCAATATTCATCCGGCGAAGCATGTCGTTTTCGCTGCGGAGAGCAAAGTATCGGGGCACAAAGGAGATCTGCTCCTGTACGACACCGAATGCGACGGTCGCGACGCTCCGGATATGTCGTACCTGGGTGTTGTCACCAAGAGCCATCAGAATAAGCGATACAACAAGGAGAGCGGAAAGTACCGCGTACTCCTTGAAGATCAACGCCAGATTGTAGAGACGTTTGAACATGCGGGTGGTTGAACGTTCTATGGGGGAGGAGCCGTCGCCGGGAGGGAGAAGGCTCGCTCACGAGTTCGGCGAGCCAGGATCGCGCGCCTTAGTACCGTTTGCTTTTAATCAGTACTTTTGAAAAATGCCTGAGGTCTTCCAGCACCCGGCCGGTACCGCGCACCACAGCGGTAAGCGGGTCTTCTGCCACGTGTACAGGAAGATTCGTCTCGAGCCGGATACGCTCGTCGAGCCCCTTCAACAAAGCGCCGCCGCCGGTGAGCATGATGCCGCGGTCCAAAATGTCTGCCGACAACTCTGGCGGGGTGCGTTCGAGCGTAACCTTGACCGCTTCGACAATCTGTGCGATGGGTTCATTGAGCGCTTCGCGGATTTCTACAGAGCTGACTTCTGTTGTCTTGGGGACGCCGTTGACGAGATCGCGGCCCTTCACCTGTATGGTGATTTCCTCTTTCAGGGGCATCGCCGAACCCACTTCGCATTTGATTGCCTCAGCCGTCCGTTCGCCGATGAGAATATTGTGATTCCGTTTGAAGAACTGGATGATGGCGTTGTTTTTTTCGTCTCCCGCTACGCGGATGGATTCTTCCGTGACAATACCCGAAAGCGCAATGACGGCAATTTCCGTCGTTCCGCCGCCAATATCCACCACCATGTTTCCAACCGGAGCGTCGACGTCAAGTCCGATACCGATAGCGGAGGCCATCGGCTCCGCGAGGAGGTGAACTTCTTTCGCTCCGGCATGTTCCGCGGCGTCCCGAACGGCACGTTTTTCAACTTCCGTGATTCCAGACGGGACAGAGACGACGATGCGACGGCTGGGTACCCATCCCACACTGGTCTTCCGGATAAACTCGCGCAGCATGCCCTCGGCAATTTCAAAATCCGCAATGACTCCGTCTTTCATAGGACGAATCGTCCTGATATCCCGGTGTGTGCGGCCGAGCATCTCACGCGCTTCGTGTCCGATGGCGATAATTTTTTTTGTGTTGCGGTCGAACGCGACGATGGAGGGTTCGTTGAGCACGATGCCCTTTCCCTTCATCCAAATGACGGTATTGGCTGTGCCGAGGTCGACAGCGATGTCTGCAGAAAATAATGAGAAGAGGCCCATTGCGTACGTTGTGAATTGAGTTTGAGTGAAAGAGAATTAGTGTCGGAAGTGTCTGATGGCCGTGAACGCCATCGCCACATTGTGCTCGTCGGCCGCCTTGATGACTTCCTCATCACGCACCGAGCCGCCGGGTTGAATGACACACGTTGCGCCCCCCTTGACAGCCTCGAGGAGCCCGTCTGCAAAAGGAAAAAACGCATCCGACGCCACCGCACAGCCGGCAAGACTTAAACCAGCGTCAGCCGCCTTCAAAACCGCTATTTTTGCTGAGTCAACACGCGACATTTGGCCGGCCCCGATGCCGAGCGTGCGGTCTTTACGCGCATAGACGATCGCGTTGGACTTGACGTGCTTGGCTACCCGCCATGCAAAGATCAGCGCTTCGAATTCTTCTTCGGTAGGTTTTCGATTGGTAACGGTGCGCAGGCCTTCCCGCGTAATGCGGTGCTGATCCTGCTCCTGAACCAAGAGCCCTTCGATCACTCCGCGAATATCGAACGTCCGCGCAGAGCGAACATCGATCAGCTGCTGGATCAACCGGCGGTCCCGCTTCTTCATCAGAAAATCGAGAACGCCGTCCCCGAAGTCAGGGGCAATCACCACTTCGGTGAAGATGTCGTTGACTGCTTCGGCGGTGCTCATGTCGAGCACGCGGTTGACCGCCACGATGCCCCCGAACGCCGACTTTTGATCGGTCACAAAGGCTTTCTTGTAAGCATCGAGCAGCGTTTCGCCTGAACCGACTCCGCAAGGATTGTTGTGTTTGACAATCACCGCCGTCGGTTTTTCAAACTCTGCACTCAACAGAACAGCGGCGTTGATGTCCAGGATGTTGTTGTAGGAGAGTTCTTTTCCGTGAAGCTTCTTGAAATACGTGTCGAACTTTCCGTAGAGCGCAGCAGCCTGATGAGGGTTTTCTCCGTACCGCAGCGCGGTATTCTTCTTCATGGACACCGTGACGACGTCGGGAAGGCTCCGCGACGACTGGAGTCCGGTGAAATACGACGCGACAATTGTATCGTAGGTCGCCGTATGCTGAAAGGCCTCGCGCGCAAGCTCAAAGCGCGTGTGAGAGGAAACACTGCCGCTGTTCTTTGTCAGCTCTTCGAGAAGGGATGCGTAGCGATCCGGATTAACCATGACAACTGTGTGGCGATAATTCTTCGCGGCCGCCCTGACCATGGCGGGACCACCGATGTCGATCTGCTCGATCGCCTGATCAATGGTAACGTTCTCCCCTGCGATGGTTTGCTCGAAAGGATACAGGTTGACGACGACGAGGTCGATCGGTTTAATGTGATGCTGCGCGAGCTGTTTCAGGTGAAGCGGATTATCGGCAGCGGCGAGAATACCGGCATGGATGGCTGGATGGAGCGTCTTCACGCGGCCATCGAGGATCTCGGGAAAGCCGGTGACATCGGAAACGGATTTGACTTCAACGCCGGCATCTTTTAATGCCTGATGTGTTCCGCCTGTCGAGATGAGCTCGACGCCGAATCGCCGGAGACCTTTTGCCAGATCGACAATCCCGCGTTTGTCGGAAACACTGATCAGTGCGCGTCGAACGTTCAGCAATGATTCCTCCCTGGTTCCACCCAATGATTCGTGTTCGAGGGTCGGCACCTTGAACGATGTCAATGTATCCACACGGACCTTTCGTTGATGATTACCCTGTTTTCAGCGAAGGCTTTGAGAGCGAGAGGATAAATCTCGTGCTCAATCTTCAACACCCTTGCCGCCAGCGTCTCCGGAGTGTCACCCTTTTCAACCGGCACAGTCTTTTGAAGAACAACGGGACCACGGTCGTACTCTTCATCGACGAGATGAACCGTGGCGCCGCTGAACTGCGCGCCGGATGCAATGACCGCTTCGTGGACGTGGTGACCATACATCCCCTCGCCCCCGAACAAAGGAAGCAAGGCGGGATGAATATTGAGAATGCGGTTCCGGTATTCGCGAACGACACCCGACGGGATCTTCCTGAGATATCCGGCAAGTGCGATGATGTGCACGTCGTGCTTTTTCAGCGCATCGAGCATGGCCGAAGCAAACGAGGCCTCGTCCGGAAACTGCTTGTGGCTGAGATGCACGGCGGGAAGAGAGAGTGCGCGTGCAAGTTCCAGCACGCCCGCGTCTCCCTTATTGCTCAACACAAGCGTCACACGTGCAGGGAGAAGTTCCTGTTGAATAGCGTCGAAAATGGCCTGGAAATTTGACCCGCGTCCGGAAGCAAACACACCGATGTTCATCAAGCCAGAATCACACCGCGACATTCAAAGTTGAACAAAATGTAGCGATAAGTTGAGGGATAGTCAATGAAGTACAATGAAGGCGCGGACATTGGGATGCCCGCCGGTTAACTCACAGCTCCCTCGAGAATCTTCAACACGCCGTTTCGTGAGTCCAGAAGCGCCTGAACGCCGAACGGCAGCGTCAGTTTTTTTGGTATGTGTCCGTATTGGAGGTTCGCGAGAACGGGACAGGTGATCCGTCGCACCGCGTCCTCGATGACCTGATCGATAGTCAGGTGCGGTTTGGAGGGATCGGAAGGAACGCAGTCGGTAAACTTCCCGAGGATGAGGCCACCAATGGACGTTGTGATACCCGCATGATGCAGTTGCGTGAACATGCGGTCGACGCGATGAGGTGCCTCGTCGACATCTTCGAGAACAAGGAGCGCATCGCGGAGCTTCGGCAGGTAGGGAGTCCCCAACAGCGACGCAAGAAGAGAGAAGTTGCCGCCAAGAAGCGGGCCCGTAGCCTTTGCACTATTATAGCTGGCCAACAACTCCCCGTCAGGATTCTGCAGGTTGCCGATGCGCGATGCCGATGTGACGACACGCCAGAAATGTTCCTCTGTGAACGGGTCAATGGTGTCCCACATTTCCACGCCGACCATGGGGCCTGAAAACGTCACCAGGCCGGTCTTACTATAGAGAGCAAGCTGCAAACCGGTGAGATCGCTGTAGCCGACGAGAATCTTGGGATTACGCCGGGCGGCTTTGTAATCCACCAGATGAAGGAGCCGGGGTGTTCCGTAGCCGCCCCGGATCGCGAAAACAGCCTTCACGCCCGGATCGCGGAGCATATCGTTGAGATCTTCCACCCGTTGTTCATCGGTACCGGCGAGATAGCCATACTGGGCCATGACATGCCGGCCGACCTTCACACGGTAGCCAAGATGTTCGAGATACTGCACCCCTTTGTCGATTTTTTCCTGAGCGGACGGCGCGCTCGCAGGAGAGATAATCCCGATGAGATCGCCTCTTCGGAGGCGGGGAGGTTTCAGTGTCTTCATGTGTTGTGCCCGAGAATTGTCCGGTTGGGATAATGTGGGAAAGATATAAAGAATAACAAGGAATGCAATGTAGAGGCGCCCGGCGAAGTGCTTGATTTTCTATGGAGAATTGGATAACCTGCACGGCACACGCCAGCAGAATTCAACGGCAGCACAATTTCATCATTCCTCGTCTCAATACTCCCCTGGAGGTTCTCGTGAACACCAGCACTTTTCGTTCCCTGTGTTGCTTCCTTCTCCTTTGTGCCGTGAGCGTTGCGCAGGCACAGCTTGACACCGCTCTCTTCTCCGGCATGAAGGCCCGCAGCATCGGACCGGCGGGCATGAGCGGACGGATCGGCGGTATCGATGCAGTCATCGCGAATCCTGAAATCGTGTATGTCGGTGTGTCGACCGGAGGTGTCTGGAAAAGCACTAACAGCGGGACAACATGGAAACCACTGTTCGACACACAGCCGGTGGCCGCCATCGGGTCGGTCGCGATTTTTCAACCGAACCCGGCAATCGTATGGGTGGGAACGGGGGAGGGAAACCCGCGCAACAGTGTGAGTATCGGCAACGGCATGTACAAGAGCATGGATGGCGGTCAGACGTGGAGCCATTTGGGGTTAGATCGAACAGAACGCATCCATCGCGTTCTCCTCCACCCGGGTGATCCGAATGTGGCCTACGTCGCGGCGATGGGCCAGATGTGGGGAGAGAATCCGGAGCGGGGTGTTTACAAAACAACCGATGGGGGCAAAACATGGAGAAAAGTACTCTCTGTTGACGACAAGACCGGTTGCGGCGAGTTGGTCATGGATCCGGCGAATCCGAACAAACTCATCGCGGCGATGTGGGAGTACCGTCGCTGGCCATGGTTCTTCAAATCCGGTGGTTCTGGCAGCGGCCTCTATACTACGTACGATGGCGGAGAAACCTGGAAACGGCTTGGCTCCGACGAAGGGCTGCCGAAGGGAGAATTGGGGCGAATCGGTATCGGCATCGCGAAATCGAATCCCGATGTTGTCTATGCACTCGTGGAAGCGAAACGCAACGCGCTCTATCGATCAGAAGATGGCGGACAATCATGGAAAATGGTGAACGACTCCCGCAGTGTGAATGGCCGGCCGTTCTATTACGCCGACATCCGCGTTGATCCTCAGAATGAAAATCGCATCTACAGCCTGCAGACAAATCTTACCGTAAGCACCGACGGTGGAAAGACCTTCAGCAATATTACACCCGGCAATCGGGTCCATTCTGATCACCATGCGCTCTGGATCAACCCGCTCGACGGAAGCCAGTTGATCGACGGAAACGACGGCGGCCTGGCAGTCAGCAACGACAGGGGAAAAACGTGGCGTTTTGTCGAGAACCTTCCGCTCGGGCAATTCTACCACATCAATGTCGACATGGAAACTCCCTACAACGTCTATGGTGGCATGCAGGATAACGGTTCGTGGCGCGGGCCCGGTGAACTATGGGAAAACGGCGGGATCCGGAATTGGCATTGGAACGAGGTCGGCTTCGGAGACGGGTTCGCAACTCTTGTTGACGCGTCCGACGCGAACTGCGGATATTCCATGTCGCAGACGGGGTGGCTCATTCGCTTCAACCGGAAGACCGGTGAGCGAAAAGACATTCGGCCGTGGGGACCCGACGAAGTCGAACTGCGTTTCAATTGGAATGCAGGGATCGCCGGCGATCCGTTTGATCCGAAGACGATCTACTACGGGAGTCAATTCGTACACAAGAGCACAGACCGGGGCGACAGCTGGACGATCATGAGCCCCGACCTGACAACCAACGATCCATTGAAACAGAAACAGGATGAGAGCGGCGGCATCACGAAGGATGTCACCGGCGCAGAAAATCATACCACAATTCTCACGATCGCGCCAAGCCCCGTACAGCGCGGTGTTCTCTGGGTTGGGACCGATGACGGTAACCTCCAGGTCACCCAGGATGGTGGAAAGACATGGACCAACGTGGTTGAGCGGATTCCCGACGTTCCGAAAAACACATGGGTTCCTCACATTGAAGCATCCAAATTCGAAGCGGGAGCGGCGTACGTCACCTTCGACGATCATCGGCGGAGCAACTTCAAAACATACGTGTTCAAGACCGAAGATTTTGGAAAGAGCTGGAAAAGCCTGACGAAAAACGATCCCACCGCAGGGTCACAATCGATGTGGGGGTACGCACTGGTGATTGAGCAGGATCCGGTGAAGAAAGAACTTCTCTATTTGGGGACCGAGTTCGGCCTCTGGATGAGTATCGACGACGGAAAGAACTGGATGAAATGGACACATGGTTTTCCCACGGTTTCCGCCATGGCGCTGATGGTTCACCCCCGCGATCATGATCTGGTGATCGGCACACATGGCCGATCAGCATATATACTGGACGATATTCGGCCGCTCCGGACCGTCACGAGCGAACTCCTCGGAAAACCGCTGCACCTGTTCAGTATACCAACGACGTATCAACACCAGGTGAAACAAATGGACGGCTACCATTTCCCCGGTGATGCGATGTTCAGGGGTGACAACCGTCCCTATGGTGCGCTCATCACCTATATCACAACTCCGCCGAAAGAACAGAAAGAGAACGCTGCGGAAGAGGGCATTGATGAAACAACAAGAAGAGGTGAAGGGAGTGAGCTGGGGGAAGGGGGTCGCCCGGCAGCGAAAAAGAAAACGGTAAAAATGGAAATCCTCGACTCAAGCGGGACGGTGATCCGCAAGATGGACGGCCCAATGGAAAAAGGGATCAATCGCGTAGCCTGGAACTTGCGAAGGGATGGGTTCAAGCGCCCGCAGCTTGAGGCGCCGCAGCAGCAGGACGATGAGTTTGCACCACAGGGTCCGGAGGTGCTTCCCGGGAAATACACCGTTCGGATCAAAATGGGCAAGGAAGAAGCAACACAAACGGTTGAAGTGTTACCGGATCCGCGCGTGGCGGTTCCATTCGAAGCGCGTCAGCAGAAGGCCGAATTAATTCTTACGCTCAGCAAACACCTTGAGGTTGCCGCCGAGGCCATCGACCGGATCCAGAAGACACGCAAGGCAATCGATGCGGCCCTTGGCCAGCTGAAAGATCGAAAAGATGAGGTGTCGAAGAACCTCAGGAAGGAATCCTCGGATCTGAAGAAAACCCTGACAAAGATTGCAGACAGGTTCGTGGATGATCCGAATGCAGTGCAAGGAATGACACGAAGCCCCAACACGGTGTCGTCAAGGCTGGGCTCTGTCCTTCGCTCGCTCGGCTCGTCATGGGATGCACCGACTCCGACTCAATTGACATCCTTGCGACAGGCAGAATCAGTTCTTGAAGCAGCCCTCAAGGATTTCAACAAGGTCTTCTCCGGGGAGGTCTCGGCATACAAGGCAAAAGTGGAACAGGCAAAGCTTACTCTCTTTCCGGAAGGCGACACGCTCGACGTGAACTGGAAGCCAACAAAGAAAGAATAGAATACTCCCAATACTCGAGGTGTTAACTGGTCCCGGCTGTGAGATCTCTCGAAAACGAGGAGCTCGCCGGGACTTTCTTTTATGTCTCGAGTCGTCCAGCCTGCAACTTTTTCGCAGGAGGAGTCGTCTCACAGTAGGATAGTGTAATTTGTGCTTTTTCCGGAATGCCGGCAGGTATTCCTCGCTGCGGCCAAGAAACGGTTGCTGAAAGCCAACGGAAGAACGAAGGAATTGCATATGGCAGACCCGAAAAGACTCCGAGCCATTATTGTAGACGATGAGTCCCCGGCGCGGAACAAGATCCGCGAATTGCTGAAAGCCGAATCAGACATAGATGTGGTTGACGAATGCGCGAATGGAAGGGAGGCGGTACAATCGATTACCGCCAACTCGCCCGACCTGGTTTTCCTCGACATTCAAATGCCCGAGCTTGACGGTTTCGGTGTAATTGAGGCAATCGGACCGGAACACCTCCCCGCTGTGATCTTCGTGACAGCGTATGATCATTATGCGGTGCAGGCTTTTGAAGTTCATGCTGTGGACTATCTGTTGAAGCCTTTTGATCGGCAGCGTTTTCAAACGGCGCTGAACCGCGTCAGGGAACACCTGGAACCCAACCGCCGGGATGAGTTGAACCAGCAATTGGATACGCTTCTCCGGCAAATCAAAGGGCCGAAGAAACAGGCAGACAGATTGATTGTAAAATCAGGCGGCCGGGTCTTCTTCCTGAAGAACGATGAGATCGACTGGATTGAAGCCGCCGGCAACTATATCCGGCTGCACGTTGGTACCGAAACGCACTTGCTGAGAGAAACCATGAGTGCCATCCAGAAGAAACTCGATCCGGCGCTCTTTATACGTATTCACCGGTCGACTTTTGTGAACATAGAAAAAGTCAAGGAACTCCAGCCCTGGTTTCATGGCGAGTACGTGGTCATCATGCGGGATGGGACGCAGCTGACGATGAGCAGGAGCTACCGCACGAATCTTCCCGACCTCTTGGGCACAACGCTCTAGCGGTTCTGTTTTTTGAGTATTGGTGGTGCAAGTCCAAAAAAAAGCCGTCCCGATTCCCGGGACGGCTTTTGCTTTAGCACGGACAGCTTACTGATTCCACAAAGGATTGCGGGCTTTTTCAGCCGATGAAATTGGAAAATTCTGCCACATACCAGCAAGGTGCATCTTACCAAACCGTCGCTGGTCAATCAGCCGATTGCCTCTCAGCATCAACTCTTTGTCTCTTTCAACAAAGATGCTATAGGAGGTGGCGGTGACGGGATCGGCGAGCGTGATCGTGGTAGTTCCTGCAAGAGCCGAGACCGGCAGCTTCGTTGTTGCGTCAATCCTTGAAGCCCGCACTTCGTTGATCAGCGTCAGAGCGTTTCCAGCCATCGCGCCACGAACCACTAACTCAGCCTTCATGAGATTGTTTTCCTGCCAATCGATGACTTCGATCGGGGTCTCCGTGACCTTATCAGGCTGCATGATGTACTTGAGTTGGCGGTAGAACAAGAATCCGCCCGTCCCGGTCCTTTGAGTAATTATAACCCGGGCTGACTCCGTTGGATCTTTTGTCAGATAAGCATAGAACCGAGGATCGACGCTGAACTGGGTCCGGGTCTCTCCGGCAGAGCCTCTCCAGAGGTTGTCATTTGTGGCGTTGTATTTTGCCGTAAGCGGATTGTCTCCCTTGATGAGTCCGAGTTGAACGTACGTCGCAGCATTGGCATAGTCACCCAGGAACAAATATGCCCTTGCGATGAGCGAATTAGCGACTTTTTTCTCGTATGCGCTTGTTGTATGGTTGATAGCTTCTTTCCATTTCGCGATCGCATCCTGGTAAAGTTGTGCAGATGGAACAAAGCGACTGAGATTCATCGGGGACCCGCCGGTCGTCTGGTCTTTGCCAAAATAGGCTGCGACGAAGTAGCGACCAACACCACCATAGAGATTTGCGTTATATAATCCACGCTCTTTGACGGTGTTATCGGAGAACGTAATGAGGTTGTTGATGCGGAAGATAAGCGTATCCGCCAACTGGCGAAGCTCATGGGCAAGAGTGAACATACCAGCCGCTTCTTCGCTGTCCATCGGGTTGCCGTTGTCGGTATTTTGATATGAACTAAACGTTGCCTGTGAATTGCGCATGTCAAAGAGGAGTTCATCTGACAGGCCGCCGACATTCAAGGTGAGATCATCGATTGTGTAGGACAACTGATCCTGAAGACCGACAACAAAGCCATCAACGTACTTCTGCTGGTTAAGGTCGGTATCCTTCGTCATGTTGTAGTAAGGTTCAATATTCGACACGTAGTCTTCACAGGACGTGACGACTACAGCGCTGAGTACACACACAAGGATTATTAGTTTTTTCATGTTCAATTCTCCATTCTCAGGTTAGAAGGTAAACCGTAGCCATGCGTTGTAGGTCCGTGGTTGTGGAAGAGTTGCGAACTCCGAAGACGAGGTGCTCAAGTCTCCACCACCGGTGTTTACCTCCGGATCCAGGGGGAATTTTGTCCATTTGAAGGCGTTGCGCACAGTGAAACCACCCTGAACGCCGCTGATATAGCTAACCGGCATGAATTCCTTCATGAGATCAGTAAAGTTGTAGCTTAAGCTGATTTCCCGAATCGACAGAAGGTCTGCCGGATATATGAAGTTGGCATAATAGCTGGAGTTCATTTTGGCATATTTATTGGCCGCATCAACATACTCCGGAGTTCCGACTGCATACGTTGGAGCGTCGACCTGGACGTTGTTGGTCGTGATGATGGCGGGCATGGCGATGCCGAGGTTCTTCCTCAGCATGAGATACGGCATGTACGAGTAGGCAGCGATCGCACGGCGGATCGTGTAACTCCAGGCGTGATGCCCAAGCGCCCATTCAGTCATTGCGTAGAACTGGAAATCCTTCAGGAATCGGAAATTGACCGTGAGAGATCCGGTGTGCTTCGGAATCGGGTTCGCTTCGAGATCTTGATAGGTCGAAGTTACGTCGACGCCCTTGTATGTTCCGTCAGCATTGAACGTAGCACCGTTGACTTTGTAATCGTAGAACTGATACTTCGGCAAGCCGGGTTTTATTACGTTCTCGAACCCCGTGAGAATCTGGGTTGTTGTTCCAAGGTCCCTCACTTCGTTTGTTTGATAATTCCAGATAAGAGACAAATTGAGATCGTAATTGGCTCCCCTGATCGGATTGAATTGGAGGAGGGACTCGAGTCCCTGGCCCCAAACGGAACCAACGTTGTAAGGAAATGTATACCCACCCAAACCGGTTGATGGTGCAAATGCCGAACGAACGATTGATTTCGTCGCATCCGATCGGTAGAACGTCAATTCGAGCGAGAACATGTTCAGAAACTCGGCGTCGATGCCAACCTCGAACTCTTTGATACGCTCGGGTTCGATCTCCGGATTACCCATCATGTTGAACATAATACCGGATCCGGCACCGCCAGCAACAGTTCTGTACATCAGCGGCAATCCATCGGTGTTGTTCGGGAGCTGCCCGGATTCGCCGTAAGCGCCTCGAAGTTTCAGCATGGTAATATCAGCGGGAAGGAATCCAAACCGGTCAAGTCGTACGCCCAGACTCGCGCTGGGATACATTATGGACGGCGAGGAGGTCCCTGATGCACTCACGTAGTCTTGGCGGGCACCGAGCGTCCAGAAAAACGTATTGTCGTAATTGAACGGCAGAGTAGCGAAAATACCAGCCTCTCGGCGTTCAGCCTGACTATCGTTTTTGGAGTTAAGCGTCACAGCGGCACCGACGTCATAGATATCGGCGCTTCCGAATTCCTGCACCGAAATCGATTGCGTTCTGGTAAGCCTGCTGACCACCTGAGATCCAATTGTCGGAATGAACGTGAGATTGTCGGTCAGAAAATCTTTGTATGTATACCGGGCGTTGAGATCGTACGTCATCGTCCGGCTGTTGCGGTTATAAAGATATCGGTTTCCGAAAATCTGGTTGTATTGGAAGCCGTATGGATAGAGCTGGTCTTGCGTATACTGATTGAACTCTACGCCACCATTCCCCGAAATCTCCAGATTAGTTAAAGGTCTATACGAAATATTGGCCGAACCAAGGAACTGGTTCATATAATGCATGTCTTTAATGGCTTCGATCGCAGGCTTGGCGCAGGTGACATATGCCGGATAATAGCTCAGCGCATTGAGAAGCCAACCATAGATAATGTTGTCGTTGGGTGGCCGGCGAATTTTCGACCAATTGTAGGACGAGCTGACCTTGATGCTGAGGTTGTCTGTCGGCACGGCGGCAAGGCTCGCCTTGAGATTGTTTCGATCGAGATAGTTCTGGAAGCCGATAACGCCCTCATCAAACCGATTCTGGAATGAAGCGAAGTAGCGAAGGGCCGGCGTACCACCAGTGATGCTCAGCGAATGCTCTCTGATGAATCCGGGTGTTTTCAAAACGCCGTTGATTGTGTCTGCATTCAGAAAATCCGGTTTGTACTTGAAGGGCTGCTCGTTCTCGCCAAATGTGAACTGGTAGTCAATTGAATATGGTTTTCCCCCCGCGAGAGCGCGCGTACCCTTGCCTGACTTCGTCGTGATGAGCACGACACCGTTCGAGGCACTCGTTCCGTACGTCGATGCCGCGGCGGGTCCTTTCAGAATTTCAACGTTTTCTATGTCATTCGGATTCAAACTGGAGAGCATGCTGATTTGCTGTCCACCCAGTCCACCCGGACTGATATTGCCGCTCTCAATTCGTACACCGTCAATATAAATGAGGGGCTGTCCAGAACCCGTGAGACCGGCGCCACCGCGGACGAAGAAATTCCATCCCGAGCCGGCATTTCCGGATGCGATTTGCACGTTTACACCGGAAACCTTTCCGGAGATAAGCTGGGAGAATCCCTGAAAACCCTGGACCGAAGTGATATCCGCAACGGGAATTCTGGATACGGAAACTTCGGCAACAGATTTCGTCGTTTTGGAAGCAATACCCGTGACAACGACAGCCTCCGCCTGGAAGATGTCTTCTTCCAATTGGAAATTCGTCGTTATCTTTTCTCCACGCAAGATGATCTTGACGGCCTTCTTTTTGCTGCCGACAATCGAGGCGGTCAACTCAACCTGCTGTCCCCGAACATCGGATTCTCGGACGGTGAGGGAGTACTCACCCGTTATGCCGGTGACCGAACCGATCCCCAATGTTTGGATGTACACCTGGGCTCCGACGATTACTTCGCCCTTCGTGTCGGATACTTTTCCCGATATTTTCAATCCCTGCGCGAATAGCAACGCAGGTATCGATATCAGGAGAGCAAGAAATGTTAGCCTGTGCATGTGCTCCTCCCTGGAGTGATTGGTGAATGCTTCAACATGAAGCCGGGTTGTTGGTTGAAAAAAACGACAGAGCTCCCCACCACACAAGCGAAGTGTATCGCGTAGCGAACAGCAGGGTGATTCTCTGGGACCAGGACGAGACGGTGCTCTCGTAAAACCGTGAACGAAGACCTGAACACGGCCGCCGTTCAGGTGCAGAAATACTCTAAAAACGAGACCGCCCGTCACCCGCCACAATCAATCCGCCGACGGCCGGACGCCGATGCAACCGGATTGAGACCAAGAAGTGTGAAGGTGTGACGAACCGGTACTTTCGAGATTTTAATATATGAAATGCTCGGAATCAACTGCGAAGGACGAGTTTTTTTTGTGCACCGGTATTGTTCCCACCGCTCTGCCGACTTGCAGTGTCAAGATGGCGATCGCGCATTGCCAAAAATGACAATCCGAAGAGCACAGACTCAGCACGGAACTTTTGAAGGAAGACACTCGCCGGCCCAAAGCCGTGGTGAACGAGCACCGTCTCGCAGAAATCCATTCCGTTCCACCGTTTCTTTCCCACCATGAGGAGCGCTGTTTTCGCAGCGCTGACCGTGAATAACAAATCACATTTCAAGATGCCCGAATAGTTGCAGAAACCGCAGCCCCTCGTCGATGTTCCCAAAACTTGACGGTTGGTCACGAGAACGCTCGCGCGCGCGTTCATTCATCAGTCTCCAGCGTTTACTCACAAGCGAAAAAGGCCGCTTCATGGCTTTCTGCTTCTTCCCTGTTGGCCACGTATGTAAATTCACTCAAAAGCGCTGATTGCCCCAATCGGTGAGTTTCACCCCGTTTTTCTTCAGTACACACTAACTCAACGATTCATCATCACTAACTAAGGAGAGATTATGAAAGAATTGCTCCTACGTCTCGTCGCCGGATTGCTCGCATTGGTCGTCTTGCTTAGTCTGGCGGGATCGCAGGTTAACGCTCAGGTGAAGACCGGGGAAATTCGCGGGTCGGTATCAGAAACGGGCAGAGCAGAGGTGCTCATTGGAGCCAACGTGTTCATGGTTGGCACAAGCCTTGGCGCTTCCACGAATCTTGAGGGACAATACATTATCAAACAGGTGCCGCCGGGAACCTATACGGTGCGCGCCCGCTACGTCGGTTATAAAGAACTCTCGCGCGAGGTCAAAGTCGTGGCGGGTGAAACAGCCACGCTGGACTTTGCCCTTGTCGCGACAGCAGTTCAGCTCGGCGAAGTCGTGGTTACCGGTCAGGGCGTTGCCACGGAGAAGAAAAGACTGCCTTCGGTTGTGGAATCAATTTCGTCCAAGGATATCGACCTCAGCCCCGCGAAATCCGTGGATCAGCTTCTGCAAGGCCGCGTGCCCGGTCTCATGGCATATTCACCCGGCGGCGCCCCTGGATCGTCCGCCCGCATCATGACCCGCGGCATCAAGTCCGCCTTGGGCCAGCCAACGCCGGTGATCTACGTTGATGGCGTCCGCGTCGACAACAATCTTCAGGGACGTCTTTCAAACGCAACCGGCGGTCAGCTTTCTTCGTCGATCTCGGACATTCTCTCCGGCGATATTGATCACATTGAAGTGATCAAAGGCGGCGCAGCGGCAACGTTGTACGGCGCAGAGGCTGCGAACGGTGTCATCCAGGTATTCACGAAAAAAGGGGTGCCCGGAGCCATCCGATGGAGTGCTAATGTCACTTCCGGTACCGACGTGGAGCCGATGAAAGATTGGTCGAGCGACATGACGAAAGACAAATTCTTCCGGACCGGCATGTATCAGGGATATCGACTGGGTGCGATCGGTGGAAGCGACGTGATCACGTACAACGTATCCGGAAAAATGTCGGAGAACAAGGGCGTCGTCACGCAGGATGCATTGTCTGAGAAACTTTACAACCTCTCGACAGGTCTGCGGGTCGTTGTCTCCGATCTTGCCAGCGTGGAAGTGTCGGCGAGCTACACACACGACCAATATGGTGTCCTTTCGAATGACAACTCGAGCCAGTCGCTTCTTTCAAACCTCGAAATTGAAGGCGCGTTTGACCTCCTCAACAATCAGGCGGCGAAGGACAGCCTGTTCAACCAACACCTTCTGGGAGAATGGAAAGAGAACATCAACCGCTGGATCTTTTCAACAAACTTCACCTATACGCCATTGGCGTGGTGGGACAACAAGGTGACGCTCGGCGTTGACTACCGCAAGAACGAAAACAGGCAGTTTGTTCCGATCGAACAGGGCGCGTTCTGGGGAACCGTGGGCGGATTGTTGTCACGATCGGATCGTGAATACAAGACGATCACCATGAATTACACGGCGACATTCAAAGTGCCGGACGTGGGACCCGTCACGCAGCGGGTTATCGTCGGTGCACAGGGATTCAGGATCGATGACCGCGAAGTAAACGGAACGGGGACAACGTTCAGGATCCCCGGGACGCAGCTCTTCAACAACGCGTCGGTGGTCACGGCACTGGAAAGCAACCGCGAGTTGTTCAGTTACGGATATCTCGCTCAGGATCAAATCGGTCTCTGGAACAAATTGTTTTTTGACGTTGGAGTCCGGTTTGACGGCAACTCCACCTTCGGAACGGCCATTGGCATTCAGACGTATCCGAAAGTCGGCGTCGCCTACAACGTGTCCGAAGAGTCTTTTTATCCCGATATGCTCAAGCCATATCTCGGCAGTTTCAAGGTTCGGGCTTCATGGGGAAAGACTGGTACCTTTCCGCCCCCCTTCACACGGGACAGGACGTTCCTGTCAAACATCTTCTTCAACGAGTCGGCGCTTACCTTTGGCAACCCGGGGAACACGAGTTTGAAACCGGAGAACACGACCTCCATTGATGCCGGGTTCGATGCCGGACTTCTGGACGACCGCATCTCAGTCGAGTTTTCATGGTACCGGCAGATCACGAAAGACGCGATGTTCACTGTGACCGAAGATCCCGCCGCGGGACTGGGGACGCAGCGAAGGAACGTCGGAGAAATCTTCAACGAGGGATTTGAAATTAGCGCGAGAGCTGTCGTTTTGGATAATGAAGATCTCCAGTTGAACCTGCGCGGATTCTATACGACGCTCAAGAACAGAGTGAACAGCCTCGGCGGCGCGGCTCCATTTACAGTTGCGGGCTTTTCGTTTGCTCCCCAGCGCGTGGAAGAGGGGAAAGAAGTAGGGATTATCCGTGTCAGCAAACCGCGGCTTGAGGCCGACGGTGTGTATCGCGGAAAGTTTGACACAGTCTATGTCGGTTCGCCTGTTCCGAAAAACACGATCTCCTTCGGCGCCGATGTCACCATCTTCAAAGACCTCACGATCTCCGGGTTGTTCGAAGGAGCGTGGGGACATTTCATTCTCAATCAATCACTTTCTCGCAGGATCGTAAACGGTCTTGCCAACCCGGCGCTCTATCCGACGGAGACCGCACTGGTGCCGAAAGTCGAAGCCGGAAGCACGCCCTACAACCGGAATTCAGCCTCTGCGGTTCTTGTGGAACCGGGTGATTGGTTCAAGATTCGCGAGATTTCAGTTCGCTATAGGGTGCCCCGCTCAATCATCGGCGGATTAGTAAATGGGTTGTCGGTTACTGCAAGCGTACGCAACGTGGCGAGTTTTGGCATCAAGGTCACTAATATTGATCCGGAGACCAGTTTCATTCCAAGCACGACGATCGAAGTTGGAGGTATAGCTGGCGCAACAGTTGAATCGCCCCGTCAATACCGCCTCGGACTCGATTTCAATTTCTAACCGGATAACGACTGGTACTTCACATAAAGGAGAGACTTATTATGCGTACGAAAATAAAGTTTACAAAACGATTTGCAGTCAGGATGATGGTTCCCCTGCTCGTCATTCTTATGGCGGCGTGTGACCTGGTCGATCCATCGAAGGTGGAGAACCCGGCCATCACGTCTGACAACCTGCTCGAAAACCCTGTTGGCGGGACAACGTCGCTCGTCACCGGCATGCGGCGGTATTATTCCAACATGATCGGGATCTCGTCGTTCATCGGCGACTTAGTATCGGACAACCTTGACAACAGGACCTCGTTCTATGACAACACGCTGTCGTTTCCAAGGACGATCTCGGGCAACTCATTCACCTATGGCCCGATGTACGAAAACGCGCTGCAGGTGAACGCCCTCGCAGACTTCGGGATCAAATCAATTCTGCCGGGGGACATCTTCGCTAGCAACGACCAGAAAGCGGAAGTCTATTTCTACAAGGGAATGGCATTGCTGATTCTTGGGGAGGGGTTCACGAACTTCCCCATCACCGAGAAAGGGCCGGCGGTGACAGCACACCAGGCGCTTCAAACGGCAAACGACCAATTCCAGACTGCTTTCAATCTAACCACACAGACAGCCATGAAGACCAACTGCCGGATGGCCCGGGCCCGGACGTTCCGGATGCTCGGAGACAAGGCAAACGCTGTTGCGGAAGCGAACGCAGCGCTGGCACTCGGCGGATCAACATATTTGTTCGCGGCGCAGTACGACCCGGCGCAGTTGACGTCGACAACGTACGCGGCCATGGTCGGTCGGTCGACAAACGACATCCAGCCACTCCCCCGGCTTGATTTCCTTGATCCCAAGTACAATACCAACGGGACCCAGGTTCCCGTGTTGAAAGCCGAAGAAGCGTACCTCATACTGGCGGAGGTTTCGTTGGCAAACGGAGACCTGGCGGGTACGAAAACGTACATGAAGAACGCCATCACCACCGCAAGAGGACGGGCGACGGTCACGTACAACGACAAGGATACGAGACCCGGGCATCCGAACGATGCAGCCATGGTAGTGAAATCGGATGCCAGCGATCCGGCGATCGCAGGACTGATTCAGAAGCGCGGCGGCGCGTCCATAGTTACCATCTACTCTACATCGGGAACGAGTGTGACAACAGCAATGGTCGATACCTTGTCGTCTGTGTACTCGCACTTCAGAACCCTCTACCTGCTCCGCCAGGAGATCTTCTTCCTGGAAGGACGTCGGATGATCGATCTCGGCATCCGCCTGCCAGTGACACAACGACAGATCGACGGAAACCCGAACATCACCCCGGGCAGCCCGGGCACAACGGTTGTGGTGCCTGACTACATCCCGGCGACCGACGAAATGCGACGGTTCACAACATCGGGAACGACGGTGACGATCTTGTGGGATATGAACAAAGTGCTGGCTGCAAACCGAAGCAGAGTCTCGCCGTTCAATATTCAATAGAGAGATCGGGCAGCACCTGGTCTATGTGATATGGCCGTACAGACAAGGCCTCCGGGAATTCTCGGGGGCCTTGTTGCTTCTTATCTCCGGGCTGCTTATGGTATTACAAAACCAAGGGGGCTTCATGAATAGAAGTGCGGTCTTCTTTTTTTCCGCGGCAGTTCTGACGTCGATTTGTACAGGACAAACACGGACCAGCAATGCCTCGCTGATGTCCCTTGTGGAATCAGAACGTGCGTTTGCGAAGACGAGCATCTCAATAGGAGCGCGTCCATCATTCATGATGTATTTCACCGATGATGCGATTGTCTTCCGTCCCCACCCCGTGAAATACAAAGAAGCGATGAAGAACGTTCCGCTCCCCAAAAACCCAACCGAAGCAACGCTTGAATGGGACCCAATCTGGGCAGATGTCTCGCAGAGCGGAGATCTTGGCTATACGACAGGTCCTTCGGTGTGGACAGACCACAGTCCCGCCAAACGCGCCACCTATTACGGTTTCTATTTTTCATTTTGGAAGAAACAACCAACGGGAGAATGGAAGGTAGTGTTTGATGTAGGAACGGAGATGCCTGGGCCATTTACCGGCCCTAGAATTCTCTGTTCACCAGCGGAAGTCAGAAGCAAAGCCGCCGCGGCAACCATGAGTGTAGAAGAACAACAGTCGAGCCTGATGATTGCAGAAGGAAGATTTCTGGAAACGACCCGGCAAAAGGGAACAAAAAAGGCCTTTGAGGAAAACCTCAACACGGAAGCGCGCATCTATCGGCAAAAATCACACCTGGTCGTTGGAATCGATTCAATTCAAGCGTACTTTTCGAACAAGCCGTATCTATCAAAGTGGGAACCACTTGATGGAAGAGTAGCAGAAGCAGGCGATTTGGGATATTCGTACGGCAGCTACACCGTCAATAATAGCCCCAACCCTGCCGATGATGAAAAGGGATATTACCTCCACGCCTGGAAGCGGGATGCATCAAACCGATGGAAACTGGTGGCCGAGGTCACGAGCCCGTTGCCGCCCGAGGCGGCCAAGACAAAACAATAAACGCTCCATATATAGAGATGGATACTTCTGTGAATAAAGACGCCGATACGCAGCACCCACAAGGTGCGCTTGGCGACATGCCGGCGGAAGAGTTTCGGAAATTCGGCCATCAAATGGTTGATTGGGTGGCCGACTACCTGGACACAGTCGAACAAAGACCGGTGCGGTCAAACATAAGCCCCGGTGATCTTGTGCGCTCGCTTCCCGCTCTTCCCCCGCAGCAAGGGGAGCCAATGCAACAAGTTCTTGCTGATGTCGACCGCCTGATCATGCCAGCCGTGACCCATTGGAACCACCCGAGATTTCATGCGTATTTCAATTCGTCTTCCAGCAGCCCGGGAATTCTCGGTGAGTTGCTCAGCGCAGCGCTGAATGGAAACGGAATGGTGTGGGAATCCTGTCCCGCCGTATCGGAACTGGAGGAAGTGACCCTTGGCTGGCTGCGTCACATGCTGGGGTTACCGAAGGAATACTGGGGGATGATTCTTGACACCGCGTCGACAAGCACGATGCACGCGATTGCCGCCGCACGAGAATCGTTGACGGATCTGAAAACAAGAGAGCATGGAATGTCGGGACGCACAGACCTTCCGAAGCTCCGTGTCTATCTTTCGGATTTTGCACATTCATCAATCGAGAAAGCGGTGATCACGCTCGGCTTCGGCATGGATGGGATTCGACGAATCGCCGTGGATGACGAGTTCCGTATGCGGCCCGAGGCACTGGCAGAAGCCATTACGGACGATCGCCGCCACGGAATGCGTCCTTTCTGTGTCGTGGCAACGGTTGGTACGACATCGTGTACCAGCATAGACCCTATACCGGCAATTGCAGATATCTGTGAGAGAGAAAACCTCTGGCTTCACGTTGATGCGGCGTATGGCGGAAGCGCGGCAATCGTTCCGGAGAAACGTTATGTTCTAGAGGGGTGCGACCGGGCTGATTCGTTTGTGGTGAATCCGCACAAATGGATGTTCGTCCCCGTCGACCTCAGCGTGCTCTACACCCGAAAGCCCGACATCTTGCGGCGTGCGTTTTCACTTGTCCCTGAATATCTTCGCACAGCACACGACGATGTCGTCCACAATCTCATGGATTTCGGAGTCCCGCTCGGCAGACGGTTCAGGGCGCTTAAATTCTGGTTTGTCCTCCGCTACTTCGGATGGGACGGCCTCGCTGCCAGGCTCCGCGAACATCTTCGCCTCGCGCAGGAGTTCAAGCGCTGGGTTGAAGCAGATCCGGACTTCGAAGTGCTGGCGCCGGTTCATTTCGGTGCTGTGTGCTTCCGTGCTCACCCCAAAGGAATGGATACAGAACAATCTCTCAGCAAGCTCAACGACGACCTGATCAACGCCGTCAACGGGAGCCGCGAGACCTTTCTTTCGCATACAAAACTTGGCGACCGGTATACCATTCGAATGGTAATTGGTCATCTCAAGACGCAGGAATCACACGCGCTTCGTACGTGGCAGCAACTGCAGAGAGAACTCAAAACACTCATAGCCTGATCCCATGGGACACACACCACTACGTATCGATAGAAAAGAGGGGCTCTTCGAGCGCAAATGGGTACAATGGATCTCGTACTTCCTTGTCTGGACTGCGACCGGACTCTTCTTCGCGTCAGAATCCGCTCTCTGGGGGCGGTATGTTTTCCGGACACCCGTGACGTGGGACCTCGCCCTGAAGACCAACCTGTCCTTCTATTATATATGGGCGTGTATCGCCCCGCTGGTTCTGTGGCTTGGGAGACGATTTCGATTCGAACGCGGTTCGAGGACGATTTCCTTGGCAGTCCATCTCCCGACAAGCGTGCTCCTCTCAAGCATCCAACTTCTCATTGCCGAAATTGTCGTTCAGTCATTCAGCCCCGACAGACTGCAGTTGTATGAGGCATTCAAGGCAATCCAGCACACGTTTGTCGTGTACTTTCACATCAACCTTCTCACGTACTGGGCTATCCTCGGGATCGGGTACGGGCGTGAGTACTACCGGAAGTTCCGGGAACGCGAAGTGCGCGCAGCGCAGTTGAAGACGCAGCTGACACAGGCACAGCTCCAGTCATTGAAAATGCAGCTCCACCCCCACTTTCTTTTTAACACATTCAACACGATTTCCTCGCTCATGCACAAGAATGTGGACGATGCGGATCGCGTTCTTGCCAGGCTCGGCGATCTGTTGCGGTATTCACTCCACAATGTTGGTGTACAGGAAGTGGCGCTGCGCGAAGAGATAGATTTTCTGCAGCGCTATCTGGAGATTGAACAAACGCGATTTGGTGACCGTCTCAGGGTCAAAATCAATATTGACGCCGATGTGCTGGACTGTAAAGTCCCGAACCTGATCCTGCAGCCGCTCGTGGAAAACGCCATCCGGTATGCGGTAGCCCCAAGGGCGAGCGGCGGGAGCATCGAAATCTCTGCGCGGCAGGTCATCGGATCGCTTCGGATTTCAGTTTTGGACGACGGACCGGGCCTGATCATGGAAGACGGCTTGCCGGTCCATGAAGGAGTGGGATTGAGGAATTCACGCGAGCGACTGGAGCAGCTGTACGGCGAAAATCACCGGTTTATGCTTTCGAACAGGTCGCCCAAGGGGCTGGAAGTGGCCATGGTCATACCGATGGTCGCCTCCTGAGTTTCTTGAGGTGTCCGCTCCGCAACAATCTTCCCTGGAAATCGTATCTCATGAATGATATTCATGAGTTGGTGAAAGCGAAAATGGATTCGACGTCTGTCTGGAAAACCGCTGCACAACTTCTTGTCTTTGCCTGCTTGGTACTTCTGCCGGGTGTCCCCGCACAGTCTCAAACGCCGCAGCGTAAGTCTTTTGAACAGAATCGCTTCGAAAGCAGTGGGCCGGTCAGAGATCTCACAATGGCTGACGCGCACTACAGGCTTGGTTTGGAGAACATGCACGAGCCCTCGAACTCTGACAGGGCGATCGAACATCTGGAAAAGGCCGTCGAGCTTGATAAGGCAAACGGCGAGTACCACTACATGCTCGCGGAAGCGTACATGGCGAATTTCCAGTCTGCCGGTCTGGTTCGCATGCCATTTCTTGCGCCAAAAGTGAAGGCGCAGCTTGAACTGGCTGTACAGTGCGATCCAGGTTCGACGGCGTACCGCGAGGCACTTGTGAACTATTACGTCTACGCTCCCGGGATTCTTGGGGGAGGCTATCAAAAAGCACACGAACAGGCAGCCGAGATTTCAAAAATCGATTCCTATTTGGGAATGCTGGCGCACGCTGGTGTCTATGCAGGAGAGGGGGAGAGCGAGAGAGCCGCTGATCTCTACAAGAAGGCAATCTACTCCCGGCCGGCGTCCTGGCAGGCATATCATCATTTCGGAAATTACTATCTCGACCTCGGCGAGATCGACGCCGCGATCACGATGTTCAAAAAATATGTTGAAGTGGCACCGGATCAGGCAGAGAGCCATTATCAGCTCGGCCGGGCCTATCAGCAAAAAAGAATGTATGCGGAAACGATAACAGCGTTCCAGAACGCCCTCGGAAAAGATCCATCGCGTACTCCGCTGGTGTTTCGAATTGCTCAGCTCCATGAATTTATGGGGAGCAAAGCGCTCGCACGGGAACAGTATCAACGATATCTTTCGATGGTGCCAAGCGGAAGGGCCGCAGACGATGCGCGCGTGAAAATTCGGGAGTTGCCGCATTAAATTCCGCAAGATCAACCGCATGTGCAATCCCCGGCCTGTCCCCGGGGATTCTTTTTATTGTCAGTCAGGTCAGGATCTCTTGACCGTTTCCCTCTTGCCGCATTTATGGCTATATTGATGAGTCCGCGCAGGTATTATCATTGAAAAGCGACAACGAGGAACCAGCCTCGAACTACAGGCGTTGATAGATATGGATGGTGTTGTTCAACAAACAAAGGTCTCGCGATGAAAACGAAGTTCTCAGTGTGGATTGTTGCCGCGGTGATGCTCGCGGGCATGTTGGTCGGATTCCAGGGAAGAAACCTTATCTCTGCGGACAACATGTACGAGCAGTTCAAGAAGTTCCAGGACATTCTCGTGCTGACGGACAAATACTATGTCGACCCCGTGGAAACACGCAAGCTGACCGAAGGCGCAATTACCGGTATGCTCGGACAGCTCGATCCGCATTCGGTGTATTTCCCGCCGAAAGCATTTGAAAAGGCGTCGGAGGAAATGCAGGGAAATTACCAGGGAGTCGGGTTATCGATCCGCGCACTGAATGATACGATTTTCGTTGTGGAACCCATGGGGGGAGGGCCGGCTGCGAAACTTGGAATTCTCTCGAACGACCGGATTATCCGGATTGGCGACAGTACGTCAATCGGCATCACATCCGATCAGGCGTCAAAACGTCTCCGCGGTCCAAAAGGGTCCAAAGTGAAAATTTCGATTGTTCGCCCGGGCGTGCCGGAGAACCTCGTGTATGAAATTACACGAGCGGAGATTTCCATCGTCAGCATCGATGTTGCCCTCATGATCAACAATGAAGTAGGGTATCTTGCCGTGAACAAGTTTTCCACGAAAACCAGCGAGGAAATGCAAACCGCCATGCGTGACCTCCGCAGCAAGGGTATGAAGCGTCTCATCCTGGACCTCCGGTACAATCCCGGCGGCGTCATGGAAGAAGCGGTGAGGATGGCAGATCTGTTCCTCGATGCCGGCTCGAAGTCAAAGCCGCGGCAGATTGTGTATACCAAGGCCCGCGCCACAGAGCTGGAAGAGAGCTTTACCGCTACGAGCGGTCAGGAATACGAACAACTGCCCCTCATTGTCTTGATCAATCATGCTTCCGCCAGCGCAAGTGAAATTGTCGCCGGCGCAATTCAGGACTGGGATCGCGGGCTCATCGTTGGTGAGACAAGTTTCGGCAAAGGATTGGTGCAGCGACAATGGGCTTTTGGCGACGGGTCGGCGTTTCGACTGACAATCGCCCGTTACTATACGCCGACCGGCCGGCTCATCCAACGGTCATACACCGGGAAAGACAAATCAGAGTATGAGAGGGAAGCGTTCGACAGGGTTGAGCAGGAGGGAGACAACCTGGAGCACAAGAAGGACGCGACGGCCAAAGCCGATTCAGGACGCCCCGTGTTTCACACGAACGCAGGGCGTGTGGTCTATGGCGGCGGGGGCATCTCACCCGACTACATTGTGAAGCCGCCAGCGGCAACGGAGTTCATGCAGAACCTCCAGCGGCGCGACGTCTTCTACCAGTTCATCACCACCTGGCTTGACACACGCGGACAGGCGTTGCGTTCCACGTACGGAGAAGATGTGCAGCGATTTGTCAAAACCTTTGTCGTCACAGACGAGATGCTGCAGGATTTCCGCACATTTGTTACCACGAAGGGGGTGAAGGTTGAGGAAAAGGATCTTCAAAAGGACATGCTCTTTGTCAAGGCGCGCTTGAGGGCGGAGGTTGCCCGGTCATTCTGGGGAAATATTGGCTCGTATCGCGTCATGCTTGAGGTCGATCCACAATTCCAGAAGGCAATAACCCTGCTGCCCGAAGCGGTGAAGTTCGCGAAACTGAATTAGAGCGGGCGTTACACCCAAGATGTTTCATCGTGGGGCTCATCGCCAGGCAGGCGATGGGCCCCCGCTCTTTTGTATACACGCCGAATCGGGATTGCGTGAAGAGAAGAGCTTCGCGCGATCACCTGCCTGAGTCAGCACCTGCAATCCCCCGGCTCGCCAACAAAGGCTTGACTTCATTCCAAGAGATGGCTACTTTCCTTCTGCAATCCTGCGCCGAGACACGGGCCCGCTCATAGAAACCGGGCATACAGGGATCAAGCTCACGTCCGAAAGGAAGAGACGCTTCGATCGGTTTCTACACCGGATGGTTGTGCGCTGTGCCTCTTCGGTATTCTGTGCACGTCTCTGCGCCCGACCAGCAATTTTTCCGTGTCCTTCTTTCTCCTCGATTCACTTCGTTCCATAGTATGTGAGGAAACCATGAAAAGGCTCCTTTGTCTCTTCCTTCTCGCGTCCCAGCTTGCGCTGGCCGGGACAACAGGAAAAATAGCCGGACGAGTTGTTGATGCTGCGACTCGCCAGCCCCTCCCTTCGGTTAATATCCAGATTGTGGGAACATCGTACGGTGCGGCGACCGACGTCGATGGAAATTACTTCATCATCAACGTCCCCGTGGGCACCTACACGCTTCGTGCGTCGATGATCGGATATACGGGGAAGACTGTCTCGAACGTGAAAGTCATGCTCGACATGACAACGACAATAGACTTTCGCCTGGATGCTGCAGACGTCCAGTTGAACGAAGTCATCATTGTCGCAACCCGTCCCCCCATTCAACCCGATGTGACATCCACAAAACATACCATCGAAGAGGAAACGATCAACGCCTTGCCGGTGACCGATTTCCGGGAAATTGTCGGCATGCAGGCGGGCGTCAGTGGCAGCCATTTTCGCGGCGGCCGGTTCAACGAATCGCTCTTCCTTGTGGATGGCGTTGCAATCAAGAGCGCGGTGAATAGTTACAGCGGAACCACGACGGGGGGCTTCGCGATCGACATTCCCCAGCTAAGCGTATCGGAAATTCAGGTTTCGACCGGCGGATTTGAAGCCGAGTACGGAAACGCGCAGTCGGGTATTGTCAATACCATCACCAAGAGTTCGTCGAAGTTCGGCGCGAAACTGCGCGTTCGTACATCGGATTTTCCGTGGAGCAAAATCGAGTACCGCCCGAACGCGTATGGCAAGGGTCAAGCCGATTGGAAGAACTACGAGGCCTATGTCAGCGCACCGAGTGTTACGATCGGCAACGCAACGCTCTCGCTGACGGGATCCGCCGACATCGCGTTTCAGACCAGGGACATTCTGGCCCATGAGGATTTCTATAACGAAGCGTATCAGACAAAACTGAGTTACAATAGCCCCGGCACAAGGGTGACGCTGAGCGGCCTGAAATCATGGTCCCTCGACAATTCGTACTATCACCGGTATTCAAGATACGGTCCGTTGAGTGAAGGATATGAATTGGACAAGTACCAGCAACTTACAACGATATCGGGTGTCCAATATCTTCAACAATTTATATTCGTGCCCGATCCGCAGAACTACAAGAACGCAAAGGCACCGGAGTCTGCAAAGTACGATGCGACAGGACAAGTGTACACAAATGTCCAGAATTTCTACCAGTCAGGCATGCAGAACCACATTTCGTGGCCTGTCAAAAACAGTTACAACATCAGCCTCTCGCTGTCGCAGACAATCGACAATCACTCATTCCTCGACGTCAAGTTGTCTCTTTTCACCTCCTGGTTCAACGAGGTCGTCCGCAACGCCAACGACCAGTTGAAAACCGGCAACCTGGGTGCGGACCTCAATTGGGTGTACAATGGCACTTCTGCTGGTTATAAAGACAGGCAGTTCGAGGGAGGGTATTGGTATTACACAGGAGATGAGGGATGGTATCTGAATCAGGTTTCGCGCACAGCATCGATGCGCGTGGACTACTCCAATCAGCTCAATTCATCAAATCTTCTGAAGGGGGGCATGGAGTTCAACTGGAACAAGGGAGATGTCGAAAAGGTCACGTTTGAGTCTGTACTCGCACGCAAATTCGACGTCTGGGCACAGGACTTGTATGACGTCGCACTCTACGTCCAGGACAAGATCGAGGTACGCGATGGTTTCATTCTGAACGCAGGACTCCGTTTCGATTACTACAACCCCAACGGTTTCGGCTCGGCGGTTCTGTATCCTCTGGACCCGACCGAGTTGGCCGACCCGGCCCGCCGTGCCAGCCTTACGTCCAGCGATAAGGTCGACCCTCGCTGGCAGGTAAGTCCCCGCATCGGCATTTCGCATCCGATTACGGAGCGCGACAAAATTCACTTCTATTATGGTCACTTCTTTCAGCGCCCCGACCTCCGCTTCCTGTATGAGAACATGAAGCTCGATTTCAGATACACCACGAACGTCGATCTCGGAAACCCGAGGTTGAAGCCCGAAAAGACCGTGTCGTACGAAATAGGGTGGGAACACCTCTTCTCGGATTTCCTGAGACTGGACGTCACCGGATATTTCAAAGACATCACAAACCAGATCGCTGCGGCCGACTACGATCTTCCGGGATCGGCTGAACCATTTCAGGCCTACGTCAATCTCGACTATGCCAACGTACGCGGCATTGAATTCACGCTCGAGGCCGTCGGTGGCCGGGCTGTCGGCGGCATGGTCAACTACAGCTATTCGTTCGCCAACGGACGTTCTTCATCGGTCTACCGCAGCAATGGAGAAATTGTTCCCCGGCGCCTGGATCCTCTCGATTGGGATCTCCGGCACAGGATCAATGCGAACATCTTCCTGCGCTCGACAGGAGCAATCGAGAGACTCATCGGGAATGCGGAACTCGACCTGGTACTGCTGGTGCGGTCGGGGTACCCGTACACCCGCAACACTCGTGACGTGTTCCCGCTGTTCGCCCTGCGCAACGATGGGCGTCTCACGTGGGCGAAGAACGTTGATATGAGATTCCGGAAATCGTTTACGGTCTCGAATCTCGAACTCTCGCTGCTCGTCGAGGCGCGGAATCTCTTCAATTGGACGAATGTCTCCTACATCGCGGGCGGTCGAGAAGGAATCGCCACGTACGAACAGACCGGGGATCCATCAGGCCCGTACCATGATCCGCAAACCACGACGCGACCGCGAGCATATCGTCTCGGCTTTGAACTTCAGTTCTGAGGTGCACGATGAAAAGACAACTCACCATACTTCTGTGTGTACTCTTCCTGGGGGCAACGGCAAGCGAAGCGCAGTACAAGCTTGTCCAGAAGCCAAAGAAAACCTTCGACCACAAGGTTGGCGCCCTCTGGAACATGATTACCAACAACGGGTATTGGGGTAACACGTACGCCGAGCCGAACTTCGAGTGGCCCGGCGGGAGCGGCAACGTGTATGGATGGCGCACGTCCATCTGGATCGGTGCCGTCATTGACACGATCGGTTACACATCCTATGGAGACGGCAACCATTTTGTGCCGCTTGATACCATTCAGGTGAAGCGTCGCGCGGATGGTTCGCTGTCTGCTGAGGATACGTATACCCGCTATACGGACGTAAATCCGCCCAGCCCGACCGGTGTCCACGTCAATCTCGGCGTTGAGGTCACCGAGCGTACCTACGCATGGGATCAGTCATACAATGATGATTTCATCATCAGCGACTACTGGATAAAGAACATCGGCGACGACGTCAACAAGGACGGCACCATCGACGTCACCAGAACTCTGAAGGGTGTCTATGTCGGTTTCAGAATGGACTGTGACGTATCCGGGTTCAATGGATCGAATACAGACGGCAACTACTGGGATCTCGACGACCTTGCGGGCTACGACGCAGCAAACAAAACCGTGTATCTGTGGGATGGCGATAATCCGACGACCCCCGAAAACGATACCGGAAATCCCGATCCAGTCACGGGGGTGCTGCGCTCGCCCGGGTATGTCGGCGTCAGGTTGATCCATGCGGACAGAGGCCATTTCGTCGGCACCTATACAGGCCAGCCAACGATGGGAACACCATCGTACAGGTTCTTTGAGCCGACCACATCGCAGGCCATGTACGAGTTCATGAAAGGCTACGGCATCGCGCCGAACGCAACCGAGACAAAAGACTATCGGGCGATCATGGCGATCGGTCCGTTTACGATCCCCGCAGGCGACTCGATCCATATCGTGGTTGCGTGGACCCTCGGATATGGATTCGGCGGAATGGTCAAGAACTCGCAGGTTGCCCAGAATATGTTCGACGGCAACTATTCCAAAGCTCCGGCGGCACCGGATGAACCTCAGTATGTGATCCAGACAACAACGGACAACGGCCAGAATTCCGTGGCGATCCAGTGGAAGAAAAATGCTGAAGCAAGCATAG
Source organism: Ignavibacteriales bacterium (assembly GCA_026390595.1). Classification (NCBI taxonomy): domain Bacteria; kingdom Pseudomonadati; phylum Ignavibacteriota; class Ignavibacteria; order Ignavibacteriales; species Ignavibacteriales bacterium. The sequence continues at coordinate 288,853 of JAPLFQ010000005.1, forward strand.
ACCCTCTGACAGCTGCGAAAGACTTCGCGGGATATGCCGTGTACAAGACCGTGCGTCAGGACGCGGGAGGTAATCCTCTTTGGGACACGCTTGCAGTCTATGTCAAGAACAACGCTATCGACAAGAAGAAAGACTCGCTCTGGTTCGGACGGCCCTTCGTGAAGAGCTGGCCGCCGGCGAGTGTTTTTGATGGAAAAGATACAGTGTACCAGATTCTCGATCGCGGAGTACTCAACGGCATGATTTATACATACGCCGTGACCGCATTCGATCAGGGCGATACGCTTCTGGGCATCGGGCGGCTAGAGAACAATATTGGCCGAGGCAGGCCGACGACGCGCGTCTATATGGCAAACGCGCCTCCGAGGGCTAGCATGGACCGCATCAAGGTGGTCCCGAATCCGTTCATGGGCTCGAGCCGTTTCAACAATCCCAATCCGATCGAAACAAATCCATGGGTGAACCGTTTGCGGTTCATCAATCTGCCGGCTGATGCGACGATCTCCATTTTCACACTCGCCGGAGATCTCGTACAGACAATTCACAGCAACGATATCGTCTATCAAAGCCGTGATGTCAGCATCACAGGCAACTTCACCGGTGTTGCGGAGTGGGATCTCACCACAAAGAACAATCAGGAAACCGTCAGCGGAGTGTATATCTATGTTGTCGAATCGTCGGCGGGGACTCACACCGGCAAATTTGTCATCATGCGCTAGGGGTGCCCTATGAAAAAAATCATTCTGCTCACTCTCCTTGCCATCGTTCCCCTTGCCGCCCAGCAGTTTGGGCAGGTCGGCACCAGCGGCGCGCAACTGCTGAAGATCAATTTTGATCCCCGCGCCTCGGCGCTGGGCTACGCAGCTGCGTCTGTGGTGAACAATGCTTCGGCCCTCTATACGAACGTCGCCGGCATCGAAGGCATCCAGAAGGCCGACATGGCGTTCACGTACGTGCCATGGTTCGCCGGGATTGACATGGTGTCCTTCGCCGCCGCCTACCGTCTTCAGGATATCGGTGTGGTGGGAGTACAATTGACCGGATTCAGCGCACAAGAGGAAATCACCACGATCGACTCGGAGAACGGCACAGGACAAACATTCTCGATTCAAAACACCGTTCTCGGTGTTTCGTTTGCCCGGCACATCACCGACAAGCTCGTTATGGGTATGCAGGCGAAGCTGGTCCGTGAATCGTACTTTGATCATTCCACGTCCGGCCTTGCCTTCGATATCGGCAGCAGCTACGACCTCGGCTTTCTCGGATCACATCTGGCCCTCACGCTTCAAAACTTCGGACCGGACCTCGACCCGTTGGAAGGCAACTACAATGACTACAGCGACAACAACATTCAAAAGGGGTTTGCCCGGGTCCCGCTTCCCGTGACGTTTCGCGCATCATTCACGATGGAGCCGATTGTCTCGGAGGCATATCGCGTCCGGTTCATTGCCGACCTGATTCATCCCAACGACAACATTGAGCATTATTGCTTCGGCAGCGAAGTGCTGCTGTATGATTTCCTCGTCGTGCGCGGCGGCCTGAAGATGAACTATGACAACGAGTCGTTTGCGGCAGGGGTGGGATTCAAAGGGGACAAGTTCCTCGGTCAGGATGTGCGGTTCGATTATTCGTATGAGAAGTTCAAAGTCCTTCCGTCGGTGCAGAAGCTCTCGATTGGGATTTCTTTCTAAGTGTTGACCGAGGCGCGGTGATCGAAGATAGAGGTGTGTGCACGTTGAAAACACCCGGTGGGGCACAAGGCCCCATCGGGCTTTTTATTGCCCCCCTTGCACGAGCGCGGCAACTCACTCTGGTAATGTTAACAATTGTGAGCGCGTGCCAACTCCTCCAGGCAGGGGGGAGGACCATGCTTGGCACAGTGCGCGATCGTCATCGGGGTGCGCCCATCACATCGGCCGGCATCCAGGTCTTCGACCGGTCAGGAATTCTTCTGACGACAACCACCACGAACGCGCAGGGGCAATGGCAGGTCAGCATCCCGGCAACAGGAATCACCGGTCAGGGAGAATTGCCGCAGACGTTTTCTCTCGAGCAGAACTATCCCAATCCATTTAACCCTTCGACGAAGATTCCGTTTACCCTTGTGAAGTCCGGCAACGTCCGCATCACTGTGCACAATATTCTTGGACAATTGGTTGATGCTCAAGAATACAGTCTCCAGCAGGGAAGCTATACGATCGATTGGAAAGCGAAGGGGAGCGCTGGAGTCCTTTTCTATTCTGTTGAGATGGGGGGCGAGCGCCTGACGAAGAAAATGGTGCAGATCGATCGCGGCAACTCGGTCGGCCTTACCAACCTTTCTGTCATGTCCACCCGTATGTCGTATAGCGTCGCATCGGCGTTTGCGATCGATTCGTGCCGCATTGTCGCTTCGTCGATGGTCTACGAACCCGATACAGTCACGGTCGCGTTTGTCGATTCCGCCCGCGTTGATTTCGGGCTGGAAAGCGTCCACGACCGGGCGTTTGTCGTGGATCTGCATAATGACCTTATGGAGCTCATCGCTGGAAAGAACTTCGCATATCAGATAGCGGACCGGCACACGGTTGTCCGTAACGGCGACCCTCAATCCGATATACCACGGTTTCGTGACGGCGGAGTGGATGCGCAGATATTTTCAATCTGGATCTCACCCGATACAGCCGCGTCAAGGCACTACTCAACCGCAATGCGCTTTCTTGATACGCTCAAAGGCCAGGTGAGCCGGAACGCGAAGGATATAAAGCTGGTAACCAAAGCAGATTCCATCGACGCGCTCAACCGTCAGCAGAAAATTGCCGGCATTGTGGTTGTGGAGGGGGGGCACTGCCTTGAAGAGAAATTGGATAACCTGATCGCTTTTTACAATGCGGGCGTGCGGGTGATGACGATTACGTGGAATAACAGTACATCGTGGGCTGTTTCTGCGAAGGATGCCGCCGGTGGGACCAAAGGCGGGCTCAGTGAATTCGGAAAGCAAGTAATTCGGACGATGGATTCACTCGGGATAATTATCGATGTGTCGCACGTCGGGCCGCAGACGGTTACCGATATTCTTGCAACCTCCACGAACCCGATCATAGCATCACATTCAGGGGCCGCTGCGTTGCGCAATCACTATCGTAATCTCACAGACGCGCAAATCCGGGCCGTCGCTCAACGCGGCGGGGTGATCGGTGTTGTGTTCTATCCGACGTTTCTTGTCTCTTCTGGAACCGCGAGGCTGGAAAACGTCCTGCAGCATATAGATTACATTAGGAATCTCGTCGGCGTTGACTATGTAGCCTTAGGTTCAGACTTTGATGGAATTGAAACAACACCAATTGGCCTCGAAGACGTTACGAAGTTCCCCGCAATAACAGAAGCGCTTCTTCAAAGGGGATATTCCAAGCAGGATGTCCGGAAAATCCTTGGCGAGAATTTTATGCGCGTCTTCCGGGCAGTGTGCAAATAGAAAAGGCAGACAAATCGCTGTCCGCCTTTTTTTCTCAGGCTGCTGTCCGACAGTTGAACTGTCGGACATGAGTCACCTTCGACAGATAATCTGTGGAAGAACGACGGTTGCTGTTCTTCGCGCCTTTTGTCGACAGCGCCTATCTCTTGTCAAGCGAGATCGTCACCCCCCATCCCTCCGGATCATCAGGCGGCGCATCGTTCCAGTCGCCGTACGCATGGGTGTCGTCTGTCTCATAGAAGACGATGTACTTGCCGGCCTGAAGCGAGATTGATCCGTCGAACAGGCGGTTCTTGGATGCTCCACCCGCAGGATCTGTCGATCGATACTTCATCTTCCAAACCGTCTTTCCTGAATTGACATCCTCTATCCACGCGTAGTCATACATCTCGCCATCGCGCCCCTCGCCAACGGCATAGATGTGCACGTCGCTCGTCTTCGAAAGCGTAAACTCCTTTCGCCGCCGCTCGTCGTTTCCGACACGGAGTATGCTGGCTACCGCCGGAGAATTAGCACGTTCTTCGATCGCGGTGACATCGTTGGGATCAAACGGATCGCCGACCGCGCTGAGGGTGATTCCCCAGTGTTCAGGATCGAAGGGGGATGAAGAATTCCAGTTGTGGTACGAGTGTGAGCCGTCGGTTACGAAGTGAACGACATAACTCCCCTTGTCAAGATGGATGACCTTATCCACGAGCCGGTTTTTCTTGTCCCCTCCAGCGTGACTGGTTTCGTCAAATGTCATTTTCCAAACCTTTTTCCGCGTCGAGGCGTCGACGATCCATCCGTAGTCGGACATCTCCCCGTCCCGGCCTTCTCCGAGGGCATAGATACGAACGTCCATCCCCTTTTTGAGAGAGAACGGCTTTGATTTCGATTCGTGATCACCCAATCGGTTGAGATCTGCAATGACATTCTTCTCTTCTGCGGGTTTGTACTCAAACGTCTTTGCGTACTTTCGCTGCGCTTCGTCTTTCACCCACACCGTCAAACCCCAGAAGGATGGGTCGTAGGGGGGAGGCGCATTCCATTCTCTGTATGAGTGGGAGCCATCGGTGACAAAGTATGCAACGTACTGTCCCGCCTGTAGTTGGAGGGTTTCGCGCGACATCCTGTTCTTTCCCGCCCCTCCGGCGCTCTTCAGATTGCGATCGTTCATCTCCCACACCCGCTGGCCGGTTTTCGCGTTGATAATCCAGCCGTAGTCGTCCATGCTTTCGTCCTGGTTTTCCCCGAGCGCGTAGATCGTGACCTCGGTCGGTTTTTCAAGGGCGAAGCCCTGATGCACATAGTCATTGTCCCAGACACCGGTCAGCGAGACGACCGCGGTCTTCTTCAGTTCTTGCTGCCACCGGTCAACCCCTTCGCGCCCAACTGCTTTTCCGTGTCCGTGAACAGTGATGGAGAGATCATTGTATTCCCGGCCACGGCTGCGGCCGTCAAAGATCTTGCTCGAAAGAAGTTCCATGAAGTCGCTGAAGCTTTCCACTCCGCCGGACGGTTCGGGGTACGCGGCATAGTACACTTCGTATTCTCCTTTGGGGAGTTGAACGACGTCATCGTAGTCGGCAAGGTTGCGGCTTCGGGTATGCTGCTTTGCGCTTCTGAGTTTCCACACCACGGTGCGCGTGGCTTTGTCAAGAATCCAGGCCGAAGTGCCGACGCCGCGATAGCGGTCGGTTGCCGCGACAGCATGGATGGTAATATCCTGGTTGGATTCGAGAACGAACCCGTCGTTCTTGACTTCATAGGCTCCTACGCGCCGGATCTCAGTGAGGAGATCTCCCTGCGCAAACAGGGGAGACGCGAAAAAAGCGATAATGAACGGAAGTACATAAGCCGTTCGTTTCATGGCGGTGCCTCCAAAAAGTGATGCGCGTTGAATTGACAAGGGATATACGTTGAACGTAGGGCGTTGGACGAAAGAAAGACCCTTTTCCTCTTACGGGAAGAGGGATGTTTAGTTTCCTTCGAAGAACGATCGGAAGATGCAATCACAAAGTCACGAAGGCGCGAAAGAGTATGAAATATCTTTCTTCTCTGCGTTCTTACTTGTGTCCTGGTGTCTTTGTGGCGAGGCGTACCTTTTCAGAAGGGAGGACTAAAACTTCACGGTCATGCCCAATGTCGGAAGAATCGGCCAGAGCTTGATTTCCTCGACATAGGGGTTACCGTTGCTGCTGAACCGGTAGCGATAGGATTGTATGTTGGTGAAATTGAAAAGATTGCTGACATCAAAGAAGGCGGAAGCGAAGAGCCCTGCAACATCGAATTCCTTTCCGAGGCGGATGTCAACCCGGCGATAAGCGGGAAGCGTCGCGCTGTTCTTGGACCCCGGAATCCATTCCCATTGGGACTTCTGTGTGTTGAATTGAGAAACGGACGGCGTGTAGGCATACCCGCTTCCGTACTGTACGCGCAGGTTTGAACTCCACCGGCCTCCGAGATCCCATTCGCCGACAACCGAGAGGGTATGCCGCTGATCGGTGAACCGCGGGTATTCTCCGATCCTGTCTGTGAGCAGGTCTTCGCGCGCATCAAGGAGCCCATAGCTTACCCATCCGTAGAAACGGGCCAGGCTGACTGCGAGGTAGACATCAAGCCCGCGTGCGGAACCGCTTGCGTCGTTTTTTCGTGAATAGGTGATACGGCCGCTGCTGGTGCGCGATGATGAAATGAGGTTGGGGTACAGCTTGTAGAAGCCCTCGATCTTGATGGTGAGCGACGTGCCCGCTCCGGGGTCGAACAGAAACACATGTTCAATACCCAGAAGATAATGGATAGCTTTTTGCGCTTTCGTGTTTGTATCCGACGCGGCCGAGTACGCAAGCTGGCGATAGATCGGAGACTGGTAGAAGAAACCCCACGCAGCGCGGAGGGTCGTCTGGTCAATGAACCGGTACGCAACATTCAGCCGCGGGCTCAGGTTCAGGTCCCTGTTTACTCCGAAGTAATCGAGCCTCCCGCCAAGATTGAGGAGAAGTTTCTCGTTCACCTGAACGACGTGCTCGTTGTACAACGCCAGCTTGAATGAGCGCGCTTCGATGTTCTCGTTGGCCGCATCGACGGCGCTATCGACCCGGTGTGTTCTCGTTGTGTCGGGGTAGCGTGTTGTGTTCATGTTCTCGTCGATGATGCGGCGATCGACAAGCTGCTGGTTGAAGAGGATCGACTGGTAGCTGACGCCGCAATTGAGCTCATAGTAAGGGGTCAATTGCAGCTCGAAGGCACTCTTCAATTCAATCGTCCTGATCCTCAAATCGTTTGAGTAAAGATGTTCCTGGTTTGAGCGATAGAAATAGTTGGGGGTCGAACTGATATCGCGTGCGAACGTGTTGGAATTGTAGCTGTTTTCCTCGTCGATCTGTTCATAATAGGAGATCTCGCTTTTCAGGAAAGCGGTTGACGAGAGAAAGTTCGTGCTCTGAACATCGAAAAGATTGCTGATGTAATGAGCGCTTTCTTCTTCAAAGGAGGTCGAAGATTCGCGGAACGCAGCCTGTTTTCCCTTGTACTGGCCGTTGTAGGTAAACGGCCCGCCCAGCGTTGACTGTGGTTCGAGCGTAAATGCGTCACCCGCATGGATGAACTCGAACTGGAGTTTGTCCTTCGGCGAAAGCGAATACGCGAGGACTCCCTGGATATCATAGAAGGAGGGGCGTATGGATTCGTCAATGCCCATCAGGGACATCGCGTACTCTACATAGCTCTTCCTGGCTCCCACGATGAACGAGCCACTTGAGGTCATTGGCCCTTCAAGGAGGAGGTCGAAATTTGTCATGCTCAGGGTTCCGGCCCCCTGCAACTGCTCACGGCTTCCTTCGCGGTATTCGATATCCATCACAGCGCTCATCCTGTCGCCGTACTTTGCGCTGAAACCGCCGGTGACGAGTGTAACCTTCCTCATCATGTCGGTATTGAAAATCCCGATGCTCGCATTTGGCGCTTCCTTGACGTGAAACGGTTCATACACCAGTGCACCGTTGACGAGAACGAGATTCTCATCGGGTGTGCCGCCGCGGACATTGAATTTTGCGCTGAACTCGTTATCCGATGATATGCCGGGAAGCGTTTGCACGGACCGGAAAACATCAGGGATCACCGTCGTCGTCTCGGTAATGTGGCGACCCTGGAGGGAAAGCGCGCCGCCATCTGCCTGCGATGTCTGCCCGGGTGCGCTGGAATACACCGTGACTTCCTGCAGCAGAATGTCCGTGGCGACGATCCTGACATCGAGTACCTGATTCTTGTCTCTTATTTCGACATGTCTGGTTTCCGTTTTGTAGCCAACCAGACTGGTGAGCACATCGTACGAACCGGACTTGAGCATGAGTTTGAATGCACCACGATCGTCGGTTGATGTGCCGAGAGCGAGACCCTTGATGTAGACCGTCACGAACGGAAGAAGTTCGTGGGTGGAAACATCACGAACAGTTCCGGAGAGCACATAGGACTGAGCTGAGGCGGAGTGCATGAAGACCAGACAGCAGAGTGCAAGAGCGACCGCGGCACACCAGGCTCTTCGCGCAGAAATGCCCGTACTGCCGCCGTTGTATCGGCGGAAGGTCACGTTGTGAGATTGGTGTGAATGCATGGCGCGTAATCGGTACGTGGAATCTCAGAATCTGAATTCAAGACCGAGCTGGATCATCAGGAGATCTGTCTTGGATTTGTTGATATCGTAAACGACCTGGCCGGAAACCCTTCTGATCGAACCTTCTCTCAGGTACTCGGCCTGCGAACCGGCCATGTAACTGCACCTGAGATCAAGAAGAATTTCTCCCAACTCCGGTTTGCCCCCCCTCTGGTTCCGCGTCATTCTTCGTGTAGATGGAGATGAGGACGCCCCCGCCGCCACCATAGGAAAAAGCAAAGTCGTCGAGGTTTGTTGAACTGGCCACTTCCTCGCCCCCATTTCCCTGGTTCTGAAGGGTTGTCTTCGTGAAGAGATAGTTGCCCCCGACGGCCTCTTCAAGATACGGTCGGAAGAAACCACTGTTCTGCTGAAGGCGGAGGAAGAGATGTCCTGGGGCGAGGTTATTTTCGGTTGCGACGTCCACTGTTACGTCAGGTATGGTTATGCTGAAGGGCTCCCGCTTTTTCTCGGTTCCATAGTTCATGTAGCCAAATTGAAGACCGATCATGAATGCATAGTCCCTGGGCGCCAGCCCGATGTTGCCGGTGAGGCCGACACCGGCCCGGTCCCCATTTTCTTTTAAGGCCCCTTGCGGAAGACCGACGAGGAAATTCAAACCTCCATGGAAAACCTGGGCTTGAGTCGAAAGCGCTGTGGCAAAGAGCAGAAAAGAGACTACGAGGGGTCGAAAGGTCGCGAAAGAACCGAAAATTGATTTCTGTGCGGAGTTCATACGAGGGCCTCCCGGGTGGATATCAACACCCTGAGTATCGATTTCTGCGAGAATTGCCTAATCTAATGATTTTTCCAAACGAATAAACTCGCATTGTCTGCGCAATTGGGAAGAATCGACAGAGGTAATGAATTTCCATTGCGTTGCGCCAATCCCTTCCGTACTTTCTTGAGAAGACTGGTGCGACAGCTTGACATTCCCGGCAAAAAGTTCTATACTGCCTCCGCTGAAACCGAGTTTTATTACTGAAACCCAGTGCCATCCACCCTTGCTGAGAGATTTATCCAGAGGATAATTCTCGTACTTCTCAGACCGTACCATCGCTGCAGGGTGACCAGCGACACGCCGCGGGGAGCATTTGCGGCCAACATAGGCGTTCGTCTCAACCCCATTCATTCGAAACTTTGATAGAAGGGAGGTGCTGGGATAGAATACATGCTACTCCGTGTTTGTGTTACCACTCACTGCGATCGCGTTACTATCTTCTCGATCCTTTCTCGTATCATACTTCGATCAATAACTCACTGATATATTTCTACATCCAAGGAGCAACATCATGAGATCCTCCTGGTGCAAAGTTCTCCTGATACTCTTGATTATCCTTGCCATCCCAGCGCTCCTGTTTGCTGGGAACGGAAAAATTTCCGGGACGGTAAAGGACGCTACCACCAAGGAAGCCGTTGTTGGTGCAAACGTGGTTATCGTAGGCACGACGATGGGTGCGGCGACAGATGCCGAGGGGCGGTATTACATCCTGAACGTACCTCCCGGGACGTATGCCGTGCAGGCATCCGTTGTTGGGTATGCGCGTTTAGAGGTCGGCGGTGTTCAGGTGCGTGCCGATCAGACCTCAGACCTAAATTTCGATCTACGCCAAGAAACAATCGAACTCAAGGAAGTGGTCATTCAGGCGCAGATGAGAGTGGTTGACAAATCTCAAACATCTTCCAAGTCGACCATCGGAAAAGACGAATTGTCAAACAAACTGCCGATCACCGGAGCCTTGGAAGTCTTGAACACCACGCCCGGAGCATTCAAAGGGTTCGTGCGCGGCGGCAAGATCACGGAAACCAAGACCATCGTTGACGGTGTCGACATCAGCGATCAGTACTATGCCATCGGCGGAGACCAGGCGAACCAGGGAATCTTGTACTCTTCCGGGCTTGTGACTCGCTACAGAGATTACCAATTGAGCACAAACGCCACCGTCACCTTCAACGCGGTTGAGCAGCTCTCCGTAAACACCGGAGCCACAGGCGCAGACAATGCGTCAGCGACAGCTGGTATCATCAACTACGCTCTCCGTGAAGGACGCGGAAAGCTCTCGGGCAGCTTCTCCGCCCGAGTAAGTCAGTTGAGTGGGCTCAAGTACGACGGTCCGGATCTTTACTGGAATGACCAGGTTTACTATGACGAGAAGAATGCAACGCAGGCTCGTCTTGCAGCGAATAAAGCACTCCAGGCGACGGCACCGACAGCTGCCCGCCAATTGGCAATTACCCCGGATAGTATCAAGAGCTTGAAATACACGTACTACACGGGAAAATACCTAAACAACGACAAGCCCGTGATCGATGTCGACGGGATGATCAGCGGCAGCATCACCGATAATTGGGGATTCATGCTGAGCGGCAAATACTATGACTCCCACGGACGCTTGCCGAACGAACACTCTCAGCAGGCCGACCTGACATTCAAGACGACCTACAACCTGAGCAAGTCTTTCAAGATCAATGCATTTGGCATCTTGAATGACAGAGGTTACATCTTCGGCTGGAAGAACTCCTACTATAATGACAAGGCCAGGCTTTTCCTGGAAGGCGTTCCCAAGAGCGATGGATTTAATTTTGTTGGAAGCCTCAAGGCCACCCACATGCTCTCCCAGTCATCGTTCTATGAAATTCAGCTCAGTCACACGTATCGTCAGGATCGCTACGGGTATTCCGACGATAACGGTGACGGGATCTGTGCCCTCAATGAAAACGGGGAGTTCCTGACGCTGGAAAAAACGGCCGATGCCGAGAAGTACATCTCACGCTCTGGTATTGACCTGTTTAAGTTCTTCCGTATCGGTGACGAAGCGGGTCCGAGCTTTATCACACAGCCAATGACCGCGGGCAACGGACAGATCCTGATCACACGCCCAACGTTCTATTATGAGAACACAAAGAACATCGTTACGACGGCCAAGTTCGATATCACCAGCCAGGTTGACTACAACAACCAGTTGAAAGCTGGAGTCTCCTTCCAGTTCAACGATATCAGCAAGGTCCAGAGAAATTCGAGCCTTGGCTCCGATGCGACGGACGTTCTCAGAAAAATGCTCGTTGAAAAATGGCAGTTCTACCCGACGCAATTCGGCGGCTATGTTTCGGACCGCATGGAATATGCGGGCCTCGTCATCAACCTTGGCGCGCGAATCGACCGATGGGATCCCAAAGCAGCAGACTGGGCCAATTACTACAACCTGTTCGTTCTGACGAACAATGTTCAAATTGACGACAGCTTGCGCAAGGAACTGCTCCCGATCCGGGGCAAGGATGACGTAAAGCCATACTGGTTCTTCTCACCGCGTATCGGTGTGTCGCACCCGATCTCGGACGAAGCTGCGATGTACTTCTCCTATTCACGCAACTCCATTCCGCCGCCATTCTCACGCCTCTACGGAAGCTACAATGCCGTTCTCGGCGCAGCCGGTCAATTACCGCAGTTCGCAAGCTTGAGGCAGGAGCCAGTCCGATCCTCGAACTACGAACTCGGTGCGCAATGGGAGTTTGTCCCGAAGAAGTTCGGATTGACGTTCACCGCATACATGCGTGACATCGAGAACTACAGCCAGAACGCAGTGACGCTGAACCTGGCCAACGGATCAAACGCCATGTGGGTCAGCGGGCAATATGCTGATGCACGCGGTGTTGAGTTCGGCATCCAGGCGCTGCGTCAGACCTATTTCGATTTCGTTACCGTCTATGGTCGTTTGAACTACTCGTACAGCTACATCAAGCAAACGGGCTGGACAGGAAACGATGCGCTGCAGCAAACCACCTTCTCGCGTCCCGATACCCTGAAGTATGGAAACACGCTGCCGTTTGATGATCTCTGGGCCTATAACAAGGTTGAGACCAATGTAACCGGCGGCAGTAACCTGCTGACAGGCGGATACGATCGCGCTCACCGCATCAGTTATGTTCTGTTCCTTGAATTCCCGTACCAGGTCATGGTCTCCTCTGTCGGCACGTTCCAAAGCGGATTCTACTATCCGTTGAGCGTGACCGTCGATCCGCGTGTTGCCGGCCGCGACTTTGGACAGGCGCCGTGGAACAAGATGGTTGACTTGCGCGTGGAAAAAGGGTTCACACTCAACAATATTCACTTCGCGGTGTTCTTCGACCTGAAGAACGCGTTCGGCTGGAAGAACATCATCGGCTACGACAACACGGCCTCCGGCGCACAGCTCTGGGAATATTCTGCTGCTGGAATCGCGAAGTTGAATGACGGCACAATTGATCCTACGGGTTCCTACAAGCGCGCGGTGTACTACGATGGAAGTCCGTTCTACGACATTCCGAGTGAATACTACTTCGGCGTGAGGATTGATTTCTAAGAGAACGACACTGGCTGTGAACCATACTATTAATGGGAGTAACATTATGAACATGACAAGACAGAAAGAATTGCTCTTCGCGATTCTTGCTCTATTGCTCGTTGTCGTTCCGGCAACATTGTTTGCCCAGACGGCACCCGCCACCTCGACGGTAAATTACCCGGGTGGTGGTGTGATTCAGGCGGGCGATACGTGGGAATCATTCCTGCCGATGAGCTTTACGCCAAGCTACAGCGACGCAGGTACATACCTGACTCAAGGCTATAAGAACTTCATTCGCCTTGGCAACTTCGACCGCGCCTGGTCAACCCCGGCTACGCACTGGCCGGCAGCGTGGTTCTATACAAACTACTGGTACAAAAACGCATGGGCCGGAGCATTCGATCCGGATCCAAACTTCTGTCCCACACAGATCGGTGGCAAGGCCAACCCCAGCTATTTTTCTGCGACCGCAGGGGGTAACAACTACGCGCAGGTGCAGTATATGCCCACACTGCAGGGTGGCACCGATGCCGCCCGCCACTATACTGTCGAGCCATACTGGGTCGACAACACTCGGCGGCAGCACGCGGTATACGAAGCGGCATTCCCCAGCAATCTGGGTCTCGACGTAAAGATGCGCGCCCACGGTTTCCAGGGACCGAACTGGAACAACCTGAACGACTTCGTCATACTTGAGATCGAGTTCAAGAACACCGGCGTCCTCGACATGAACATGGATGGTGTCGCCGAGAAAGTGAACAACACGATCAAAGCGCTGGCGTTCAGCTTCACAGAAGAGCGATATATGTCGGTTGGAAGTTATGGCGGCGGTGGACGAAACAACAATGATATTACGTTGACGCCCCTCGTAGCTCAGGGAGCATGGGTCGAGGATGCTGATGCCTCCGGTTCACCCTGGGCGTTTGCTACGATGTATCCCGCCTGTTCGGTCTTAAACCCCACAGCCGGAAATGTCGATATCGGATTCAATACCGGTGCCAGGAAGTGGTATACAGATACCTGGTCTGGCTTTGTTATCATCGACGTAAAGAGCGGGAGCCTGCCGACGGATCGTTCGAAGTCGGTTGTCGGCAATGCTACAAAGCAAACCATCTATGGCACAGACCCAATCGGCGTCGGTGCGCAGCGTGGATGGTACATGTCCTCCGGAAGCCAGGCCCAGCTTTGGGGGTCCAGCAATCCGAAGGCACAGTTCCTGACGGCGACCGGAGCATGGTTCCTCGATGCCGGAAGAAGCCGACAAACAGACGCGACCAACTTCAATCTCAGTCCCAATCCGAACTTCTTCTCCGGCGGCATAGCAGGCGACATGACGACGTTTGTGCCGAAAACAACCGGAGCCGGACGACCGGATGGAGACTTCAAGAGCACGAACATTTTTGATAACCCGTCGTACGAAGACGGCAAAGCTGATGCGACGACGAACTACCCGACCGGTTGGGGAAAATTCTCCAAGGGAGCAAGCAACACTGAGAACTTCAATGGAGACATGTTCGCCGGTGTAGGTCCGTTCAGTCTCGCCCCGGGCGAGTCCATGGTCATCACCATGGCGACCGTTGCAGGATTTCGCCTCGAAGGTATTCAAAAGGCAGTCCGCGCAGCACGCTGGGCATATGCACAGAACTACGTTCTTCCCGTGCTTCCACCGTTGCCCGACATGAAGGTTACGAACACGTTGACAAAGTCGGTTGCTGTGGAATGGGATACGCGAGCCGAAGCTGAACCCGGTTTCGCAGGATACAAAATCTACAAGTCCTCACAATATCTCAAGAAGTACTTCCTGGAAGATGGCATGCGCGTTTCCGACCGGTATCAGGAGAACATGACACCGGGACCGCTTCCCGCAAACCTGAAGAAACCGGTCAATCCGAAGTTTGACGCGTTTGGTCAGGTCAATGCGACCGCATCCCAGGGATCATACCAGCCCGACACGTGGGGCACATGGGATCTGGTTGCGGTCATTCCGACTGCTTCGAAGTCAACCTATGCAACAGGGGCCTCACCCGGATACACATATCGTTATGAGGACAAAGATGTTGTTCTCGGATTCTCCTACTGGTACTATGTTGCTGCCTACAAAGAAGGCACCTTTACCGGTCCGGATGGTGAGACAACCACACGCATCGAGACGCACTCGACCAACAGAAACGGCGCGACAGGCTTATGGGCGCTCACGTACCCGTTCGCAATCCAAAACGCCAACTTTGGAAAGACCGCAACGACTGATGCAGCCGCAAGTGCTGCAGGCATGAAGAACGTCGGTGCAGTGCAGATCGTGTACTCGGCGCTTGCTCCGGCCGGCAGTGTGGGCACCGTTGGAGTCCGTCCGAATCCGTATAAGAGAGCGGCTTTGCACGACAACAGGGCGAATGTATATGATCACAAGCTCCTGTTCTACAACCTGCCGCCGTCATGCAAGATCACCATTACCGACGTATCAGGGCAGATCATTGATGTCATCAATTTCAGTTCGACCGATGCAAACCGCGGCAGCACATTCTGGGATATGTTCTCCAAGGATGGTCTTGAAGTCGCGAGCGGTCTCTACCTGTACGTCGTCGAATCGCCGACAGGAGACCGGAAGATCGGTCAATTCTCCATCTTACGATAATAAAATAACTATGAGGGCAAGATCTATGAAAAAGATCTCTTCACTATCGATTGTGGCTTTGCTCCTCGTGGTTTTTGCCACCGGGATCGTGACCGCCCAGACGCGCAAGGCTGGTATCAACAGCGCTGCGTTTCTGAAGGTCGGCGTGGGGGCACGGCAGGTTGGCATGGGCTCAGCTGTCACATCTTCGAATGGAGACGTGACGAACATGTTCTGGAACCCAGCCGGTGTCGCTCTGCGCGACGAGAAAGCCCAAGTATCATTCACGTATAATTCATGGATTGGAGGTCTGTCACAGAACGCGTTCGCCGGGTCCTACAAGCTGGAAGGGATCGGCACGATCGGCGTTGGTGTCATGACTTTCGGCATGAGCGGTATCATCGCCGATCGCGATGTGTACCCCGGGAACACCGTGCTCCAAGGTTTACAAATTGATCAGGCCAGTGCAGATACCTATGACTATATGGATATGCTTGCGCAAGTGACGTACTCCACATATGTCATGGATCGCCTGACGCTCGGCGCGTCGGTGAAACTGATCAGCGAGAAGATCGATGACATGAACGCCACCGCGGTCGGCTTTGACCTCGGTTCGGTGTACAACATCGGTCTTCTGAACTGGAGTATCGGTGCCCGCATCACCAACCTGGGAAGCGACATCAAGTTCTACGATTACGCCTCCCCGATTCCGCTGACGTTCAGCATGGGAACATCGCTGACACCGATTCACGTTGGAGATAATTCCATCACGTTTGCGATCGATGCCGTGAAGCCGCAAGATGGTCAGCAGTACTACTACACCGGCATGGAATACAACTTCAATAACATGATATTCCTCCGTGGCGGTTGGAAGCTGAACTACAGTTACCTCGGAATGGCGGGTGACGGTATTGATCAGGGAACATCTCAACGCATGGGAGTCCAGACGAGCCTTGAAAAAGGATCGTTGGGAGCCGGCGTACGAGTGCCGATGTCTGATCTGATGCTCTCTCTCGACTATTCGTACACGGTGTTCAGCTCCTTCTCCGATGTACACCGGATTACGCTGCACGTATCAATGAAGTAAGCAGAAACCCTTTCTGCTGGCTGTTTGTACAACTCACGGTCAGGGTGACTAATCTCGCCCTGACCGTTGTGTTTTTCCTGCCTACGCTCCATGAAGAATGCCGGAGAGAGCAAAAAGGCTGGAAACAGAATGAATATCCGCCTATACTCTCAGTGAAAACAATCCTCACCACCCCATCTATTGCAAGGAGAGACCATTGACCCCAGAGAATCTTCCCCTGCTGCCGACGAGCGTCATCGGCAGCTATTCTTTTCCGCGCTGGCTTGACCACGTACGTGAATTGGGTGCAACGGGCGTTCTGACGCCTGATCAGGTGCGGGAGGCGCACGACAACGCAGTAAAGTCGGTGATCAAGGACCATGAACTGGCCGGCGTCGATATCATCACGGACGGGGAAATCCGGCGCGAGACGATGGTGTACTTCTTTTCGAAACGCATACGCGGTTTCGATTTTACTCAATCCAAGATGCACGCGATTGGAAACCTCGATCCGTCGATTCAGATGGCGGATCCCGTCATCACCGAAAAAGTGCAATGGATGCAGAACCTGACCATGGACGAGCATTTCAGGTTTCTGAAAGAACACGCCGTCGCGCGCACCAAAGTCTGCGTCACCGGACCGCAGATGCTTGCCAAGCGCGCAACGAACGAATACTACAAAGACGAGAAAGAACTTGTTTTCGACCTGGCAGACATTCTGAACAAAGAACTGAAAGGACTTGTCGCCGCCGGATGTGAATTCATACAGATCGACGAACCGGTCTGGGTCGGTTTCCCGCAGGACATGCCGTGGCTTGTCGAGTCATTCAACAGACTCGTTGATGGAGTCCAGGCAAAGATTGCGCTGCACGTCTGCTATGGCAACTATCAGCTCAAGAAGCTATTCAAAGGCCAGTATGCAGAACTCTTCCCCGCGATTCTGGAGACGAAGACCCAGCAGCTGTGCCTCGAATTCGCGGTGTCTGACGGCGTGGGATTGGAGATCTTCCAGCAGCACAAAACAGACAAAGACATTGCCGTCGGTGTGATTGATGTGAAGGATGAAAAGGTCGAAACCCCTGAGGTCGTTGCGCAGCGTATCCGGCAGGCGTTGAAATTCATCCCTGCAGAAAAGATGACAATCGTGCCGGACTGCGGCATGAAATTTATGCCGCGCGATCGGGCATTTGGAAAACTGAAGGCAATGGTGGAGGGAACGAAAATCGTGAGAAGAGAACTGGCAGGAAGTTGAAAAACGAACCGCCAAGCACGCCAAGCGGCGCCAAGAAAAGAATGAGAGAATCTGCTTCTGCATAATTCCAACCCGCTTAGCGTCCTTGGCGCCCTTTGCGGTTCATCTTTATCTCTTGAACTTAGAATTTGGCCTTAGAGGTGTACAAATTTCCACTTTTCTCTGGCTACGGAACCTGAGTGATTTCCTTGTCGGAAGCCTCCGAAGTGCCCGGCGTTTCGACGGAGAAGCCTACATACACCAGCTTGCCGAACAAGGGTTCACTCATGTGACAGTCAACGGTTTAGGCGTTGACCGGCCGTTCGAAAGCGGGCCACCAGGGGACGTGTATTCATGGTTCTATGACTACAGTCCCGACCTTGATCAGTTTGTGTCGAGCCCGCTCATCGAAGGATACTACCCCAAAGAGTATCTCAAGGCAAATCTCGATTTTCTGAAATCAAATTCCGCTCTCGCTGTGAAGCATGGACTTGTCCCGGGACTCCACATCAACTCGCCTCGCTCAATGCCTGAAGAATTCTGGATGAAGTATCCATTCCTGCGAGGGGCGCGGGTCGATCATCCGAGAGAAAGCTTCCGGCCCCGCTACACGCTCGCCATGGCGCATCCCGTTGTGCAACAGCATTACCGTGCATTGGTCCAGAATCTGATGGCGGAGGTGCCGCAGCTCGGATTTATCCACATTTGGACCAACGACAGTGGGTCCGGTTTCGAGTTTGTCACATCGCTGTATGCCGGCAGGAACGGAGGCCCCTATTTGATCCGTGAGTGGAAGGGGGACGACGAAATTGCCCGAAAAGCCGCGGACAATGTGCTGACATACTATCGCATTCTGCGGGATGAAACAAGGCGGGTCAATCCGGCATGCCGGGTGGTCTGTGATCTTGGGCCATTCTACGCGGAGCGCAAGTACATTGCACCCGGACTCGGCGACGGGCTTGACGCGGGGGCGTTTGGCGGCTTCGAAGGCTCCGAGAGCAGGCAAGAACAAGAAACGCTGAAGAAGTCGGGCGCTCTGGTTCACGCCAAACTTGATCTTGCGGATAACAATGTGCTGGGTCTCCCGTATCCGGCTCTTGTCCATGAACGTCTCCGGGATGCGGCCAAATCCGGCGTGACGTGTTTGCTGGTAAATAGTGCGCCAAAGTCCCTCGTGCCGTACGATATCAACGGGGAAGTGCTTCGATCATTCCAGCAGAACCCGGAACAATTGTTTGAGGACATGCTGCTCGATGCTGCACGGGCTTGGGTTGCCGCGCCGCTTGCCCAAGACCTTGTGAGATTATGGATGCTGTCTGATGCGGCGGTCCGCGCCTACCCCTCGGGCGTTCCATACAGCACCTTTGCATTTCCGTGGTTCCGTTTCTGGGTGAGGCCGTTTGTACCAAATATCGGGGCGCTCCCGGAAGCAGAGCGGTCGTACTACGAACAGTTTCTCCTCGCAACCTTCAACAATCCGGCCCGTGTCGATCTCAACAACGACATGATGTGGAATTTCCTCACTGTGAAGGAGGCCGGGGAAAAACGCGAAGCAATTGACCGGAACGTTGTTTCTCCGCTGATCGAGGCGCTCGAAGCGGCAACAACACTGCTTCAGGGACTGACCCGGACAGAACCCACCAGGAAGGTATTTGAGGATGTACGTGACCGCCTCCGTGCCGCGCTCTGCTATTTCGTGACAATGCGCAACAGTGTAGCGTGGACGGAATCGGTGCATGGGCATCTGGAAGCACAATCGATGAGCGAGAAAGAACGGTTTAGGTCGCTCTGCCGGGCAATGATCACAAGTGAACTTGAGAACGCAAAGAACCTGCTGAAGCTGTGGAATGAAAGCAGTATCGATTGGTTGCCGGTCTCGACGTCAGGAGAATCGCTCCACATCTATGGCGATAACTTTGGCGATCTCGTGCTCCGAAAGATTACGTTGATGCAGCACCACATCGATGACGAACCGTACATCGACAAAGAGTTCATGTGGAGAATGAAGTAGACAAAGTGTAAGTTGGTAGTTTCGAGTTTCAAGTTTTGAGTTCAAAGTTTGGAGTTTGAAGGCTCACGTTGAACGCTTCACCATTCACTTGTTCTAACCAGGGACAACCATCGTGCTTCATCGCGTAGACATCCGATATCCAATCAGCGAGATGGAGAAGAGCAGAAGGAGGATGGAGGCAGCTCACAGGTTTCAGTGGTACGACAGGGCTCCGGTGTTCTTGGGGATAGAGGCGCGCTATCTTCTGCATGAGCGGGGAGTGACATTCGCGGAGTACTTTTCAGATCCCAAAACACAGTTCATTCACCAACTCGAAAACCTTAAGTGGCGCATCGAAAACACCCCGGATGATTGGTTCACACAACCCATTCTTACCATTTCTCCAGATTTTCAAAATGTCACAAACGCCAGCGGCTGCGGGGGAGAAATCTACTGGCAGGAGAACGAGACTCCGCAGGTCATCCCGCGCATCGGCACGATCGACGAACTTGCGGTCTATACGCTGCCGGATTGGCGTGACAGCTTGTGGGGAAAAAAGCTGAGTTGGTTCCATGAGATGAAGCGCCTCTCGGAGGAGGTGGATCTTACACTGAATGGAGAACGCATTCCCATCCATGTAACGATCGGGATCAACGCCGACAGTCCGTTCATGACGGCAATTGACCTTGTGGACACGAATTTCTACACTTGGATGCTTGAAGCGCCGGACCTTTGTAAGGTCTTTCTCCAGAAGATCACAGACCGTTTCATCGAGGTCGAAACCGGCTTCCGGAAGGTGGTCGGCCGCCCTGAGCAGGACGGGCTCTGCTATTCCGATGACTCTGCACAGATTATTTCGCTCGATCAGTACCGTGAATTCTGTGTACCCTCCGGCAGGCGGCTCTACGATCTCTTCGGCACAGATCGTCATGATGGCAGGATGATGCATTTATGTGGCAGAAACGTGCATTTGCACGAAGCTCTTCTCAATGATCTTCACATCACACAACTGACCGGCTACGGTTCTGGGAATGCGCCCGAAGAAATGCACGTGCTTGCAGGAAAAATCCTGTTACACGGGAATGTCGACCCGATGACGCTTTTCGAGGGATCGGTGCATGACGTTGAGCAGGAAACGGCCAAAATACTGGAAGTATTGGCAGTGCATGGCGGCATCATCCTTGGTGACGGTTATAACGTTGTTCCAGCTTCGCCTCTCTCCAATCTTGACGCTGTCCGTAAAACAAGCGAACGATTTGGACTCCCTGTTGGTAAGAGTCACATGCACACCTGAGAACAAAGAACCCCGATGAAAGAAACAGCGATACAATGCGGTCACCCACAACTTGATGCGCTCTATCCGAGGATCAAGAAGTTCCTCATGAGTGATGTCACCGAATACAACATGTTCGGAACAAAGGTCCGGGGATATCGCACTCCCGATACGCCGAGTCTCTGGATTCGCGACTACTCGGACATGATGCGCGGTTTCCGGTACTGGGAAACCGACATGAAGAGCATCGTCGATCACTTCGCCGAGACCCAGACAGCCCGGGGATGGATTTTCGACTACTTCACCATGACGCCGGAAAAAGTACCGTGCGAGAGAGAAAACTGGGCGAAGTACGTCCGCGTGCCGGTTGAAGCGGATGTAGAGTTTCGGTTCATCAAAGCCATCTATCTCGCGTGGCAGGCGACAGGCGACGACCAGTGGGTGAAGAGCCTCATGCCGGTTGTCGAGAAGGCTCTCAACTACGTTCTGACGGATGATTGGCGCTGGGACAAGAAGACAAAGCTTGTGAAAAGGGGATACACGATCGACACGTGGGACTTCGATTACACCGCAGGACGCCACCCGTGGCTGAATTTCCAGATCAACGATGATACGTACTGGGGAATTATGCACGGCGATAGCTCGGGCTTTTACGAAGCGTTTTCCCAGGTTGCGACGATATACTCAACGCTTGGTGTCCGGAAGCGTGCGCTGCACTGGAAGACATTCGCCGAGGCGTTCCGGCGCCGCGCAAACAAAGTCTCCTTCAACGGGCGGTTCTATACACACCACGTTCATCTTGTTCCGGTCATCATCGACGGGGTCGACGAAGCGGAACAAATTAGTCTCAGCAATCCGATGAACATCAATCGCGGATTGGCAACGCACGACATGGCTGTCAGCATCATCAAAGAATATCAGAAAAGGGGAAAGGCATTGTCGGCTTTTGCAGATTGGTTCAGCATCGATCCGCCGATGCCGGACGGAATCTATGGTGACGAGAAACTCGTAGCAGGCGCCTACTGCAATGGCGGTCTTCTCCCGCTGGTTGGGGGAGAACTTGCGCGCGCGGCCTTTGAGCACGGGTTTGAAGAATACGGCGTCGAGCAATTGTTGAAATATGAAAGCCTGACAAGAAACAATGAGACGTACTTATGGTACTTCCCGGACGGCAGGCAGTCGACGGTCGAGACGAGCACAAGTCCGGACGCGTCACCAACGGATGGTTGGGGTTCCTCCGCAATGTTGTACGCATTGATGGAGGGGTTGGCGGGAGTCGTGGATCAGCACAAGCTCCTTCAGAAGGTCCGGCTCTCTCCCCGATGGATTGCCGCGGGAAGAAACGAAGCGTCGGTACGCACGTCCTACGGCGCGTCGGGCGCATCGTTTGAGTATTCCTTTGGACACAACGAATCAACGAAGACCATCGAGCTAGACCTGAGCGGATCATCATCAACAAGTCTTCACACACTCCTTCCGCGCGGGACAATGGCCACGGCAGTGACAGTCAACGGAAAGAAGACACGGTTCACCAATAAGACGGTCGAAGACAGTCCCTATGTCGACGCAGATGTTGAGGTAAAGAAGAAGGCTGTCGTCGAAATCCGATATCGATAGGAAGCGCCACCATGAAAAGAAGAGACTTTCTTAAAGCTCCCGCAGCAGCAGGAGCTCTGCTCGGTACCAGCCTCCAGTTTGGAGAGGTTTCCGCAAAAGAAGAATTGTCGCCAACCCCTCAGGATCAGGTAAAACCGGAGAACCTGCAGCGCATGCACCCGGATTTTATTACATGCCTGCCCGGTGTCGAATATTTCTTCTTTGGCAATGGCGACATCACGGGGGTGGTTCAACACTGCCCGAAAGACAGCAGCGGATCATTCCTCGGATTTACGTTCATGAATCCGGGGCTCTTCAGCAGAAAATGGAGCACCTATCTCTATCATCCCGAGCGGGGTTTTACGAACACGCGTTTTGGCGTTACAATTGAAGAAAGCGAAACAGGCAGCCCCAAAAAAGACGGAATGTACACCGGCGTAAAGGGGTATTCGGTCACGCCCGAGAATTTCGTATCGATGCAATGGAAATACACCGAAAACGTCCCGATTGCTTCTCTTCACTGGAAAGCCGGAGAGTGCGAGATAGAGGAGGAGTTCTTTGCTCCGAGCGAGGGGTCTGTTCTTTTCCGGAGGGCAACCGTGAAGAACGCGTCAGCCAGACCGCTGCGTGTTCGTCATGGCCTGTCGTTGTATGCGAACTTCGGTCTCTTTGATCAAATCTATGTCGATGAAAAAGAGAAGGCGGCCTTCGCACGCGGACTTGCAAAGATGAAATTGTTCACGCTTGAAAAAGAGGCAACCGTCGCCGGTCGTTACGATGTGCGCGTTGACGCCGGAATCATTGCTCCGGGCGAGTCACGCCAGGCAACATACGTGTACTGCCTGAATGACGGAGAGAAAATATTCAAGAAAAAAACCTTCGAGGTCCTTTGGAAGAACACCGTACGCTATTGGAGCGCAAAGGGGATTCTGGAAACCGGCAACAAAGAATTTGACGATCTCTGGAAGGTCTCCAAAACAGGTCTGCGGTCGGTGATGGGCAACAATGCGCGCATGGACGCCGGTGTGTGGGAGTACAACATGGAGTGGGTGATCGACCATCTGTGGGCGGCGATCGGGTTTCTCCGTTCCGGGTTTGTGGATGAAGCGCGCCTGCTTGTCGAAAGTAATCTCAAAAATGCCATCGGTTTCGACGGCCGCACGATTGAATCGAGCCGCTGGTTCGGTTACGACTACACGGAGCTGAATCAAAACGGCAGCCTGGTCCATAGCGTATGGGAGTACCTTTGCTGGACGGGAGATTACGCCCTGGTAAAAAAATACTGGGACAAGATTAAACTCTGCGCTGAATTTCCGCTCCAGGATGTTTTCTTCGACAAGCGGGCGCGCATGGTTCATAACAAGAGAGAATTCTGGGAACGCAGCGATCCCCATGGCATCGAAGATGGATTCGAAATGGCGTACCAGTTCTGGGTTATCATGGGATTGGAGAAGGGAGCCGAGATCGCCGAGGCCATTCACGATCGCGCTACCGCCCGCACATGGCGACAAAAGGCGCGCGGGATGAAAGAATCCATGCTCACCGACCCCACGTTCAAGATGATCGAGAATGGACGCCTCATTAAACGCAGGAAAAGAAATGGAGAATGGCAGAAACTGAGCGTACCGCCCAATCGCGGTGCGATGCCTCCGGGTTCGCCGCTCGCGATTGACGAAACCCCCGCATTGGATCCGGACACCGTGGTGGCGTTCCCGATCATCTTCGGGATGATCGATCCGAAGAGCGAACTGTCACTCAAAACACTCGAGTGGGTCGAGACACTGTGGAGTCAGCAGTGGCCGGAAGGCGGTTACGGGCGCTACAACACGCACAGCGAGCCCGATCCTCCGGCTGCATGGCCGTTCAACTCGGTGATGGTCGCCCGGGCGCATGCCGAAGCCGGCAATGACGAAAAAGTCTGGCGCGTGCTTCATTGGCTGACAAACCTGCCGGCTGGAAAATCAGGCTCGTGGTTCGAACATTTGGGACACAGCATCACGCCCCCCGCGCCCCCCGTTGGCATTGTCGGGTGGATTTGGTATGAGATCATGGCTTTGTATGTTCATCAGATCGTCGGACTCAGGCCCGAGCTGGACAGGCTGGTTGTTCGTCCGCTCCTGATCAAGGGGCTTGACGACATCCGCTCGACACACATCGTTCGAAAAACGAAAGTCTCAGTGCACATCTGGCGGTCCAAAGAGAAGACTTCCGCGCGCGTCAACGGCAAAGATGTTGCGGTCACAAACGGAGCTATTTCAATTCCCTATCCATCGAAGGGGACACTCACGATCGATTTTACTATTGCAGGATGACACATGAAACGAAACGATTTCTTCAAAACCGTTCTGGGAACGCTCGCGTTTACCAGCATTCCGGGGTTCAAGCAGAAAGACACGCTTGATCAAAACTCACCTCCCGTCTGGCCGACTGCCAGTCCGGACGATGAGCTGTTCTGGAAAGTCCTCCGGGGGCAATTTCCCCTCACCGATGAGCGGGCGTACATGAACACTGGGGGGCTTGGCGCGTCTCCCTTTGCGGTCATTGATGCTGTCAAAGCAAAGATGGATGAGCTTGAGAAAGTCTCGGAAACGGGTCACTCGGAGGAGCTATGGAGGGACGTCAAAGCAGCCGCGGCTTCGCTGCTTGGATGTGACGCAGGGGAGCTGGCTTTCACCCGGAATGCCACAGAAGGTATCAATATTGTCTGCAACGGATTGCCGTTGAAACGTGGTGACGAAATAATTACTACCACCCATGAACACGTTGGCAATGTAGTCCCCTGGTCGGCGTTGGTGCGGCGGGAGGGAGTTGTCGTCAAGCTGTTCGAGCCGTCTGCAGCGTCAGCACAGGAAAACATAGACCGCGTGGCGAAGCTCATCACACCGAGGACACGGCTGATCAGTATTCCGCATGCCACGACGACGGTTGGTCTCATCCTTCCGATCAAAGCGCTGGCCGATCTGGCGAAATCCAGGAACATCTGGCTGTTTGTCGACGGCGCGCAAACCGCGGGAATGTTTCCGTTCAACCTCCACGAGCTTGGCTGCGACGCCTACGCAACAAGCGGGCATAAGTGGCTGCTCGGTCCAAAAGAAACCGGTCTGTTGTATGTTCGCAGCACCATGCTCGATGTGATACAACCGAAATTCACCGGGGCATACTCTGCCGATGAGTTTGACCTGGCCAAGGATACATTGAAATTCCACCCGACAGCTCAACGCTACGAATTTGGGACCGTGAGTGTTCCTCTCCGGTTTGGACTCGGAGCGGCGATCAAGTTCATGCAACGGATTGGTATGGAAAACGTCTGGAGAAGGGATCAGGCGCTTTCTACGCGGCTTTTCAAGGGACTGCAGGCAATACCATTCATTAAAGTTCTCTCTCCAGCACATGATGCCGAGCGAAGCGCTCTCATTACCATGCAGCATGAGAAACTACCGCACCTGGAGCTTCAAAGCCATCTTGACAAATTCAATCTCCGGACGCGGGGCGTGAGCGAAGGCCGAGTAAACGGGCTTCGGATTTCGACTCACATCTATAATTCAATGGAAGAAGTAGACCGTGTCCTGGAAGCCACGCGAAGCGCGTGGAAAGCGTAACCAGCTAGTATTCTAAGTTCTACAATGAAAGAGGGGGGCATCTATTATGTATGCTCTTGGTTATGATGTTGGAAGTTCGTTCATCAAAGCGGCAATTGTCGATGTGGAACAGGGCACAGTGGTATCTTCCGTCTCGTATCCGGACAAGGAGATGGTCATCAATTCTCCTGTTGCGGGGTGGGCTGAGCAAGATCCGCATTCGTGGTGGGATGCCATCGTTGGCGCAACCCGCCTGGCCGCATCCCGGGCGTCAATCTCACTGCAGGATATCCGGGCGATAGGAATTTCCTATCAGATGCATGGACTCGTGCTCGTTGATCGAGATGGTCGAGCCTTGCGACCTTCGATTATCTGGTGCGACAGCCGCGCGACGGAAATCGGGCGAAAGGCGTTTTCCGAAATCGGCGAACCGGTGTGTCTGAAAGAAATGCTCAATTCACCCGGCAACTTCACCGCGTCAAAACTGCGCTGGGTCAAGGAACACGAACCGCAGATCTACGCAAAAGTGCACAAGATTCTCCTCCCGGGAGAATACGTGGCCTTGCGTCTCACGGGTGAATGCAGGACGACAATTTCAGGTCTCTCGGAGGGAATATTCTGGAACTTTCCCGGGAACGACGTGTCGGAGAGAATTCTCTCGTACTACGGCTTGAACAAAGACCTCTTGCCGGAGCGTGTTCCTACCGTGGGATTTCAGGGAGCGCTGACAGAGCAGGCAGCCCGCGAACTTGGATTGAAAGCAGGCATCCCAATCGCGTACCGGGCCGGCGACCAGCCGAACAATGCGCTGTCTCTCAACGTCCTTCAGCCTGGAGAGATCGCAGCAACGGCCGGCACTTCGGGCGTCGTCTATGCTGTCAGCGGGTCGCTGAACTGCGATCCGCAGTCCCGCATCAATGCATTCGCGCATGTCAATCACACGCCGGAAGCCCCGAGGGTGGGAATTCTCCTGTGCATCAATGGAACCGGAATCTCGAATAGCTGGATTCGAAGGCTTGCGGGTGAAGTGGATCTCACCTATGAGAGAATGAATCAGGTTGCGGCGTCAGCCCCCGTGGGTTCAAAAGGGCTTTCGATCCTGCCGTTTGGCAACGGGGCGGAGCGGATGTTTCGTGACAAGGATGTTGGCGGATCGGTTCACGGATTGAATTTCAATATGCAGTCGAAGCCCGAGCTGTTCAGAGGTGTGCAGGAGGGGGTGGCGTTCTCGTTCAAATACGGGATCGAGATCATGCAATCCCTCGGTATTCAACCCACGGTGCTGCGTGCCGGTGCGGCAAACATGTTTCTGAGTCCAATATTCTGCAAAACGCTGGCGAGCGTCGCCGATGTCCAGATCGAATTGTACAACACCGACGGCGCGCAGGGTGCCGCGCGCGCTGCGGGCGTCGGCGCCGGGCTTGTCCCATCCATGAAAGAGGCGTTTCGCGGTCTTTCACGCGTCCAAAGGGTTGAACCTGAAACGAATAAAGACGATTATCTCGAAGCCTATCATCGCTGGCTTATCCCATTAGAACGGGTTCTGCACAACTGAGAGCCCTCCGAGGCAAAACACCATGAAAAGAATTCTTGCTGTACTTTTGTTCGGCTTGTCATCGCTCCTGCTCGTTGGCTGCGGCGGCAACAACCAGAAGACCGCATCGACAGCCGACAGCAGTTACACCGTTGGCTTCCTGATGGAGACATATGATCTCGACCGGTGGAAGCGGGATGAATCGTACTTCGGCGACAAATCGCGATCGTTCGGGATGACCGTCTTGCGCGCCGTGGCAGACGCCGACCAGGACCGACAGAACAAGCAGGCAGAGACTCTTCTCACGCAGGGGGTCAACGTTCTTGTTGTCGTACCGAAGAACCTGAACACCGCGGCCCGCATTGTAACAAGCGCGCACGAGAAAAATGTTCCGGTGCTCGCGTACGACAGGCTGATCGTCGGGTGCGATCTCGATATGTATATCACCTTCGACAACGAGAAAGTAGGATATCTTCAGGCCGAGGGGGTCCTGCAGAAGGTCCCCGAAGGAAACTTCATTCTGCTTGGCGGAGCAGCATCGGATAACAATGCGAAGCTTCTGCGGGAAGGCCAGCTCAGAGCGATCAAGGAGCACGAACTGAAGACAAAGAAAAAGATCACGATCCTCGCGGATCCGTTCCTCGATGATTGGGATCGCGAAGAAGCCCGCCGACGAATTGGAAATCTGATCACGAAATTCAACGCCGAGAAGAAGAGGATTGACGCTATCATTGCCTCCAACGATGCAACAGCCGGTGGAGTTGTGGCTGCGCTGCAGGCCGAGAAGATGGATCGGAAAATCCCCGTCTCCGGCCAGGATGCAG
Source organism: Ignavibacteriales bacterium (assembly GCA_026390595.1). NCBI lineage: Bacteria > Pseudomonadati > Ignavibacteriota > Ignavibacteria > Ignavibacteriales > Ignavibacteriales bacterium. The sequence goes on from JAPLFQ010000005.1 coordinate 316,965, forward strand.
AACTCCAGGCGTGTCAAAGAATCGTTGAGGGAACTCAAGCCGTCACTGTGTATAAACCCGTGCAATTGCTTGCGGAGGTTTCGGCTCAGGTGGCCCACCGGCTTGCGAAGAAAGAGCGGCCGGAGGACATCATCAGGGCGCTTGGGTACACGGTGAACTATCTCGACAACGGGTTCAAAAAGGTGCCGTCGATATTTCTCGAGCCCGTTTTCGTTACAAAGGATAATATCATGAAGACCGTTGTTGCAGATGGATGGCAGACGGTGGAGAAAATCTATGCAGGCGTGCCAAAGAATCAGTGGCCGAAGTAGCCCGAAGTTCTTTTCGGGACCGGAGGAATGCATGATGGTTAGGCGGGAAACGGGAAACGGGAAACGTAAGACGTGAGAAGATTTCCATGAGCGAACCGCGTTTCGGCGTAAAACTCAATCTTCGTGTGGCGTCGATGATCATCATCCTGGTGGTGATGTGGATCTTCTTTCGGCTGCAGGTTGGTGAGTTCTATTTCAGCGGAGAGAGCATCGCGAAGCTGAGCCGCGACATGGCGAGCTGGACCATCCTCGCGGCAGGGATGACGCTTGTCATCATCGCGGGCTATATCGATCTCTCAGTTGGTTCGCTTCTTGCGCTGGTTGCTGCTTCGGCAGCCCTGATGATGAACCCTGAGTATGGTCCCGGACTCCCGGCGAACACGGCCATCCCGATTGCGCTCGCAATTGGGACGATTCTGGGCGCGTTCCAGGGGGTGCTCGTTTCGTACTTCGCCATACCATCGTTCATTGTGACTCTGGGGGGCATGTTCGTGTTTCGGGGCATTACTCAAAAGGTCAGCGAATTCGATCCGAGGATTCCGGCAGGAAACTGGGTTGTCTCGCTTGGTTTCGACTACGTGCCCGCCGGAACGGGGTATGCGATCGCCTGCCTCATCACTCTTCTCATCGCTGTTCTTCTGGTGGTTGGGAGGAAAAAACGCAAGCGGATGAATCTTCCGGCCCTCAACATCCCTGCGCTCGTTGGCATCATGGTGCTCGTCGCGGCCTTTTTGGTGGGAATGGTCTACAAGATGAATGAATACAAGGGGATTCCGAACCAGACGCTCGTGATGGCAAGCATACTGGTCCTTCTTCATGTGATCTCAAAACAGACAACATTTGGCCGGTACCTTTTTGCAATAGGCGGCAACGTGGAAGCAGCAAGAGTATCGGGCATCAAGGTTGAGCGGAAGACTGTCGCCGTCTTCGCCTTGATGGGTTTCCTCGCGGCGGTCGCCGGAATTGTCTGGATGGCTCAAAACCAGGGATCGACCAAGAACGGAGGGCAGTACTACGAACTGTATGCGATCGCAGCGGCAATCATTGGCGGCACGAGCCTCCTGGGCGGCCGCGGGTCGATTTTCGGTACGTTCCTTGGCGGACTCGTGATGGCGACGGTCATCCAGGGCATGGATTACACAAGCCTTGAAAACTGGCTGCAACTCGTTGTCCGCGGAAGCATTCTTGTCTTCGCTGTCGGGCTTGATGTGATTGCAAAGAATCCCCCTCCCTGGGTGCGACGGTTGCGAAGCCGGTTGTGGAAACGAATCAAGCCCGGAACTGCGCCGCACGAAGAGACATCGCGTCCTTCCCAGTAACGTACACTCTGGTGTAATGAAGTGAAATACTCATGGCACCCATAGTCGAATTCGAACATATCACCAAGCGGTTCGGTGGAACGACAGCGCTCGACGCTGTCAGCTTCTCCATCCGAAAAGGGGAAATCCACGCGCTGATGGGGGAAAACGGCGCGGGAAAATCCACGTTGATGAAAATACTTTCCGGCGTCCTCTCAAAGGACTCCGGCAGCATCACTGTCGCTGGAACAAAGACTTCATTCAAGAACGCTGTCGATGCACAACATGAGGGCATCAGCACGGTCTATCAGGAACCGCATCTCGTTCCCCACATGACGGTGGCCGAGAACATCTTCCTCGGCCGGGAACCCACCAGGATGCCCGGCTTCGTGGACTTCAATACGCTCAATGCGCGGACCAAAGAAACACTTGCCCGGCTTGAGCTCAATATCTCTCCGACGACGACACTGGCGGACCTGAGTCCCGCCGACATCCAGCTCGTCCAAATAGCACGAGCCATAGCGTTTTCGACGAAGATTCTTGTCCTCGACGAGCCGACGGCCTCAATTACAGAACACGAGACGGAAATCCTCTTTGACCTGCTGAAGAAACTTAACGCCGGCGGATTGACAGTTCTCTATGTCTCGCATCGGTTGAAGGAAATCTTCGAATTGTGCCATCGCGCCAGCGTTTTGCGGGACGGCCACTATGTTGGGACCGTTGAGGTGGCAACAACGACTGAGAAGGAAATCATCAAAATGATGGTAGGGCGGGATCTCAAAGAGATGCCCGCCGGCTCCGAGCGAAAAGAGCCTTCCGACGTGAAACTGAACGTTCAGGGAATGTCTGTCAGCGAATCATCGATCCGCGTGCGCAATGTTTCATTCAACGTGCGCAAAGGAGAGATCGTCGCGCTGGCAGGCCTGGTAGGTTCCGGGCGGAGCGAAGTTGCAAAAACCATCTTTGGCTTGCACCGGATGGATTCCGGCACCATAGAGATCAATGGCTCGCGGGTGGAGATCAGGAATCCGGAGGATGCGATCCGGCGTGGAATATCGCTTGTGCCGGAGGACAGGAAAGGAGAGGGACTCATCTCCATTCAATCGGTGAAGCACAATATTTCGCTGACCGGCCTGCGACTTCTCTCGCGATTGGGTTTTATCAACGGACCATCGGAGACGACGCTTGCGCGCACGAGTTCGGCACAATTTTCCATCAAGAGTTCTTCGGAAGAGGCAGAAGTCTCGACTCTGAGCGGCGGAAATCAGCAGAAGGTGGTTCTCGCAAAATGGCTCTGGCTCAAGCCCACGATCCTGATGCTCGACGAGCCGACCCGGGGCATCGATGTGGGGGCAAAGGCAGAGATTCATCATCTCATCATCGAGTTGGCAAGGAGCGGCGTTGCGGTCGTGCTTATCTCTTCTGAGCTCCCCGAGGTACTCAGGCTTGCAGACCGGATTTACGTGATGCGTGATGGAACAATCACAGGGGAGCTTCAGAGGTCTGATGCAAGCCAGGAGGCGATTATGCATCTGGCTGCCATTGGAATTAAGGAATCGGCGCGAGCATGATGCCCGTCAAGACGTTTGAGAAAAGAGTTGTTGTCACCTTCGTCATCTAACCTCGAAAGGAAACCGCATGAAGTCAGTTAACACCTTTGACCTGATCGTGGTCTTCACGTACTTCCTGATCATTATGGGGATCGGTCTCTTCTTCATGAAAGTGAACAAAGGAGGAAAGGAGTATTTCACCGGCGGCAGCATGATACCGTGGTGGATGTCCGGCATCTCTCTGTATATGGGAAACTTCAGCGCGTGGTTGTTCACGGGCGCCGCAGGGTTCGCGTATACCACCGGATGGTTCACGATTTTCTATTTCGCAATCAGTCCAATTGCCTATTGGGCTGGTTCAAGCCTGACGGCTGCGAAGTGGAGGCGCACGCGCTCGATTTCTCCACTTGAGTACACACTTACGCGCTACAACATCACCACGCAGCAATTTCTCAGCTGGGTGATCGCGACAAACTTCACGCTTTCTGCCGGCGTCCAGCTTGCATCGACGTGCAAACTCTTCGCACCCATCATCGGGTTTGACCTGACGGTGATCGTCATCATGATCGGGAGTGTCGTCATGCTTCACAATTTCCTTGGCGGTTTGTGGGGCGACATGGCTATGGATGTTGTCCAGGGGGTCATCCTGGTTGGCATTACATTCATCGTGATGCCCCTCAGTCTGAATTTGATCGGCGGGATAGGAACCTTGTTCGATAAACTTCCCGCGCTTTCATTCGATCATACATACAACGACGTCCACTACACGGAACACTGGTTGCTCTCCATCCTCATCATTACAACCCTCGGCTTTGCGGCCGGAGGTGCCCAGAGGTTCTATTCCGTCAAGGACGAAAAGAGCGCTAAGCGGGTCGGCAGGATGGCTGCGGTGCTTGCGTTGTGCACCCCTCTCGTGTTCGGAATCCCGCCTTTGGTGGCGAAAGTCTACTGGCCCAACCTGAGCGAGATTGAGTTCTTCACTCCGTTCATCGGGAAGAACCCGCAGGATCTCGTCTTTGTTGGGTTGGTCATGAAGCTCCTGCCTCACGGGCTGATCGGTGTCTTCATCGCTGCGATGCTCGCGGCCACCATGACGACCTTGAGCACCGTGTACAACATGGTTTCATCGATCATTTCCCACGACATCTACAAAGGAATGTTTCGGCCGAACCTCGACGACAAACAGTTACTGAAGGTGGGTCGTATCGCCGCGATCACGATCGGTATCATCGTGATGACGCTCGCGGTGTTCTTTGTTACAAGCAAGTTTGGCATCTTCAATCTTATGCAGGCGTTCTTCACACTCTTCAATATTCCCGTGGTTGTCCCGCTTGCATTCGGTCTGATTTTCCGCCGCGTCCCCAAATGGTCAGCTGTCGGCGCAATAACCTGGGGTCTCATCACCGGAGCAACGGTCAAGTTCTTGCTTGGCTGGGACATTGGTCCGCAAGTGTATCTCGCCTTTGCGATGACGTTTGGAATCTTTGCAACGTCACAATGGACGGCGGAGCTATACAAGAAGAACAAAACTCTTTTGGGTCTGATTTCTGCAACAATTGCGATTGGTTTGGCCATTCTGTTTTCACGTGCAGTCGTCGGCAATCCGCTCGGCCTCGATCCCCAATTGCAGATTGGGCTTGCCTATCTGAGCGCTCTCTCGCTGGGAGCGAGTCTTTTCTTCTTTGCGCGGTTGTTTGCGGCAGAGAAAGATGAGGAACGAAAAATCGTCGAAGAGTTCTTCAAGAAGGTGGACACGCCGATTGATGTGGCAAAGGAAGTGTACGGTGGCGGACGGCGGCAGGTTTCTACAATGCCCCTTGTTGGCCGCACGGTCATCTTCCTCGGGTTCCTGGTAGCGGCGGCGTTCTTTACTCACCTGGAGCAACTGGAATTTGTGGCAGTAACGGCGATGGTGCTCATTCTGTGGGGATTTGGGGGGTCGCTCTGGATCTTTGGCAAGAGGGCTGAGCGGAAAGAGGAAGAAGAAAGAGCCTTGTTGGCGCAGACGGTAACATGAAAGTGAGCGTGCGATTACTGTGAAGATCCATCTTGCATACGGCAAGCACGGGCTGGATATTGAAGTGCCGGACAAGAATCTGGCCAAAGTACTTACGCTCGGCACCACCACGCCGCTGGCGCATCCTGAACAGAGCATTGAGAAGTCTCTTCTCACTCCCATAGGGTCACCGCCGCTGAGCGAACTGGCGGGGAATGCCAGGAGCGTCTGTATCGCGGTCTGCGACATTACGCGCCCGGTGCCGAACAAACAACTGCTTCCGCCGATACTCCGGATCCTGGAAGAAGGCGGCGTTGTGCAGGAGAAGATCACGATTCTCATCGCGACCGGGCTTCATCGGCCCAGCACATCTGCAGAGAAGGAGTTGATGCTCGGTCGTGAAATCGTCTCTCGGTACCGGGTTGTCGATCATCAGGCGAGTGTTCGTGAAGAGCAGGCGTACCTCGGCGTTACGAAGAAGAACACGCCGGTCTTCATCGACAAATGGTACGTCGAAGCGGACCTGAAGCTGACTGTCGGTTTCATCGAGCCGCACCTGATGGCTGGCTTTTCAGGCGGACGCAAATTGATAGCGCCGGGAAACGCGGGCGAGGAGACGATCAAGGTGCTCCACAGTCCTAGGTTTCTTGACGATCCACTGTGCCGGGAGGGATCCATCGAGCACAATCCCCTGCACCATGAACTTCTGGAAATTGCACGGATGGCGGGGCATGATTTCATGATCGATGTGTCGCTTGATGCGGGCAAGAACATCACGGGTGTATTCGCGGGGGATCCGCTCCAGGCTCATGCCGCGGGCGTCGAGGCTGTGCGCGGATTCGTCAGAGCTACGATACCCGCGCCAGCGGATATCGTCATCACGACGAGTGCGGGATTTCCACTTGACCTTACCTACTATCAGGCCATCAAGGGGATGACAGCAGCCCTTCCGGTACTCAGGAAAGGGGGAATGCTCATCCTGGTGGCGGAATGTGCCGAAGGATTGGGGGGAGAGCAATTCACCACGATGGCGACGCGGTTCGGCACGGCACAGGAATTCGATGATTGGATTCACAACAATCCCGTTGAAATAGATCAGTGGCAGTTGCAGGAGTGCGCAAAAGCGGCGCGCATGGCGGACGTTGTTGTCGTCGCGAGCGGTATTCAGGATTCGCAGAAGGACAAGCTCTTCGTTCAATCGGCATCGACTGTCGAAAAGGCGATCAAACGAGGTCTGAAAAAGTTTGGTGAGGACGCGACCATTGCCGTCATACCGAAGGGTCCTTACACCCTCGTGGAGTTGGAACATCCGTCTGCGTGAGGGGTCCAAATCGGACCTCTCATAGTTGGGAACACTCAAAAGCACCGTCATTCAAGGACAATCTCGCCGGGATTCCCCGAAGCTGTTTCTTGACATCCGCGGTTTATTCTGTTATCATTCTTCACGCCTTAATTAAACACCATTCAATTAGCAAAATGATGCCCTATGGCACTCAATTACACCGTCCCCGCGGTCGATCGTGCGATAAAGGTTCTCGAAATTCTCTCTTCCGCCCAGCAGGGCATGTCGCTTGCCCAACTCGCATCCCAGACAAAAGTACCGAAGAGCACGATGTTTCGCATACTCCATACGCTTCATGAGCATTCGGTCATCACCGAGGACAAAGAGCGAAAGCTCTTCACCCTCGGCATGAAACTGCTTGGTTGGGGAAACGCGGCCCTGTCCCGAATCGATCTCAAGACGATTGCACACCAGCACCTCCTCAAACTTGCCCACGAAACCCGGGAGAGTTTCTATCTGGCGCTTCTCGATCACGATGAGGTCGTTCTCGTCGATCGTGCCGACACGCCCGAGATTTGGAAAATGGTGACGCGGCTTGGCAGCAGGTCTCCCTTCCACTGCACAGCAACAGGGCTTGTGATCGCGGCGGCCATGACGGACGAAGCTGTCGACGAGATGATACAACGCCATGGCTTCAGGAAATTCACACCCAAAACGATTGCGACCGCTGCGAAACTCAAGAAACGTCTCAATGAAGTGCGCCACCTTGGGTATGCGGTCTGTGACGGCGAGTATAAAGCAGACCTGTGCGCGATCGCCGTCCCGTTGTGGGATCACTCCGGCAAGGTTGTGGCTTCGCTCATGACCGCCATTTCTTCGGAACGCAGCAGTAAGGACAAAAAACTCGTCGAGACTCTTGCCGCCATCCTCAAGCGTGAGTCGGAATTGATCTCGAGGCGTATCGGTTTCGAAGCAGTTGCGACCAAAGAATAACACCCTGAATGCTGTTCGCTCCCGCGGTGACGCGCGCACAGAGCGAAACAGACGACATCACTCAATGGAAGTACTTTCATGAATCGCATAGCGCTGGGCATCGTAAGTGACGAGGTGTCACCTGATTTTGGTGAGGCCGCGCACCACGCAGCTGAATGGGGCATTTCTATCTTTGAAATCCGCGTCCTGAAAACAGGGCGCATCCCCGCAGTCGATCAGTCCGAGCTGCGTGAAATCAAGACACTTGTCAAGAATAACGGTCTGGCGGTCACCGCGCTCTCACCGGGAATATTCAAACTCCCCTTGTCGCAGACTGCCGGTCTGGAGAAAGAACTCTCGACCACACTTCCGAAAACACTGGACCTGGCACGTGAGTTTGGCACATCCATGATAATTGTGTTCGGATTTCAACGCGAGCAGAACGAAAGTGCTGACAATTTCTTCCGGGCAACAGAACTGATGGCGCGGGCGGCAGAGGTCGCTCAGAAGGAAGGAGTGAAGCTTGTCGTTGAGAACGAGCCGGGATTCTGGTGTGACTCAGGTGCAAATACGGCGAAGCTTATCGGTACCGTCAATTCTCCGTCGCTGCGCGCGAACTGGGATCCGTGCAACGGATACGGAACGCCGGAAACGCCGTATCCTGACGGCTACAATTCGGTGAAGGCACTCATCGCGAACGTACACGTGAAGGATACGAGCGAAGGAGCCCTTATCCGATGCGTCCCCGTGGGTGAAGGAGCGATCGATTGGAAGGGACAGTTGAAAGCTATTGTCCGTGATCAGATCGTACAACACGTGACGATCGAAACGCACTGCCTCCCCCTGATCGACAAATCAAGGCAAAACGTGATCACGCTGAACAACTATCTGGCTGAGGTGTATGCCGAACTGGAGATCAAAACATGAGTTTGGAACGACGGGATTTCCTGAAGTATGCCGGGATGGGTGCGATCGCTACGACGTTACGCCCCTCTTTCGATACGCTGCAAGATGCTCCACTGAAGAATGAACAAAAAATCGACCGGGATTTTCGGACAAACAATCCCGGCCTTGAGTATTACATGCTCGGCAATGGTCAGATTCTCTTTGCAGTGCAAACCGCCCCGACGCCCGAGTCCGGCACTCATTGCGGATTGCTCTTCATGTCTTCGGAGCATTTCGCCCGGAAGATGAGCACATACCTTTTTCATCCGGAACGGGGATTGCAGAATACCAGGTTTACGGCGATGGTTGACGGCAAGGGCTATACGCCTGAATTTGCAAAGTCGACGGTGCGATGGGAGTTTCCGGATCGCGTGCCGACCATCGTGATGGAATGGGAAGCAGGGAACTGCACTGTGCGGGAAGAACTGATGTGCCCCAGCCAGGATGCCGCGCTGGTGAGGAGCGTGACGATTGAGAACAAAGGGTCGGTTTCCGCCAACGTTTCCGGCTCTATTCTTCTGTACCCCAACCTGATGTTCTTTGACGATTATCATGTCGATCGCGCATTGGGAACGCTGCAGGCAAAAGGGTATGGGACGATGGAAATGTTCTGTCTCGGCGAGGCCACAGCCGGTGACAGGCATCTGAACGTCAAGTTCGGCGAGATTCCGGCCGGCGGCAAGAAAACCTCCATTGTCGCACTGACACTCGACGTCCCCCGCGCGAAGTTCGAGAAAAAAGGCCTCCCCGCCATGATGAAAGAAACGAAGAAGTACTGGAGCCAGCGGGCGGTGTGTGAAACAAATCATGAGGGTCTCAACCACCTGTTCAACAGCTCCGTGCGTGGATTGAGAGCGGCGGTTGCCCGATCCGGCAAAATGGATGCAGGAATCTGGCAATACAATTTTGAATGGGTCCGCGATCAAAGCATGATCGCCATCGGCAGCGTTCTCTCCGGCCACATCGATGTCGCCGATATTTCCCTGCGCAGAATTTTCGATCGTTCGATCGACGACGAAGGCCGCGCGAGGGACGCGAGCAGACAGAGACCACCCGAAACTGCCGAGCTGGATCAGAACGGTCAGCTCCTGTACGCGCTGTGGATGCATTGGGTGTGGACAGGCGACCAGTCGATCATCAAACGCTACTGGCCAAAGATCAGAGCGGTGGCAAACTATGTTCTGAAACCGGAGTTCCTCGATCCTGCGACAGGGCTCGTGAAAAATTCCCGGGAGTTTTGGGAGCGCGACCCTGCGTTCGGCGTCAAAGAAGGTTATGAACACACCTATCAGGTCTGGAACATCGTCGGTTTGCAGGCAGCCGCAGATTTCGCCCGCCAGATGAAGGACAACGCGAGCGCGAAAAAATGGATTGAGGCTTCATCGAAAATGAAGAGCTCGTTCCTCAACCATCCGAAGTTCTCGTTCGTGGATGATGGCATGTTCATCAAACGAAGACTGATGAACGGCGACGTCCAGAAGACATTCGAGCCGCCGAATCGAAAGTCGATGCCGCCGGGAGTTCCGCTGAATGTTGAAAAGGTATCCTACTGCGATCCCGACAGCGCAAGCGTCTATCCGATTATCCTTGGTCTCATCGACCCAAAAAGTCCGGTTTCCATCAAGACCCTCGAATCCATGGAAATACTCTGGAATCAGCGGTGGACCACAGGAGGATACGCACGGTACAACGTGACGTCGGAACCCGACTCCCCCGGATCGTGGCCCTTCGCGACCATGATGATCGTCCGGGCATACTATGAGGCGGGCGACGACGAAAAGGTATGGCGCGGGCTCGACTGGCTGCTGAAAGCGCCAGGCGGAAAAGCGGGAGCATGGTTCGAGTGTCATGCAGATCGTCCGGTCCCGCCGCTTCCACCGCTGGGCATTGTGCCCTGGACGTGGGCGGAGATAGTGATGTTTCTCGTGCACCACCTCGTTGGTGTTCGCCCTTCGCCGAATGAACTTGTTATACACCCGAGGCTCCTGAAGGGATTGAGTACCGTCCACACATCGCTTACGCTGCGCGGCCAGAAGATCGATCTCACGATTGCGAAAGCAGAGAAAGAACCATCTGCTCTTGTCAATGGCAGGAAGGTGCCGTTGGTCAACGGTGAACTGAGGCTGCCGCTTCCACAGCAAGGGCTTACAATTGAAATGAAGGTGTGAGTTGTAGGCTGAAACTGATTTCGGGCTGTTGAAGAACATGATGGTGAAAAGTGAGAAGTGAGACGGAAGACGAGGCACAAGTTGTATCGTCCTGGAAAAAGTTGACAGGTAATCATTTACCGATCGACAGGAGCCAGGACCATGGAAAAGGTAGTTCGTCAATACAGTTCCGCATTTAGAGAAGCCGTGGTTGCAGATGTGACATCAGGGCAGTATACTGTTC